>PFJX01000122.1 GCA_002784045.1 Hydrogenophilales bacterium CG_4_10_14_3_um_filter_63_21
TGTACCGTTCAGACTCATTCCTCGATGGAAATACGCTCTACCGTTCAGACTCATACCATGTTGGAAAAGACTCACCCTGCCCCACCCTGACCATGTCGAAATCATCCTGGAAGACACGGGCCCCGGCATCCCGGCCGAATGGCGCTACAAGGTGTTCGAACCGTTCTTCACCACCAAGGGCGCGGAGCGCGGCCATCTCGGCATGGGCCTTTCGATGGCGCAAGACACCGTGGCCCGCCACGGTGGCCTGATCGACGTCGACCCGGACATCCGCGACGGTTGCCGGGTGCGCGTGCAACTGCCAGCGCGGCGCACGGGGAGCGCGACATGAGCCTGGACCTGGAACTAGAACACGAACTCCTGCGCACCGAACTGGAGACGCTGTACCAAGTCAGCCAGGTGCTCTCGCGCTCGCTCGACCTCAAGGAAACCCTGACCGCCGTATTGCGCGTGCTGCACGACGGCGTTGGCATGGAACGCGGCATGGTCAGCCTGGTGGAACCGGAGTCAGGCGAACTCCAGGTTTCCGTCGCCCACGGCCTGGCCGGCATCTTCACCGAGGATGTGCGCTACCGCCCGGGCGAGGGCGTGGTCGGGATGATTCTGGAAGAGGGCGAGCCGATCGCCGTGGAACGCATCGCCGACGAACCGCGCTTCCTCGGCAAGCTGAACCTCTACGACCCGGAACGCGGCTTCGTCGGCGTGCCTATCCGCAGCGGCCGCCAAGTGGTCGGCGTGCTCGCGGCGCAGACCGCTGAAGGGGCCAAAGCCTTGCTCGACGAATACACCCAGTTCATGGAGATGGTGGCCAACCTGATCGGCCAGGCCGTGCGTTTGTCCGCCGATATCCAGAAGGAACGCCAGGAACTCACCGAGGAACGCGACACCTTGCGCCGCACCGTGCGCGGGCAATACGGCTTCGACAACATCATCGGCCACACCCAGCCGATGCGGCGAGTGTTCGAACAGGCGCGGCTGGTGGCGAAGTGGAACACCACCGTACTGATTCGCGGCGAAACCGGCACCGGCAAGGAACTCATCGCCAACGCCATCCACTACAACTCGCCGCGCGGCCGCGCGGCCTTCGTCAAACTCAACTGCGCCGCGCTGCCGGAAAACCTGCTTGAGTCGGAATTATTTGGCCACGAAAAAGGCGCTTTCACCGGCGCCATGAACCAGCGCCGCGGCCGCTTCGAGCAGGCCGACGGTGGCACTTTGTTCCTCGACGAGGTCGGCGAGGTGTCCGCCGCGTTTCAGTCGAAACTGCTGCGCGTGCTGCAGGAAGGCGAACTGGAGCGGGTCGGCGGCAATCGCACCATCAAGGTGGATGTGCGCGTCATCGCCGCCACCCACCGCGACCTGGAAGGCGAAGTCGAAGCCGGGCGCTTCCGCGAGGACTTGTATTACCGCCTCAACGTCATGCCCATCACCCTGCCGGCGCTACGCGAGCACCTGGAAGACATTCCCGACATCGCCCGCTTCCTGGTCGACAAGATCGCTCGCCAACAGGCGCGCCCCCTGAACCTGACCGACGCGGCGCTGCGGGTGCTGATGCACTACCCCTGGCCCGGCAATGTGCGCGAACTGGAAAACTGCCTGGAACGCGCCGCCGTGCTGACCGAAGCCGAAATCATCGACCGCGACGCCATCCTGCTCACCGGTATCGAGGAACAGGTCAGCCTCAGCCGTGGCGCCATGCGGGCCGTGGACCTGGACGACCCCAATCTGGACGAACGCGAACGCGTCATCGCCGCCCTGGAACAAGCCGGTTGGGTGCAGGCCAAGGCGGCAAGATTGCTGGACATGACGCCGCGGCAAATCGCCTATCGCATCCAGACCTTGAACATCAAGGTGAAACAGATTTAGCCGTTGCCATGGCAAAACCGCCTCCCCCGCCAACTTCAAAGCGAAGCGCACTGTTCCCAATTAAGACCCGGCAGTCCCGCGAACGCCTGCTTGATGCGTGCTCCCCAGGCTTCGTGCAGGGATTTGAAATAGGGGTCATCGCTGCCGATGCGCAGGCATCGTTCGCCGCTGAAGCTGTCGCGTGGATAGCACATCAAATCGAGCGGCATGCCCACCGAGAGGTTGGATTTCAAGGTCGAGTCCATCGAGATCAGGGCGCATTGGGCGGCTTCTTGCAGCGGGCTGCCCCAGGTGAAGATGCGATCCAGGATGGGTTTTCCATACTTCGATTCGCCCACCTGGAAATACGGCGTGTCGATGCTGGCTTCGACGAAGTTGCCGGCGGCATAGAGGTTGAACAGGCGCGGCGCTTCGCCTGTGATCTGGCCGCCGAGCAGAAAACTGGCGTTGAAGTCGATGCCGAAGGCTCGCAGCGATGCCGCATCACGCCGGTGCACTTCGCGCAAGCAGTCACCAACATGGCGCACGGCTTCGAACATATTGGGCGCGTTGAGCAGGCTTTCGCCTTCTTTGGCCTGGCGCTCGTGGAGCAGACTGACCACCGCCTGGGTAATCGCCAGGTTGCCGGCCGAGAGCAGCACCAGGATGCGCTCGCCGGGTTGCTCGAACACGCTCATCTTGCGGAAGGTGTTGATCTGGTCGACGCCGGCATTGGTGCGGGTGTCGGAAAGGAACACCAGGCCGGCGTCCATCAGCATGCCTACACAGTAAGTCACAGTCGATTCCTCATCGAAAAACGGCTTGAGCATAGCAGGCGAGCCGCCATTTTGGAGATCGGCCATGACTGGCACGGTCCTTGCGAAGAACAGACCATAAACAGGAGCGTATGCCATGAATACTTTGATCCAGGATTACGCATCAGGCGATTTTTTCGATGAATTGATCGCCGCGAACGGCCAGCCGCGCGCCGCCGCGCGCGCCTTGTTCGAACACCTGGACGCGCTCGACGCGGCTGGCCTGGAAGAGCGCAGACAAGCCGTGAACGCCGCCATCATGACCACCGGCATCACCTTCACGGTCTACAGCGAAGCCGGCAACATCGACCGCGCCTGGCCGTTCGACATCATCCCGCGCGTGATGGCGAAGAAAGAATGGACTCGCATCGAAGCCGGCCTGAAACAGCGGCTCAGCGCCTTGAATCTATTCATTGACGACCTCTACAACGAGCAATGCATCGTCAAGGATGGGGTGTTCCCGAGCGAAATGCTGGCGGGGTCAAAAAACTTTCGCACGCAATGCCGGGGCATGACGCCCCGTTTTGGCGTCTGGGCGCACGTCTGCGGCACTGATCTGGTGCGCGATGGCGACGGCACGGTCTATGTGCTGGAAGACAATCTGCGCGTGCCATCCGGCGTTTCCTACATGCTGGAAAACCGGCAATTGATGAAGCGTTTGTTTCCCGAGTTGTTCCAGGCCTCCGTCATTCTTCCGGTGGACGATTATCCGGCCCGCCTCCATGACACCCTGGCCGCGCTGTCGCCGCGCACGGGAACGCGGCCGGTGGTGGTGGTACTGACGCCGGGCATCTTCAACTCGGCCTTTTTTGAGCACAGCTACCTGGCGCAGAAAATGGGCGCCTTCCTGGTCGAAGGCAGCGACCTGGTGGTGCAAAAGGACGACTGTGTTTACATGAAGACCATCTCCGGCCTGCGCCGGGTCGATGTGATCTACCGCCGCATCGACGACGATTTCCTCGATCCGGAAGTCTTCCGGCCCGATTCCACGCTCGGCGTCAAAGGCCTGATGCGCGCCTGGCGCGCCGGCAATGTCGGCATCGCCAACGCGCCCGGCGCCGGGGTGGCCGACGACAAGGTGGTCTATGCCTTCATCCCCAAGGTGATCCAGTACTACCTGGACGAGGAGGCGATCATCCCCAACGTGCCCAGCTACTTGTGCATGGTCGAGGAAGAGCGCGACTACGTGCTGGCCAACCTGGACAAACTGGTGGTGAAACCGGCCAACGAATCCGGCGGCTATGGCATGTTGATCGGCCCGCGCGCCACACCAGAAGAACGCGCCCGGTTCGCCGCGTTGATCAAGGCCAATCCGCGTAATTACATGGCGCAACCGACGCTGGCGCTATCCACCGCGCCGACCCTGATCGACGGCCGCCTGGAGCCGCGCCACCTCGACCTGCGCCCCTTCATCCTCCAGTCCGACCAGCTCTACTGCACCACCGGCGGCCTGACCCGGGTGGCGATGCAAGCCGGTTCGCTGGTGGTGAATTCATCGCAAGGCGGCGGCGCCAAAGACACCTGGATCGTCGATGTCGAGGAATGAAACCCGCCGGACCACCGTCCCGACGTGCGCACGGCGCACCCTACCCAAGCGGAGTTGAATCATGCTTTCCCGAGTCGCTGAAAGTCTTTACTGGATGGCGCGTTATCTCGAACGCGCCGAGAACACCGCGCGTTTCATCAACAGCACCACCCAGGTGCTGCTCGACCTGCCGCGCGGCGCCTCCTTCGGCTGGGATACGCTGCTCAAGGTGGCCGGCCTCGACGCCCTCTACAACCAGCATTACGCCGCCGCCAACGAAGCCGACATCATGCGGTTTCTGATCATGGACGAGCGCAATCCCGGCTCCATCCTGGCCAGCATCCACAGCGCGCGCGAGAACACCCGCACCTTCCGCGAGGTGCTGCCGATGGAAATCTGGGAGCGCATCAACGGTCTCTACCTCTACAGCCGCGATAACGCCGCACGCGCCACCCATAGCCGCAGCCAGCGCTATGAAGTGCTCAACGGCATCATTGAACGACGCCAATCGGTGATCGGGCTGCTGGTCGGCTCGATGAGCCATGACCTGGTCTACCAGTTCCTCAAGTTGGGCCGCAGCCTGGAACGCGCCGACATGACCACGCGCATCATCGACGTCAACTCGGCGGTCAACCTGCCCACCGACGGAACTTCCGACATGGCGCACATGGCGCGTGAACGCCTCTGGATGAGCACGCTCAACGCCTTGTCGGCTTACCAGATGTATCGCCAGCACGTCGGTGTGCATGTGGAAGGCCCGCGGGTTGCGAAATACCTGCTCACCGACTCGCACTTCCCGCGCACCGTGACGCATTGCCTGAGCGAAATCGAAGACGCCTTGTCCGTGCTGATCGACTCCCACGCCCCGCTGCAAACCGCCCGCATCGCCTGGAGACGCCTGGAAGCGATGCGTTTCGACGATGTCTCGCCCGCCGTGCTGCACGAACACCTCGACCAGATCCAGGCTGACCTGGCAAATCTGCACGACGCCATCTCGCGCAAATATTTCTACCTGTATCAGCCCGCCACGATGCAGGAACAGAGCCTGGCGCAATGATCCCTCTCTCCCTCGATTTCCCCCGCTACGGCGACAAACTGAATTCCGATTTCTTCGAGGAATTCCTCGTGCAACTGCTGGAGGAGCGCGACCGTGGCGGCCTCACCGGGATGATCCGGCAGATCGACGCCCTGATGATTACCGTCGAACCGGGGCACTCCCTCGCCTATGTCGGCGAGCTGTGCCTGATGACGCCGTATCACTACCTGGTCACGCTGGAATCGGAAAGCCACTTCACCCACGTTTTGCGCATCGACATGAACGCCCCGGACGTGCTGGTGAGAGAAGTGAAAGACCCCAACACGCGCGGCATCTTCCGCAGCCTGAACGAGGTCTACCCGATCGGCGCGCAGAAACCGAACTCGCGCTACATGGGCGAAGTCTTCCGCGTCACCAGCCTGCATGACGTGGTTGAACTGCAGAAATCGCGTGACGTGCGCTTCTTCAACCAGGATCAGATCCGCAAGCTGGAGCTGCCCGGCAACATGGTCGTGGTGAAACCCAGCCCCTACACGCACAACATCGTCGGCTACTGGGAACGGCCGGAACACCACATCCGGGTCTACCCGCTGGGCCTGTCCAGCATCCGTCCAGACGTGCAGGCGGCTTATGAGGCAGCCAAAGCAGTGCAGAAAAAACTCGGCCTGGACAAGATGTTGTTGCCCATCGACCACCTCGCCACCCGCGTCTACAGCCAGAACCGCGAAGCCGCCATCCTCGAATACCTCACGCTGACTAGCTACTACTACTGGGGCTCTTATGACATCAAGGAGCAGAACTCATCGACCAACGTCACCAAGAGCGTGCACCACGACAACGAACTGGAATGCCCGGCCAAGGTGTTCACCGCCGCCAACCACCCCTATTTCGTCAATCACCTGCTGCAATTGCCCTCACCCACCGAAGCCTTCGTGCGCAACTATGGCCCGCGCCTGCACCATATCGCGGTGGCGGTGAACGACGGCCACACCGGCGAGGGCGACAACCTCAAGGCCAATATTGACTATGTGGTGCAAGCGCTACGCGATTGCGGCCAGAACTTCCTGCTCGACGTGATCGGCAGCGAAGAAGCAGGCCTGAAACAGATTTTCTCCAGCGCTTCCGAGTATTCCAGCCTGATCATCGAATACGTGCAGCGCTTCGGCGACTTCCAGGGCTTCTTCACCAAAGACAACGTCGCTCGCCTGACCCATGCCGCTGGCGTGGAAGAAGGATTGCGCGCGATGGACGACGCGGCGCGAGCGGCAGAGGTGGCGCGGTAGATTCATCTCATCGAGTAGGGTGCGCCGCGCGCACCATGGGGCGTGTCCCAGGCGATGCCGTCCTCACGGAAGATGAATCGGTGCGCACGGCGCACCCTTCCGTGGCGGTTCCGGGGGCAGGGCAATCAGCTCTTGCACATGGGTGAACCAGGTCAGCGAGATGGCTTCGGCGGCGGCGATGTAGATGCGTTCTTCGGCGCTGAACACCGGCCGCTCGGCGTTGCAACGCTGGCCGACGTGGGCCAGTTCGGCCAGGTGGCGGCGCGCCGTGTGGATCTGGTAAATCAGCGCGCGCGGGCTTTCGGCGCGGGCTTTCGTTATCCCACAGCAACAGTTCCAGCACGCCGGCCAGGTAGGGTTCGCCGCGGTAACGACGGCGAAAAGTGATTTTCCCAAGCCAGGCCGGCCAGCACGTCGACCAGACGGCCGCGCCAGAGATCGATGCGCTCATGGCCGCCGCCGACTTTGCGAATAAAATGCTCCAGCAGCCTGTCGGACTTTGGCATCGTCGGCTGCGAAACGACCGCGACGGCCCATTTTTCACCTGCTTCTTGCCCCATAGTCCGACTATGCGGCGGCGAATCAGGCAAAAACTGCGCTCATCGGGGCCGCTTCTCGCTATCGACGACCAAAGCCCGACAGGCTGCCAGGCTCGCAAAAAACCTGACTCGAAACCGCCGATCCAAAAGGATTGATCATGTCCACAACTTTGAATGAAGTCCTACCCCTCACCCGAGAACTCGATCTGGCCGATCGTGCAAAATTGGCCGAGCAGTTATTGACCAGCTTGGACGAGCCGAGTGAGGTTGAAGTAGAGAAACTCTGGATCGAGGAGGCCAAGCGACGCCTGGCTGCTTATCGGGCGGGCCAGGGCGAAGCCATTCCAGCCGAAGAGGTCTTTCGCCGCGCATTGGCTGATCTCGAATGAAAGTTCGGTTTCTATCCGAAGCGGATGTCGAGTTTCGTGAATCAGCCCGCTATTACGAAGACAAGGCGCCAGGCCTTGGCGTTGCCTTCATCGCCGAGGTGCATCGCGTTGCTGCCATCGTGGCGTCGCAGCCAAGCATAGGCAGTCCTGTGGATGATGAACTTCGCAAATTCATCCTCCGCCGTTTTCCGTACAACGTGATCTATTCCATTGAGGGCGATGAGGTTGTCATGACCTCAGTGGCTCACCACAAACGGCGCCCGTTCTATTGGAGCAGGCGCGGCCGGAAATGATTACTTCGTTTTGCGCCACCGCGAGGGCAAGCTTATTGTTCCTTGCGGACGTTGAAACAACAAGCCACCACCCGCAGTTGAGGGCCAGGATTGCTGGCCCATCGAAATCAACCGCCTGGATACCCGCTTTCGCGGGTTGACGGTTTTTTCGAGGCGCCCACCAGGTTCTTTCAGTTCTCACACATGCGTGTCACCGTCACGCCGACATCCAGGCTGTGTGCGCCGCCGCCATAGACGACCCCTTTCAGCGGCGCGACATCGGCGTAATCGCGGCCCCAGGCCAGGGTGAGGTGGCCTTCGCCAATGGCGGCGCCATTGGTTGGGTCGAAATCGAACCAGCCGTGGTTCGGCAGGAACAGGCTGATCCAGGCGTGCGAGGCATCGGCGCCAAGCAGAATGGGCGCCCCGGGAGCCGGCGTGGTTTCCAGATAGCCGCTGACATAGCGCGCGGCCAGGCCGAGGCCGCGCAAGCCGGACAGCACCAGGTGCGCGAAGTCCTGGCAGACGCCATGCCGCTCGGCCAGCACTTCGGCGATCGGCGTGTCGATTTCCGTGGCATTCGGACGGTAGGCGAACTCGGCATGGATACGCGCCGCCAGGTCGGCGGCGGCAGCGAGTAGCGGCCGGCCTGGCGTGAAGCTGATGCGCACGTATTCGACGGCGGCCGGCTCGAACGGCGCGTGCGGCGAGGGCAGGCAGAACTCGCGCGCGGCAACGCATTCCGGGTCCGTTTCGCCGTGCAGAGGCTGCCGCAAAGTTTCGACGACCGCATTCCAGGCGGGGGAAGTCGCGGGCAACGGCGCCAGCGTGCGCTCGATCAGGCTGCATGCGGTGACGCTCAGGCTTTGATGCGGCTGGCGCAGATTGAACCAGACCACGCGGTTGCCAAAGGCATCGTCGCGCTCGCGGTAATCGTCGACGAAGGGATTCATCACCAGCGTGCGTTCCAGCACGCGCTGCCCCGCCGCCGCGCGCGGCAGCAGGCGCGCTTCGCCATAGTTGAGGCCGACACGATGCGCGTAGCGATAGGTGTTGAGGTGTTCGATGCGGAAGCGGCTCATGGGCGTGGCGGTTCCGGGCGCAGGACATACAGCTCTTGCACATGGGTGAACCAGGTCAGCGAGATGGCTTCGGAGGCGGCGGTGAGATGGCCCGCTATCTCGCCCAGGGTGCGGATCAGCGCCGGTCGCGCCGGGCCCTCGATACGCCAGTCTTCGATATTCGCTGCGGCGGCGTAGATGCGTTCTTCGGCGCTGAACAACGGCCGCTCGGCGTTGCAACGCTGGCCGACGTGGGTCAGTTCGGCCAGGTGGCGGCGCGCCGTGTGGATCTGGTAAATCAGCGCGCGCGGGCTTTCGTTGTCCCATAGCAACAGTTCCAGCACGCCGGCCAGGAAGGGTTCGCTGCGGTAACGGCGGCGAAAAGTGATCAGGCTGTCGGCGCTGGCGAGCACCAGCGACAGACTTTCGCGTTCCGCCTCGCCGCTCAGGCGCGATTGCAGGGTCTGGCTGAGCAGCGTCGATTGCGTCAGGCCGCGTTCGATGCGGCGACCGAGGTCGAAGTAGCGGAAGCCGGTCTCGCGCGGCAAGGTTTCCGAAGCCAGGCCGGCCAGACCGGCCAGCGCATCGACCAGACGGCCAAGCCAGAGATCGATGCGCTCATGGCCACCGCCGACTTTGCGCGCGAGTTTGCCAACCCGCTGCCCCCAGTCGCGCTCGACCCGATCGAGGAGCCGCCAGATCGCCACTGACCAGTATTCGCGCGTGCCGTAGGCGCAGCCGAGCAGGCAGCGCACGGTATGCGCGAGGTTGCCGGGGCGCTCGTTTTGCGTGGTGAGTTCGCGCACGCAGGTCGCCAGATCGCTGCGGTCTTTACCGCCGCAGTCGCCCGGCGCATAGCCCATCAGACGCATCAGCGCGTGCAGAACCGGCTCCAGGCCGGGCGCGGTCTCTTCTTCCCAGAGCCCGTCCAGCACCGCCCGCAGCAGACGCGTCACCGCTTCCGCACGTTCGAGATAACGGCCGGCCCAGAACAGGTTGTCCGCCGCCCGGCTGGTGAGGATTTCACTTTCGCGCCGATTGCTGGCCAATGCGCTGGCCGAGGCGCTTGCCGATTGCGGCGTCGATTGCGCCAGCGGCTGCAGCCCGGACACGGAGGTGATCCAGGTGTCCTTGTTGAGCGCACCGCTCTGGCTGGAAAGCAGGCGCCCGCTGGTACAGCGAGTCAGACCGCCGGGCAGCGAGGCATAACCTTCTTCGCCCTGGCTGACCAGGAAGGCGCGCAGGCTGGCCTTGTGCGGCAACAACCTTCCCCCTTGCAAGGCCGGCGTGGTGGAAAGTTGCAAGGGTTCCTGGCCAACGAATAGATGCGGCTGGGCTTCGATACGCGCGCGCCAGGCGGCCAACTGTTTGCGGTCGAGGTCGGCGCCGATGACGGTTTCGCTGGCCTGGCCGCGATGAATCGGCTTCAACACCAGACGCGGCAAATTCGCCAGCACATGCTCACGTTCGCGATGTTGTCCGCACCACCAGGTGGCGGCACTGGGCAGCAGCAGTTTTTCCCCCAGCAGCGCCTTGGCCAGAACCGGCAGAAACGGAATCAAGGCGGGATTCTCCAGCAAGCCACTGCCGAGCGGATTCGCCAAAGCCACGTTGCCGCGCCGCACCGCCTCGACCAGGCCGGCCACGCCCAGGCGCGAGTCCTGGCGCAATTCGAGCGGGTCGCACCATGCCTCGTCGACCCGGCGCAGGATCACATCGACCGGCTGCAGGCCTTGCACCGATTTCAACCAGACGCGGCCATCGCGCACGGTCA
This sequence comes from Hydrogenophilales bacterium CG_4_10_14_3_um_filter_63_21, assembly GCA_002784045.1. Taxonomy (GTDB): domain Bacteria; phylum Pseudomonadota; class Gammaproteobacteria; order Burkholderiales; family Thiobacillaceae; genus PFJX01. The sequence continues at coordinate 10,540 of PFJX01000122.1, forward strand.
GATCGTCGCCCTGCGCCAGGTTGTAGCCCAGGCGCGCGGCCAGATAGGCGTGTTCGAAATAGGTTTCGTTGGCCGGCCCCGGCGTCAGCACGACGACTTGCGCATTCTCGCGCGCTACATTGCCCAACCCGCCCAGCGCGCCGCGCACCGCCTCCAGCCAGGGATTGAGTTTGGCGACGGCGGCGTCTTCGAGAAACTCCGGAAAGGTGCGCGCCATCACGCTGCGGTTTTCCAGCGCATAACCGGCGCCGGAGGGCGCTTGCGTGCGATCGCCCATGACCCAGATGCGGCCATCCGGTCCGCGCGCCAGATCGGCGGCATAGAAGGTGAGCTGCCGCCGATCCGCCGGCATTGCGCCCAGCAGCGGCCGCAAATAGCCGGCATGGGCGTAAATCAGATCCGGCGGCAGCAGGCCGCGCTTGAGCAGAGTTTGCGGCCCGTACAGGTCGCGCAAGACCCGGTCGAGCAGGCGCGCGCGCTGTTCCAGGCCGGCTTCGATGCCCTGCCACTCGACCGCATCCAGCAACAGCGGAATCGGATCCAGTTCCCAGGTCCGCGAGTAGCCGCGCGGGTCGTTGTAGATGTGATAAGTGACGCCGTTTTCGCGCAGCAGGCGATGGATGCGCTGCCCGCGCGCCGACCAGTCACGCGCGCCGAGATTCGCCAATCCGGTGGCCAATTCGCGCCAATGCGGACGCACGCCCGATTCCGCATCCCACATCTCGTCCCAGGCGTCGGGCAGCGGCTGATACTCGGGTGGGCTCAGCATGGGGTGGAGGGAAAGTTGATTCATGCCCAGTACTGACGGTCGGAGTTCAAGCGGCGAGCGCCAGCGGAAAACGAATATCGGTCTCTTCGAATAGCACAAAAACCGTTTCGTCCTCCGCCCGTTCGATCAGGCCGAGGTCGAGCAGGCGCGCACTTAACTCGGCCATGATAACGGTATATTGCGTACAGGCAATGTACGGTTGCGCATAGCACTATTCAGTACTTCACTCTGGCCGTCGCCGCAAATCCAGCGTGTACGGATATTCATTCGTTGCCTCCTCCGGCGGCGGCGCCATCGGTACGAGGCCGCTGCCGGCGGGCAGGAACTCGGCCAGGCGGGCCAGATCGGGCGGCACCCTGAGCGGGCCGGGCGTGTGGTTCCAGTCCTGGAAGCGGTTGACGCGGCGCGACTCGGCTTCATTGGCATTGACCGGGAACACGTCGTAGCTGAGGCCGCCGGGGTGGCTGACGTGGTAGGCGCAGCCGCCGATGGCCTTGCCGGTCCAGGTGTCGATCAGGTCGATCACCAGCGGGCTATGCACGCCGATGGTGGGGTGCAGGGCGGAGGGCGGTTGCCAGGCGCGATAACGGATGCCGGCGACGTATTCGCCGTGGCGGCCGGTGGATTTCATGCGCACGCCGCGACCGTTGCAGGTGAGCACGTGGCGACTGTCGGTCAGCCCGGTCACCCGCACCTGGAGGCGTTCCATCGAGGAGTCGACGAAACGGGCGGTGCCGACGTTGCTGAGTTCCTCGCCGAGGACATGCCAGGGTTCGATGGCGGTGCGCAGTTCGATTTCGATGTCGCCGATTTTGACCGTGCCGATGCGCGGGAAGCGGAATTCGATGTACGGGTCGAGCCAGTCGGCCTGGAACGGATAGCCGGATTCCTGAAGGTCGCGCACCACGTCGAGTAGGTCGGCGCGCACATAGTGCGGCAGCATGAAGCGGTCGTGCAGTTCGGTGCCCCAACGCACCAGCTTGTGGCGATAGGGGTTTTCCCAGAAGCGCGCCACCAGGATGCGCAGCAACAGCATCTGTGCGGCGCTCATCTGCCAGTGCGGCGGCATTTCGAAGCCGCGGAACTCCACCAGGCCCTGGCGGCCGCTCGGGCTGTCCGGGGAGTAGAGCTTGTCGATGGAAAACTCGGAGCGATGCGTGTTGCCGCTGAGGTCGACCAGCAGATTGCGCAACAGGCGGTCGACCAGCCAGAGCTGGGTGGTCTCCCCGGCCGGCATTTGCTGGAAGGCGATTTCCAGTTCGTAGAGCTTCTCGTCTCGCCCCTCGTCGACGCGCGGCGCCTGGCTGGTCGGGCCGATGAACATGCCGGAAAACAGGTAAGACAAGCCGGGGTGGTGCTGCCAGTAAGTGACCAGGCTCATCACCAGGTCGGGCCGGCGCAGCATCGGGCTATCGGCCGGGGTGGCGCCGCCGAGGGTGACGTGGTTGCCGCCGCCGGTTCCGGTGTGGCGGCCGTCGAGCATGAATTTCTCCGTCGTCAGCCGCGCCAGGCGGGCTTCCTCATAGAGCGCGCGGGTGTTGGCGGTCAGGTCGTCCCAGTTGCTGGCGGGATGGATATTCACTTCGATGACACCCGGATCGGGCGTCACCATCAGGCGTTGCAAGCGCCAGTCGCGCGGCGGTTCGTAGCCTTCCAGGATGATCGGGGTGTTCTGTTTCGCGGCCACGGTTTCGATGGCGGCGATGAGTTCCAGATAATGTTCCAGCGCCGACAGCGGCGGCATGAAGACGCGCAGCACGCCGCCGCGCGCCTCGACGCAGAGCGCGGTGTGGATGACTTTGGCCGGGGTGGGCGCGGTGTCCATGGCTCCGTCCGCCACGCCTTGTGCATGGATTTCCGGATGCGCTTCCTGCTCCGCCTGAAACTCGGAAAAGCGCCTGGCCACTTCGCCATAGACATCCGGAAGCTCGCCCCGCGGCGCGAACAGGTCCAGCGGCCACGGGGTTTCACGTTCCACTTCGGCAACCCAGGGCAGGCTGTCCAGCGGCAGGCGCAGCCCCATCGGCGAGTCGCCCGGGATCAGGTAGAGGCGGCCGCGCCGGAAGTTCCAGTCACTGCTATTCCATCGCTTCTCGACGCCATCACGGGCGATCGGCAGGACATAGCCCACCGCCGCGTCCAACCCGCGCGACAGCTTGTCGGCCAGGCTACGGCGTTCCTGCGGATCTTTCAGATCGGCGTGGGCGGGGTCGAGATTGAGCGGGATTTCCGCCTCTTTCAGCAGGTAATGCAAGGCGTCCTCGAAGCCGGGCTGGATGTGCCGAGTCGGCAAGCCGAGATGTTGCGCCAGCAAGTGGATGAACTCGGACGCATGCGCGGTGGTGTGGCCATAGTCGAGGCCTTCATCCGCCAGCAGCGCCGGGTTCTGCCACAACGCCACGCCGTCACTGCGCCAAAAAATCCCCAGCGCCCAGCGTGGCAGCGGCTCGCCGGGATACCACTTGCCCTGGCCAGAGTAGCGCAGGCCGTCGGGCGCGTAGCGTTTGCCCAGGCGTTTCCACAAATCCTGCGCGCGTTCCAGCTTGTGCGCCCCCAATGCGGCGGTGTTCCACTGCGCCGATTCCATGTCGTCGATCGACACGAAAGTCGGCTCGCCGCCCATGGTCAGACGCACGTCGAGTTGCGCCAGCTTCGCGTCCACCGCGCGCCCGAGGGCGTCGATGGCGGTCCACTGGTCGTCGCGATAGGGCTTGGTGACGCGCGGATCTTCGTGGATGCGGGTGACACTGTTGTCGAAGCTGAAATTGACCTCGCACGCGTCCATCGCGCCGCTCACCGGGGCGGCGCTGACCGGGTCCGGCGTGCAAGCCAGCGGGATATGGTTTTCGCTGGCGAACAGGCCGGAGGTGGGGTCGAGGCCGATCCAGCCCGCACCCGGCACATAGACCTCGGCCCAGGCGTGCAGGTCGGTGAAATCGGCTTCCGGGCCGGAGGGGCCATCGAGCGATTTGACGTCGGCGGCCAGTTGCACCAGATAGCCGGACACGAAACGCGCCGCCAGCCCCAGATGGCGCAGGATCAGCACCAGCAGCCAGGCGCTGTCGCGGCAGGAACCACAGGCCAGTCGCAGTGTTTCCTCGCAGGTCTGCACGCCCGGTTCCATGCGGATGTTGTATTTCAGGGCTTGCCAGACGCGCTGGTTGAGATCGACCAGAAAATCCTGCGTGCGCCGTTTCGTGCGGTCAACGCCCTCGAGCCAGGCCAGCAAAAGCGGCCCTGATTCGGCCAACTCGCAATACGGCACCAGTTCCTTGGCCAACTGCGCGTCGTATTCGAACGGGTACTCCTTGGCGGATTCCTCCAGGAAGAAATCGAAGGGGTTGATTGCCGTCATGTCGGCAATGACTTCCACTTCAAAGTCGAAGTGCGTGGTCTTTTCCGGAAACACCAGACGCGCCAGAAAGTTGCCGAACGGATCCTGCTGCCAGTTGATGAAATGCTGCTCCGGCAGAATGCGCAGCGAATAGCCCAGGATCGGCGTGCGGCTGTGCGCGGCGGGACGCAAGCGCAAGATGTGCGGGCCCAGATTGACCGGCTTGTCGTAGCGGTAATGGGTCTTGTGGCGAATGGCGACGCGGATGCTCATGGATTCAGGTCCGATGTGGAGGCCGGCATTTACCAGCAAGATTCGCGCCCGCTTGCCGTCGGCGCTCGCGACAAGACGAGAAGCGAGCCTTATCAGTGGGATGGCGGCGCCCTCCGCCCTTCGCGCGGTGAGGCCCATATCAATAACAGCGCACGATGCCAGGCAGAAAGCACCGGATTGGTGCGTCGCGCCGTAGGGATCGAGCCCACCCTACCTGGCTGGGTTGCCGTTAACGCCGCGGAACACGCAGCCGGGCCGGGCCATGTTGCGCCGGCACTGCAACAGCCTGTCGCAAACCTTACAAGCGCCCTAAACGGTGTGACTCCAGACACCCGGTTTTCGCCATGGCAAGAAAAATATCTATTAAATAACAATAAGTTAATGGCACCTCAAGGTCTGGCACAAGCCTTGCGAATAGACCTGCAACGCCACTCTGGCAGCCCCTGGAGCCCAACATGATTACCCTCACCCCTGCCGCCCTTGCCGCCATCGACAAGTTCATCAAGGGCGCTGCTACCCAGGTGGCTGGCTTGCGCATCGCCATCTCCGGCGGCGGATGTTCCGGTTTTCAGTACGGCATGAAGTTGGAAGAAACCAAGGCCGAGGATGATCTGGTGGTCGAAATGGACGGTGTCATTTTGCTGGTCGATCCCTTCTCCGCGCCGCTGTTGCAAGGCGTTACCGTGGATTTCGTCGATAGCCTGAATGGTTCCGGCTTCAAATTCGTCAATCCGAACGCGACCAGCAGTTGCGCGTGCGGCTCCTCCTTCTCTGCTTGATTTTTTGTTCAAGGAACGGCCATGTGGGACTACTCGGAAAAAGTCAAAGAACACTTCTTCAGCCCGCGCAATGCCGGCGCACTGGATGACGCCAACGCCGTCGGCGATGTCGGTTCGCTCAATTGCGGCGACGCGCTGCGCCTGATGCTGAAGGTCGATCCGGATACGGAAACCATCCAGGACGCCAGCTTCCAGACCTTCGGCTGCGGCTCCGCCATCGCCTCCAGCTCGGCATTGACCGAGATCATCAAGGGCATGACGCTGGACGACGCGCTGAAAGTCAGCAACCAGGACATCGCCGATTACCTCGACGGACTGCCGCCGGAGAAGATGCACTGTTCGGTGATGGGGCGCGAAGCGCTGCACGCCGCCGTCGCCAACTATCGCGGCGAAGAATGGCGCGACGATCACGAGGAAGGCGCGTTGATCTGCAAGTGCTTCGCCATCGATGCGGTGCTGATCGAAGAGACGGTGCGGGCCAACAACTTGTCCTCGGTCGAGGACGTGATCAATTACACCAAGGCCGGCGGCGGCTGCTCCTCGTGCCATGAGGGCATCGAGGAAATCCTGGTGAAAGTGCTGGCCGAACGCGGCGAAACCTTCAACCCGCATACGGTAGAGATCAAGGAAGAAGCCAAGCCCGCCAAGTTGACCAACCTGCAACGCATCAAGCGTATCGAGACCGTGCTGGAGGCTATGCGCCCGCAATTGCAGCGCGACCACGGCGACATCGAACTGGTGGATGTGGACGGCAAGACCCTCTACGTCAACATGACCGGCGCCTGCTCCGGTTGCCAGATGGAAGCGCTGACCCTGCAAGGCATCCAGCAGAAGCTGATGGAAGACCTGGGCGAATTCGTCAAGATCGTGCCCAGCCGCGCCGGTTCGTTGTCCAGAGCCGCCAGCCAGCCGTAAAAAACGTTGCGCATGGCGCACCAGCCATCGCCTCAAGGAGCCATCATGGACGGCATCTACCTCGACAACAACGCCACCACCCGCGTCGACGACGCCGTGCTGGAAGCCATGTTGCCCTACTTCACCGAGCAGTTCGGCAACCCTTCTTCCATGCACAGCTTCGGCAACAAGGTGGGACTGGCGATCAAGAAGGCGCGCTTGCAGGTGCAGGATCTGCTCGGCGCCGAGCACGATTCGGAAATCATTTTCACCTCCTGCGGCACCGAATCCGATTCCACCGCCCTCCTCTCCGCCATCAAGTCCAACCCGAAAAAGAAGGAAATCATCACCACCAGCATCGAGCATCCAGCGGTGCTGACGCTGTGCGCAAACCTGGAAAAAGAGGGCTACAAGGTCCACACCCTGAAGGTGGACGAGAAAGGCCGCCTCGACCTCGACGCCTACGCCAGGCTGCTGTCCGACCGAGTCGCCGTGGTTTCCGTGATGTGGGCCAACAACGAGACCGGCACGTTCTTCCCGGTGCTGGAAATGGCCGAAATGGCGCATGCCGCCGGCGTGCTGTTCCACACCGACGCGGTGCAGGCGGTGGGCAAGGTGCCGATCGACCTGAAGACCAGCAAGATCGACATGCTTTCGCTGTCCGGCCACAAGCTGCATGCGCCGAAAGGCATCGGCGTGCTCTACCTGCGCCGCGGCGTGCGTTTCCGTCCTTTATTGCGAGGCGGCCACCAGGAACGTGGCCGCCGCGCCGGCACGGAAAATACCGCCTCCATCGTCGGCCTCGGCAAGGCGTGCGAACTGGCGCAAGCGGCGATGCATCACGAGAACACCGAAGTCCGCCGTCTGCGCGACAAGCTGGAGGCCGGCATCCTCGCCCGCGTGCCGCGCGCCTTCCCCACCGGCGACGTTACCAACCGCCTGCCCAACACCAGCAACATCGCGTTCGAGTTTATCGAGGGCGAAGCGATCCTGCTGCTGCTGAACAAATTCGGCATCGCCGCTTCGAGCGGCTCAGCCTGTACCTCGGGTTCGCTGGAGCCCAGCCACGTGATGCGCGCCATGGGCATCCCCTACACCGCCGCCCACGGCACCATCCGTTTCTCCCTGTCGCGCTACACCACCGAAGCCGAGATCGACCGCGTCATCCAGGTCACCCCGGAAATCATCGCGCAACTGCGCAAGCTGTCGCCCTACTGGGGCAAGACCGGGCCGGCGACGGAACCGGAGAAGGCCTTCGCACCCGTGTACGCATAGCTTGCCCGCCTAACCCCGCCTGAACCCTTGTGGTCATGGTGAGTTGCCCGCCCGCTTCACAGGGGCGAGCTTTTTTTTGTCCATGAATCCGCATCAACCAGGCGCCTGGTTTTGTCACCTTGCTCACAACCCCGCCTCACCTACCTGTGCCGTTTATGACAACAGCCATCAAAATAATCTTAAAAGATCAATAAAAACAACAAGATAACAATTCAACTCAATCAGGCACGCGGCTTGCGCTACTCAGGTCGTCACCATCAGGAGGACAACTCGTGGAACTTCCCGTACTCAACATCAGCCCGGCTGCCGCATCCGGTGGCGGCTGCGATTCCCACGCCTGCGGTTCCACCGGCGATCAGCTCGGCCATCTGCCGGAACATATTCGCGCCAAGGTGCATAACCACCCCTGTTATTCGGAACAGGCGCACCACTATTTCGCCCGTATGCACGTGGCGGTGGCGCCGGCTTGCAACATCCAGTGCCATTACTGCAACCGCAAGTACGACTGCTCGAACGAGTCACGTCCCGGCGTCGTCTCGGAAGTGCTGACTCCGGCGCAGGCGGTGAAAAAGGTCATGGTGGTGGCCGCCAACATCCCGCAGATGACGGTGCTGGGCATCGCTGGACCGGGAGACCCGCTGGCCAACCCGGAGCGCACTTTCGCGACCTTCCGCGAACTCTCTAAAAAGGCGCCAGACATCAAGTTGTGCGTCTCCACCAATGGCCTGGCGCTGCCCGAGTCGATCGACGAACTGTGCCGCCACAACATCGACCACGTCACCCTCACCATCAACTGTGTCGATCCGGACGTGGGCGCGAAGATCTATCCGTGGGTGTTCTGGAAAAACAAGCGAATAACCGGCCGCGAAGGCGCGGCGATCTTGATTGCGCAGCAACAGAAAGGCCTGGAGATGCTGACCGCGCGCGGCATTCTGGTGAAGGTCAACTCGGTGATGATCCCCGGCATCAACGACGA
>PFJX01000061.1 GCA_002784045.1 Hydrogenophilales bacterium CG_4_10_14_3_um_filter_63_21
CAACCGGAGGGTGAGGCGGCAAAAAAATGCCCATTTCTTGGGTATGGGGTGGGGCTGGTCATTGAACTTGCGGATTCAGGAATACAATTACGCATGTCATTGTTGGGAAAAAACGCATGTATTCACGCAAGGACATAATGAGATATATTTTACGGGAGAAGACCAATCTCTACGCGTTCAAATCAACTTCGACCCCGTCAGTAGAAGAACTGGTTGAATCGCAAACAAATCACCATGCTCCGCTATCAAGCATCAATACGGATTCATGGACGAAGCGCGCGATGTGGGGGCATTGCTAAAATGCTCCCCGTAACGTTCGGCACCACGTTATTCCCGGAAATCACCATCCGGGCGAATCCAGATTTCAAACCAGACGGTCCACAGCATCTGGTGGATGCGCATTTGAATTCCGCACTGAATACCCAGGCCATTGAGGGAGAAGACAACCAGTTTTTCTCCGAGTTGCGCGTAAAACTTGATCCCGGCTCCAAGGCTAATGTTCCGTATTACTTTGACATCCTGTGCCTGTTGACGCTGACCATCAGCCCGGAAGTCCCGAATGAGCATCGGCTCTCCCTAGCCAACCAAGCCGCCCATACCATCGCCTTCCCGGCGGTGCGCGAACTGATCCTGAACCTCACGGCCAGGCAACCCTGGGGGCAATTCTTTATCGGGCTATCGGTGCTGACACCGCAGGCCGTCAAGGAAACGGAGCCCACGGCAGTTCCAGGCAAGGCGAGAATCGTAGCCAAGTCCGTTCGCAAGCCCCGCAAAAAGGCCGCAGCAGCCGCGTAGTTGTCCAAACCTCCCTAGCATCGAAAAACATTAGCGGGAGCCAGGCACAAATAATCGCTCAGGTGGAGATGGCCTCTACGGCCGCTGTCTGCAGCACTACAGACGTTCATCCGGCCGGTTGCAGTGCAGAGCGAAGGGCCGAAGTTGGCCGATGCCGGAAGTTCGTGCAGCCAAGGTCAATGGCGGTTTCCGGTGCATAGCTGCCGTCTGAGTTCGCGGTTCGAGAGAATTTCATATTCAACTCGATTTGTTTGCGGCACGATTTCTAGTCTGAGAGTGAGAGCTAGCGGGGCTCTCGCCGCATTGCGGCTCCACCCGGCGAACGCCGGTTTCCCTCTGCGGCAGCGCCGCTTCGCATCGGGCGCAGGCCCGTCAGCTTCGGGCGCAGGCCCGTCAGCTTCGGGCGCATGCCCGTGGATCACGACCGGAGCTTGCGGAGGGAGTTGTTATGACTGCTGATGCTGTCGTTGTTTTCAGTGTCAAGAGAGTGCGCCATGGGCGATCCAGGCACCATTGCTCACTGCCTCGTGTTCGGCCAGCGAGCAGACGGACCTGGATCTCGGAATGGATCAAGCGCCGCGCTTGGAAGGCGGACTCTGCTCAAGGAGCTTGCGCGCTTCCGCGATTTCACGGGTGTGGACCAGCGACTCGAAGTAGGTGTGGATATCCGCCAGCGTGATCGTCAAGCCAACCGGGTCCAACCCCTCGTCTTCCGCATCCAGCGGCAGCAGGCCGAGCAGTTTGTGTTCCACAACGACAGGCGTGTCAGGGGCGTCATCCGCCATCAGCGCGGCGGCGAGGATATCGTCCAGTGTCTTGCCATGCTGGCAAAACCACATCAGATCGAAATAATCGCGGCTGCGGGCGCGCTTCAGTAGCAAGGCGCTTTTCATGGCGAACAACCCGTCCAGATTCATCAGATCGAACGACCAGCCTTCGACCGGTTGACTGCCAGGCGCATGGCGCAGGCCTTCCGGGTAGGTGAAGCATTGCACCTTGACGCCATCGAGCACGTAATCCTGCACGCGAGTCAGCAGGTCGAGGCCATTGATGCGGGCGGCCGAAATTGCCGATTGCGGGGTGATCAACTCGGCGCCCTGTGCACGCATGGCGCGAAACAGCGCCTGCTTGTCCAGGGTGGGGCTGAACCGGACCAAGTCCAGATCCAGGCTGCGCCGATGTCCGGCTTGCAGGGCCAGTGCCGTGCCGCCCACCAGGCAGAAGCCGGAGACCACCGGCTCTTGCGCCAGTTTCGCCAGCACCGCCGCCGTGGCGGGTGGCAGCAGATCAAGCCGCAGCGCGCTCGGTGAGAGCAATTTCGATACTCCGCAGCATGCGGGTGAGAATCCGCGCCAGCAGTTCGCGCTCGAGTGCCGGCGTGGCCGCCAGCGCGCGGGGCAGTTGAGCCCGGACGGAGGGCAGACCAAAGTCCGCGCAAACGCGCACCAGATCGGCGAACCGTGCGCGGCGCAGCACGGACAGGATCAGCGCCGTGTCGGCCATGGCCGGATCGGGCCAGTCGTAGGGCAAGGAGAGATCGTCACTTTTGCGTACGCCGTATTCACTGGCCAGGAGTCGCGCCACCGGCGCCGGCATCTGGCGAAAGTCGCCGGAGGTCTCCGGCAACAACCATTTATCCAGCGCGCGCTTGGAAACGCCCAGAACCGCAGCCAGGTCGGCGCGTGTTTGCCTGGAATGACGCATAGTTTTGCGAAGGATGTCTTGCTGTTTCATGCGATGAGTGTATCCCCACTGGGGATTGATTTCTTCATTTGTCAGGTAATTGATACATCTGCGGACATTCATGAACGACACAGGCGGGATCGAGCCGTCTTGTGAGCCCTGAATGTCCTGGGCTGACGCCATGCCTGCCGTATTACCCAGCCTCAGATCTCACATTGACCGGGACCGGGCCACTCCAGCCGGGTGGTGGTGAGCTACGGCCAGACGGAGACGTGCCCGGGGTCATGCTAGCGCGACTGTGCTCCAGCGATCGTGCCAGGCGTGCCTCGGATTCCCGTCTTCTGGCGACACGCAGGCCGTGTTCTGTGGTGATGTCATTGCCTGCTCGCGCCCTTTCTACCAACTTCGCGCGCCAAGCGCCCCAGTTGTTGACTTTCGGGGCCTCGCCTCTGGAAATGGCTTCCCTTCTCCCCGTCTCCTCGTCTTCGATGGCTTGTCTCATCTTGGGAGGGAGTTCTTCTGGGCTTGCCGCTTCATCCCCTCCCCCCGAACCAGCCCCAGCTGGTTCATCAGGTTCCCCGCTGGGGCAGGGGGCTGGGGGGGTGTTCAAGTGATCATGTTTTAGTGATATTGGTATATCCCCGACGTTGCCATGCATGGCAGAGCCATCCATGGCAACGTCCATCCTGGACAGATTAGGGGATGGTGAGACCGGGGTATCCGTGATCTCGCGTTGCCAGATGATTCTTCCTGTTGCGTCCTGGCCACGCGTCTGAGAGTAATACCCCGCCGCCTCCAGCTCCGTACGAATGGACACCCAGACATGCTCCGACATGTTCAGCACGCTACGCATGTGGCGGACATAGAGGGTCCATCCGACAGGACGGCCTAGCATCCAGCCCAGCACCGCGCGCGCTCTCAGGCTGATCCGCGTGTCTTCCAAGACATCGTCGGGTACGGATGACCACTGTCGACGTTTACGAATGGCAATACCGGCGCCAATGAACGGGGTCATCACACACCACCTTCCGATGCCTGAGCCGCACGCTTGCGCTCGATCTGCTCGCGCTTGGTGGGCCGTCCACGGCGACGCGGGGAGGTAGTGGCCACTGGCTCGACTGGCTGGACTCGCCGCTCGCGGAACTGGCGCAGCCAGTCGAGCACATCGGCGGTGATCCAGCGTGGGGTACGGCTGCCAGGTGGGGTGCTGGCTGGGGGCAGGCTCTCGGGTCGGCGGATGCGGTCGGCCTGCAGTGTGCCGACCGTTCGACCCAACAGGACGCTGAGTTCGACGTAGCCGATGACGGGAGGCCACGCCACGATATGGCTGGGGGTATCACCATGGGCGGCATCGCTGGTGGTAGTAACGGGGATGATCTGCTGCATTTTCGGCTCCCGTGCGGCGGGAGCCGGCCTCGCCGGTCCCCCGGCCGCGATGTCCTTGATTCGGCGCGCGAGCGCGCCGGCTAGGTCATGCGGCGGGAGCCGGGACGGGTATAGGAGAGAGGCGAGGGGTTAGCGCAATCCCGCAGGCAGGGAGTGCGGGAGGGGGTGGGGCTGGCCGCCGGCCGGCGGCTACGATGGAGAGATCGGCGAGCGCGGGCAGTCCAAGCACGTCGGAGAGCCGGGACGCCATAGGAAGGGCCAGCGCAGTCCGTTGTATCGGGCCTAGCGTGTCGTGGGCGAGTTGGTATGCGCTCAGCCCGGTGCGAGTATGGTCGGCGACGACTACCCCGATGGTGACAGATATGGCCATGATCGTCACCATCATGACGGTGTCCAGGCAGGGAGCGATCTGGATGATCATCAGCGCAAGCGCCCACGCCATGCCGGCCACACTTACGATGGTCACTACAACTCCGTCACGGGTCAGGCTATCGTCGCCGTGTATCGACAGCGGCAGCCAGCCCCGCACCCTGGCGGCGAGCATGGCCGCTGGGCCAAGAGGGTGGGGGTTAATCGCGTGAGATACAAACGGATACCGGTGCATGACACGATATTACCCCGCCGCGTGATTGCGTCAATACCCAGGTGACAGAGGCTTACATTACTGTTCCAGAGTGACACTGGATTTGTCACCCTGCTGTCACCCACATGGGTGACAGCCGCAAGAAACCAGGGGTAAGCACAAGCAACGATAAGTAATGCTAATTTATTGTTATTATTAAGTTATTTTGTGCCCCCGACACGAATCGAACGTGTGACCCTCCCCTTAGGAGGGGGATGCTCTATCCACTGAGCTACGGGGGCGGTGCGGTGGGCGATTCTACCGCGGCCGGGAGGGTCGATATTTGCCTTGATGTGGGCGTTGATGCCTATCCCACTTGAAGCGGCCGCGGCCGGGGCCAATAATTCGGACACAGTCCTCCGATAACCGAGATCACCATGAGCCATCTGACAAAAAAAGACCGCATCGCCATTCGCGCCGCCCTGGACGCACAACGTATTCACCTATTGCAGGGTTTGAAATCCGCGCTGGAAGAAAGTGGCCAGACTCAGTTCGCGGAGGTGTTGGGACGGACATCGGGCGATAGCGCCGATGAAGCTCTGGCGGAGACACTGGGCAATCTCTCCGCCGCGCGCATGGATAATGAGGTGCATACGCTGCGGGCGCTGGAAGCCGCATACAAACGCCTGGATACTCCGGATTATGGGCAGTGCGAGGATTGCGGCGGCGACATTCCGGCGGCGCGGCTGATCGCCAACCCCGCCGCCACCCGCTGTGTCGCCTGCCAGGGCCGCTTTGAACATACGCACGCGGGCCAGGCGCACGGTTCCATGTAGGCGTGGGCCACGCCAGCCGTCAGCCGCTCGGCACGCGCCACGGCGCCAGTTGGGCGATAATCCGCGCCCGCTGATTTTCTTGGCGCCCGCGTTGCCCGTGGGCGCAACCTGTATGCCCCTCGCCATCCTCGACAAACTGGAACTTGCCTATGGCCACTGGCCGCTTATGGATGGGGCCTCGCTGGTTATCGACAAGGGCGAACGTATTGGCCTGATCGGCCGCAATGGCGCCGGAAAGTCCAGCCTGCTTAAAGTCGTTGCGGGGGAAATTCGTCCCGATGCCGGGGAGGTCTGGAGAAAACCCGGCCTGCATCTGGCTTTCGTCGCGCAGGAACCCAGTTTTATGTCTGGCCACACGGTATTCGAGGCGGTGTCAGAAGGGTCCGGGCCGGCGCGTGGCCTGCTTGCCGCTTACCATACCGCCGCCCACCAGGCGGCCAGCGGCGAGGCAGATGCCCTGGCTGAACTGGCGCGGCTGTCACATGAACTCGACATGCACGACGTCTGGCGCCTGAACAGCCGGGTCGAGGAAACCCTCGCCCGTTTCGACCTGGCCGCCGACGCGCCGGTGGCGACCCTTTCCGGCGGCAACAAGAAGCGCGTCGCCTTGGCGCGCGCCCTGGTTTCCGACCCGGAACTGCTGCTCCTGGACGAGCCCACCAACCACCTCGATTTCACCGCCATCGAGTGGCTGGAAAACCTGCTGGCGGTCTTTGCCGGCGCCCTGCTGTTTGTCACCCACGACCGCGCTTTTCTCGACCGCGTCGCCAACCGCATCATCGAACTGGATCGCGGCCAGTTGCGCCAGTACCAGGGCAATTTCTCCGACTACCAGCGCAAGAAGGCGGAACAACTGGAAGTGGAAGCCGCGCAGAACCGCAAGTTCGACAAGTTCTGGAAACAGGAGGAAGTGTGGATCCGCAAGGGTGTTGAGGCGCGCCGTACCCGCAACGAAGGCCGTGTCCGGCGCCTGGAAGCCTTGCGCGGGGAGCGCGCGGAGCGGCGCGAGCGCTTGGGCCAGGTGGGTTTTGCCCTGGATGCCGGCGGCCGTTCCGGGCAGTTGATCGCCGAGTTCGAGCACGTCAGCCACGGCTACTCGGGCAAGACCCTGATCAGTGACTTTTCCACCCGCATCCTGCGCGGCGACAAACTCGGCCTGATCGGCCCCAACGGCGCTGGCAAGACCACGCTGATCAAACTCATCCTTGGCGACCTCTCACCTGACGCCGGCCGCATCAAACACGGTACGCGCCAGGAAGTGGCGTACTTCGACCAGTTCCGCAATCAACTGGACGACGACGCCACGCTGATCGACACCATTTCGCCTGGCTCCGACACTGTGGAAATCGGTGGCCAGAGAAAGCATGTCATCGGCTATCTGGAAGAGTTTCTGTTCCCCGCCGAGCGCGCCCGCGCCAAGGTCTCCGCGCTCTCCGGCGGCGAGCGCAACCGCCTGCTGCTGGCCCGCTTGTTCGCTCGCCCGGCCAATATCCTGGTGCTCGACGAGCCGACCAATGACCTCGACATCGACACCCTGGAACTTCTGGAACAATTGTTGCAGGACTACCAGGGCACGGTGATCCTGGTATCGCATGACCGCGCCTTCCTCGACAACGTGGTGACGCAATCCATCGTCTTCGCCGGTGAAGGCCGCCTGCTGGAACTGCCCGGCGGCTATTCCGACTGGCTCGCTTGGCGTGCGCGGCAAGACGCGGGCAAGGCCGCGCCGGTTTCCGGCAGCACCAAGAGCGGCAGGCGAGACGCCTGCGCTACCGGAGAAGGCGCCAGCGCCAAGGCGAAAAAATCCGGCCTGAGCTACAAGGAACAGAAGGAACTCGATGCTCTGCCCAAGCAAATCGCCGCTCTGGAAGCCGAGCAGGCCGACCTGGCGCGGCAACTTTCCGACCCCGCCGTCTACGCCGACCATGCCCGCGCTACCACGCTGAGCGCGCGTAGCGTGGAGATCGATGAAGCCTTGCTGGTGCTGCTGGCCAGGTGGGAAGAACTGGAGAAAAAAATGTAGCGCCGGCATCTTGCCGGCATGCGGGCTGAAAGCCCGCCTCGCGGCGGGCCTGCCAGCAGGGATGCCGGCGCTACACTCACCCCATGTCCCATATCCACCTCCTCCCAGACCTGCTCGTTTCCCAGATCGCCGCCGGCGAGGTGGTGGAACGCCCCGCTTCCGCCGTCAAGGAACTGCTGGAAAACAGTCTCGATGCCGGCAGCCGCGAGATTCGCCTGGATCTGGAGGAGGGCGGTATCAAGCTGATCCGTCTGGCCGACGACGGCGACGGCATCGCGTCGGATGATCTGAAGTTGGCGCTGACGCGGCACGCCACCAGCAAGATCGCCAGCCTCGATGACCTGGAACGGGTCGCCAGTCTGGGCTTTCGTGGTGAAGCCCTGGCCAGCATCGCTTCGGTTGCCCGACTCGCCCTGACCAGCCGGGCCAGCGAGGAAGCCCATGCCTGGAAGGCCAGCGCCCTCGACGGCAAGCTGTATACCCCGGAACCCGCCGCCCTGTCGCGCGGCACGGTGGTGGAAGTGCGCGACCTGTTTTTCAACACCCCGGCGCGACGCAAATTCCTGAAAAGCCCGGCTACCGAGTACGCCCATTGCGACGAGGCGCTGCGCCGTGTCGCCCTGGCGCATTCGGAATGCGCCTTCACCCTGGTCCACAACGGCCGCATCAGCAGGCGGCTGGCGGCGAGCGACTGGCAAACGCGGGCGCTGGACATTCTCGGCGAGGAATTTGAACGAGCCGCCCGCACTCTGGACGAAGTCGCCGGGCCGCTGCGCCTTTATGGACTGGCCGGCCTGCCCGCCTACTCCCGTTCCGGGCGCGATGCGCAATATTTGTTCGTCAACGGCCGTTTTGTGCGCGACAAGCTGCTTGGCCACGCCGTGCGCGAGGCCTACCGCGATGTGCTGCATCACGAACGCCACCCGGCCTATGTCCTGTTCCTGGAACTGCCGCCGGAGGGGGTGGATGTGAACGTGCACCCGGCAAAAACCGAGGTGCGCTTTCGTGACGGGCGCGGCGTGCATCAGTTCGTGTTGCATGTGCTGGAACGGTCGCTGGGGGGAGAACAGGGGCAAGGAAACCCACGCCTTTCCTTGCCCTTTTCAACCTTGCCCCGGTCTCTACCCTTGCGCGCCAACGAGCCCACCTCCTACTACAGCGGGGTGGCCGAGGCGTTGGGACAGGAACAGGGGCAAGGGGCACGAGGCAAGGGGCAAGCAAACCCCCGTTTTCCCTTGCCCCTTGCCTCGTGCCCCCCGCTCCTCTCCGAAGGCGTTAGCGAAGTGCCCCCTTTGGGCTACGCCCTGGCACAGCTTTCCGGCATCTATATCCTGGCCGAGAACACACAAGGCCTGATTGTGGTGGACATGCACGCGGCGCACGAGCGCATCCTCTATGAGCGGATCAAGGCTGCTTTCGACGCCCGAACCGTGGCCAGCCAACCCTTGCTGATCCCGCTGGTGTTCGCCGCCAGCGGCCTGGAGATGGCGACCGCCGAGGAGGCCGGCGCGGCGCTGTCGGAATTGGGCTTCGCGATCGCGCCGGTGTCGCCCACCCACTTGGCGCTGCGCGCATTGCCGGCCATGCTCAAGGACGCCGATGGCGAACGCCTGGCGCGCGAACTGCTGAAGGACATCCACGAATTCGGTCTCAGCGGCGCCATGAACGCCCGCCGCAACGAACTTCTCGCGACTCTGGCCTGCCATGGCGCGGTGCGCGCGAATCGCAAACTCAGCGTGCCGGAAATGAACGCCCTGCTGCGGGACATGGAAGGCACCTTGCGCGCCGATCAATGCAACCACGGCCGCCCTACCTGGTTCCAATTCACCTTGTCCGATCTGGACAAATTCTTCATGCGAGGCAACTAACCATGAGCAAACCCTTTCCCATTCCGGTACGCCCGGCCGACGCGACACCGGAAGAACTGGAAACATCGGCCTGCGCCGGTGCCGAACCCTATGCCCTGATGGTGTTGGGCGACTCTATGCTGCCGGAATTCGTGGAGGGTGAAATCATCGTGGTCGAACCGGAAGGACTGGCCCGCGACGGTTCCTACGTGGTGGCCTGGGTCAACGAGGAATACATCTTCCGGCAGATCGTCCAACACCCGGAAGGCTGGATGTTGAAGCCGTTGAACCCGATTTACCCGAACATTCCAGTCGAGGGGCTCTCGGTAGTCAAAGGCGTGGTAATCATGAAAAAACTGCCGGGTAAGCGCAGCGAACAGAAGTCCTATGTGTGAGCTTGAGGCGCGAGAGAACTCGTAGGATGTGGTGAGCGTAGCGAACCGCATCGACCACGACCGTATCGTTTGATGCGGTTCGTACCTCACCGCATCCTACGTCTGCTCGCTGAAATGGCGCCGTCCCTCACTCCCAAAGCTCTCTGCCTCATGGGCCCCACCGCCAGCGGCAAGACCGACCTGGCGGTGGCGTTGGCCGAACATTTTCCGGTGGAAATCATCAGCGTCGATTCAGCGCTGGTCTATCGCTGCATGGACATCGGCACCGCCAAGCCGGATGCCGCCACGCGCGCCCGTGCGCCGCATCATCTGATCGACTTGATCGACCCGAGCGAAAGCTATTCCGCTGCCCGCTTCCGCGCCGATGCCTTGCGCCTGCTGCGGGACATCATTGCGCGCGGCCGCATCCCGCTCCTGGTGGGCGGCACCATGCTGTATTTCAAGGCGCTGAAGGAAGGGCTGGCGGAACTGCCGGAGGCCACCCCGGAACTGCGTGGCGAACTGGAAGCGCGGGCGAGGGTGGCTGGCTGGCCGGCCCTGCACGCCGAACTTGCCCGCCTCGACCCGGTGACCGCCGCGCGCCTGGCGCCCAACGACGCGCAGCGCATCCAGCGCGCGCTGGAAGTCTGTCTCTCCGGCGGCGAACCGCTTTCTGGCCTGCTGGAGAGGCAGCCCGAGACCGTGGATCTGCCCTGCCGCCTGATCGAGATCGCCCTGCTGCACGATGACCGCGCCTGGCTACATGAGCGCATCAATGCGCGCTTCGCGGCCATGCTGGAAGCCGGCCTGGTGAATGAACTACGGAACCTGCGCGAACGCTATCCGCTGACGCGCGAGCTGCCGTCCATGCGCTGTGTCGGCTACCGCCAGGCGTGGCGCTATCTGGAAGGGGAAATCAGCGCGGCGGAATTGTTCGCTACCGGCGCCGCCGCCACGCGCCAGCTCGCGAAACGGCAGATCACCTGGCTGCGCGGCTGGCAAGGGGCCATCACGCTGGACTGTCGTGCGCCCGAGTTGCTGGATCGGGTGAGCGGGTTGATCGAGCCGTAGGAGGCCCGCTTGCGGGCCGAACCGCATATTCGCGCCGCAAGCGGACGCTCCTACAGATTGCAGAAGGTCAGTTCGAAGTCGATGTCGCGGTCGCAGGGGCGCGGCTTCTGGCTTTGGTCCGGAATCAGAAAGCGGATGTTGACCGCGTATTTGTTGGCGCTGACTTCCGGGGCGCAGGCAGTGTCCAGGGACAGGCGCAGCAAATGCGCGCCGCGGCCGCCCAACATGAGCTGGAACAGACCCTGGCTGGCGCTGTGGCGGCTGCGTTGGCCGCTGTCGCGCAACAGACGAAGCACGACATCGACGGCGTTATTCAGTGGCAGGAGGGGGCCCAGCCATTCCATCAGGTCATCGCCGCGATCGGCTTCGGGCAGATTGAGCCAGTAGTGGTAGGCGGGGAGATCGAAACTACAAGTGCCGCCAGGGATTCCGGCGCGGCCCTTGATGCCAGCCAGCCATTCATTGTCGCGCACATGCTGGCCGATCTTGCCGCTCATGGCGTGCAGGCCGGCCAGTGCGGTGGTGATCCGGCCCAGCACGGCGTCGAGGCGGTCGCCATCCACCGCGGGGTTGCTGCGCAGGTCTTCCAGGCTGGTTTTTTGCCGATCCAGTTCCTGAATCAGTTCACTTTTCATCTCGGGGCGGCCGGTCACATCGGTGAGCTCGAACAGCGCCAGAAGCGCGGCATGGTGCGCGCGCGCGTCGCCGCCGCGCACGAAATACAGCGCCTTGCCGAACAGATCCTCAAGACGCAGCCAGGTGCGGATGCGTTCATTGAGGGGAAATTCGTAGACGGTCACCGGAAAGGCCCAAGAAAAAACATCAGGGAAGCGCGCCAAAGGCTTGAATTGGCTGCGATTTTGCAGCTTGCCCCGTGCAATGGCAATTAAGCGGCCGGATTTTTTATTGCTTTTTGCGGGGGTGGCCGAGATAGATCTGATGCAGGCGCCTGACCTGGGCTTCAAGTTCGGCCAGTCCGGCGCGGTTGTCGAGGAGGTCGTCGGCGATGGCGAGCCTGGCGGCGCGCGGGCTCTGTGCCGCCAGGATGGCCCGCGCCTGATTGCCGCTGATGCCAGGGCGGCGGCTGGTGCGTTCGATCTGCTGGGGTTCTTCGCAGTCCACCACGGCAATGCGATCAATCAGAGGCCGGTAGGTTGCCAGGTTTTCCACCAACAGGGGCACGATCAGGATGACATAGGGCGCCCGCGCCCCGGCGACCTGGCGCTGCGCCTCGCGGAGGATCAGTGGGTGGAGGATTTGTTCAAGGCGCTGCCGGGCACCGCCTTCGGAAAAAACCAGGCTGCGCATGGCGGCGCGATTCAGGCTGCCATCGGCGGCGATCACTTCACCGCCGAATTCCGCCTCGATGGCCACCATGGCGGCGCCATGGGCGGCAGTGAGGGCATGGGCGATGGCATCGGTATCGACCAGCGCCGCGCCGAGATCAGCGAACAGGCGGGCGGCCGTGCTCTTGCCGGAACCGACGCCGCCGGTGAGGCCGACGCAATAGGTCACCCGAGCCAGAGGCGCAATAGGCCATCGCCCCAGAACAGGGCGATGAGCCCGCCCAGGATCAGCCACGGGCCAAAGGGAATGGGTTTGGCGCGGTCGTGGCCGGCGAACAGGATCAGGCTGATGCCGACCACGGCACCTGAGAAGCTGGCGGCGAGCAGGATCGGTAGCAACATCTTCCAGCCCAGCCAGGCGCCGAGAGCGGCGAGCAGCTTGAAGTCGCCGAAGCCCATGCCTTCCTTGCCGGTGAGAAGCTTGAACAGGTGATACACCAACCGCAGCGCCAAATAGCCCGCGACGGCGCCGATCACGGCTTCCGGCAGCGGCACCAGGCCATTCTCCAGATTCACCAGCAGGCCGATCCAGGCCAGGGGCAGGGTGATGCTGTCAGGCAGGAGGCTGGTGTCGAGGTCAATGAAGGCGAGCGCGATCAGGCTGGAAAGCAGCAACCAGAGGGCCGGGGTGGTCCAGGTCGCACCCCAGCGCCAGGCGACATAACCGAACATCAACCCGGTGAGGGTTTCGACCACCGGGTAACGCGGTGATATGGCTATGCCGCAGGCGCTACAACGGCCGCGCAGGAATAGCCAGCTCAAGAGCGGGATGTTTTCGTACCAGGTGATCGGATGCCCACAGCGCGGGCAAGCCGAGCGCGGCCTGGTCAGGTCGTAGGGAGCGATCGTCGCGCTGGCTGCCTGCTCGCCGCCGTCGAGCCAGGCGCATTGCTCGCGCCATTCCCGTTCCAGCATGATCGGCAGGCGGTAGATGACGACATTGAGAAAGCTGCCGATCAGCAGGCCCAGGACGACGGCGAGGGAAATGAGCGTGGCGGGCTGGCTGGAGAGTAGTTCGAGCATGGCGGGGACCGCCGGCGAGGCGCCGGCGCTGCGGTTAAACCACCGATCCCATCTTGAAGATGGGTAGATACATGGCGATGACGATGCCGCCGATGAGGGTGCCCAGGATCACCATGATGAAGGGCTCCATCAGGCTGGAGAGGCCGGCCACGGCGTCGTCCACCTCGCGCTCGTAATAGTCGGCCACCTTGGACAGCATGGAGTCGAGCGAGCCGGATTCCTCTCCGATGGCGACCATCTGGATCAGCATGTTGGGAAATACGCCGGCTCCCTGCAAGCAACTCGCAAGGCTGGAACCGGTGGCGACCTGGCTGCGGATAGCCTGCGTGGCTTCCATGAAAACATGGTTGCCGGCGGCACCGGCCACCGAATCAAGCGCTTCCACCATCGGCACGCCGGCGGCGAACATCGAGGCAAAGGTGCGCGACCAGCGCGCCACGGTGGCTTTTTCGATGAGCGGCCCGAACACCGGGATTTTCAGCATCCAGGCATCCATTCGGGCGCGGAAAGCGGGGCTGCGCTTCCAGGCCTGCGTGACCGCGAAGACACCGCCGCCGATGCAGAGGAGGATCAGATACCAGTAATTCACGAACAAATCGGAAATATGCAGGACGATCATGGTCAACGCGGGCAAGTCCGCGCCAGCCTTGCCGTAGAGATCCTTGAACGCGGGAATCACGAACAGCATGATGCCGGCGGTGATGACGAAGGCGACGATCAGCACGATGATCGGATAGAACAACGCCGATTTGATCTGCCCCTTCAGGGCCAGCATCTTTTCCTTGTAGGTGGCGACGCGGTCCAGCACGGAATCGAGAATGCCGGCCTGTTCGCCGGCATGGACCAGGTTGCAATAGAGCCCGTCGAAGTACTGCGGATGCTTGCGGAAGGCGGCGTTCATGCTGGTACCGGTTTCCACATCGGATTTGATCTCGCCGAGCAGGCGTTGCAGCGACGGGTTGGCGTGGCTGCGCGCGGAAATATCAAAGGCTTGCAACAGCGGCACGCCGGCTTTGAGCATGGTGGCGAGTTGGCGGGTGAACAGGGCGATGTCTTTTTCCGTGATCTTGTGGACACGCGCGAACACGCTCTGTTTGTTCACCTTTGTCGCATTGATGCCCTGCCGGCGCAGTGTCTGGCGCACGAAGGCCTCACCCGGCGCGAGCATCTGGCCTTTGACTTTTTTGCCGGTTTTGTCGGTGCCTTCCCACAGGAACGGCACTTCAATTGTTTTAGCCAGCGCCATGCGTGTCTACTTCCTTCATACGTTGGTGACGGCGAGGACTTCTTCCAGGGAAGTCAGTCCTTGCTTGACCTTGAGCAGACCGGCCTGGCGCAGATTCAGCACGCCCTCCCGCTCGGACTGCTGGGCGATTTCCAGGGTGGAGCCGTTTTTCAGGATGATGCGGTGGATTGCTTCGGTCACCGGCATCACCTGGTAGAGGCCCACCCGCCCCCTGTAGCCGGTCTGCTTGCAGATATCGCAGCCTTTCGCCGTGTACGCCTGCCAGGAACCATCCAGGTCGGACTCGACGAAGCCGGCGCTCAACAGGGCTTCCGGTGGGATGTCTACCGGTTGCCGGCAGTTGGGGCAGAGTCGCCGCCCCAGGCGCTGCGCGGTAATGATGTGCACGGAGGCGGCCACGTTGTAACTGGGGATGCCCATGTTGATCAGGCGGGTGAGGGTCGCGGGTGCGTCGTTGGTGTGCAGGGTGGAAAGCACCATGTGGCCGGTCTGCGCGGCGGTGATGGCGATGCCGCCGGTTTCGTGGTCGCGGATCTCGCCGACCATGATGATGTCCGGGTCTTGCCGCAGAAACGCTTTCATGGCGGTGGCGAAATCCAGCCCCGCCTTTTCGTTGACGTTGACCTGGTTGATGCCGGCGAGCTGGATTTCCACCGGGTCTTCGACGGTGGAAATGTTCACCCCCGGCTGGTTCAGGATATTCAGGCAGGAGTACAGCGAAACGGTCTTGCCGGAGCCGGTTGGACCGGTCACCAGCACCATGCCGTAGGGGCGCGCGATGGCGTCGGTGAGTAGCTTGAGTTGATCCGGCTCGTAGCCCAGTTTTTCGATCCCCATGGTCGCCGAGGTCGAATCCAGGATACGCATGACGATCTTTTCGCCATACAGCGTGGGCAGGGTGGAAACCCGGAAGTCGATCGCCTTGTTGCGCGACAGGACCAGCTTCATGCGGCCGTCCTGGGGTACCCGTTTTTCCGAGATGTCCAGCTTGGAAATGACCTTGATGCGCGAGGCGATCTTGTCTTTGATCGCCAGCGGCGGCTGCGCGATCTCGTAGAGCAGGCCATCCAGGCGGTAGCGGATGCGGTAAGTCTTTTCGTAAGGCTCGAAGTGGATGTCGGAGGCGCCGCTGTTGACGGCGTCCAGCATCATCTTCTGCAAATACTTGACAACCGGCGCGTCGTCGATATCCGCCGCCGCCGCCGTGCTGGCCGCGTCCAGGGTTGCTTCGTCGGCGAATTCGAGGTTGAGATCGTCGGTTTCGATGGTCTTGAGGATGTTGTCTTCGGCCGCCTCGCCGTATTGGTCCAGCCAGCGCCCAAGCTTGTCGTCCTCGACCACCACCGCTTCAACGATCAGGCTGGTCTGGAACTTGATGTCATCCAGCGCCTGCAGATTGCTCGGGTCGGAGAGCGCGACAAATAGACGGTTGCCTCGTTGTGTGATGGGCAAAACCCGATGCTTGGCAAGCAGCTTGGCATCCACCGGATGCTTGGGGAGGACCGAGGGATCCAGCGCATCCAGATTGAGGAAGGGCAGGCCAAAGGTGACGGCGGCGAAAGCGGCGATCTGGTCGGCGCGAAAACGCCGTGTGCGCAACAGGTGCGCCAACGAACTTTCGCCCGAATTACGGGCCTGGTTTTGTAGCGATTCTCCCTCTTCCGGCGACAGCAGGCCCTGCGTGACCAGTGCCCTACTCAAGCCGGTGAGGTTGGCGCTGACAGTTACCGCGACCATGGCGCTACTGCTCCCGAGATTTGCATTGATTCGCCCGATGTTGCCCACCGGGGTGGGAAATGTAAAGACATCATGAACTTGAATGGTTGTTGGCGCGGCGCGTGCCGATGCGCGCGGTTTTTACCATGCGTTCATGCACTTGCACGATTTCCACCGGGTAGCCGGCGATCATCACGCTCACGCCCGGTTCAGGCATCGCTTCCAGGTGGTCCAGGATCAGGCCGTTGAGGGTACGTGCGCCCTCCACCGGTAGCTTCAATTGCAGTTTGCGGTTGAGTTCACGCAAGCTGACCGCGCCTTCCACCAGATAACTGCCGTCATCCTGGCGCAGGCCAGGTTCTTGATCGCCAGGGCGCAAGCTGGCGAATTCACCGACGATTTCTTCCAGGATATCTTCCAGGGTGACGAGTCCAAGAAGCTCGCCGTATTCGTCCACCACCAGGCCGAGCGACTGGCGCGTCGACTGGAACTGTGCCAACTGGGTATAGAGATTGGTGCCGGAGGGGATGAAATAGGGCTCGCGCAAGGCGCTGCGCAATTCCTCCAGGTCGAAATCGTCCTCGTGGATGCGCACCAGGACCCGGCGCACATGCAGCATGCCCACCACGTTGTTGGGCTCGCCTTCGTACACTGGCAGGCGCGCGTGATGGCTGGTGGCGAGTTGATGGATGATTTCCTCCAGGCCGGCGTCGATATCGATGGCCTCGATCTGGCCGCGCGGACGCATCACGTCATCCACCGTGATGTGCTCCAGATCAAACAGATTCAACAGGATGCCGCGATGCTGCGCGGGCAGGAAGGTGCCGGATTCGGCCAGCAGGGTGCGCAATTCTTCCACCCCCATGCTGTTTTCCGAGGTGGAGGGACTCAGATGCAGTAGACGCAGCAGGCTTTGTACGAAAAGGTTGACGAACCACACCGCGGGGTAGGCCAGCTTGAGCATGGGCGCGAGCACGAAACTGGTGGCTGGCGCGATACGCTCTGGATACGCGGCGCCGATGACTTTGGGTGTCACTTCCGAGAACACCAGAATCAGGAAAGTGACCGCCAAGGTGCCCAGGGTCAGGGCCAGTTCATTCTGGCCGAACAGGCGAAAGGCGATGATGGTCACCAATGAGGCGGCGGCGGCATTGATCAGGTTATTGCCCAGCAGCACCACGCCCAGGAGTTTGTCGGTATTGGAGAGCAACCACTCCGCCAGTTTGGCCCCGCGCTGCCCGGCGCGGGCCAGAGTGCGCAGGCGATAGCGGTTCACCGCCATCATGCTGGTCTCCGACATCGAGAAGAAACCGGACAACACCAGCAGAACAACCAGGGCGCCGAATAGCACCCCTAAAGGAATTGAGTCCAAGGAATTGCGAGAGAGTGGAAGTGGGGCGAGTGTAGCAGCGGGCGTGCCCGCCAATGGCGAGATAGCAAACTTGAAAAGGGTGAAAACTAGCGAGATGGTGCCTAACCCGGATATTGCATGAATACTCGCGCGCCCTCGCTGGTCCCTTGTCCGCACTGG
>PFJX01000131.1 GCA_002784045.1 Hydrogenophilales bacterium CG_4_10_14_3_um_filter_63_21
CTGCGCGCATTGGCAACTGAGCGCGCCTTGCCAGACGACTCGAAAACCGCACACTCGGGCGCGTTCAACTGAGGAATCTAGGTTGAACTGCTTTCCATGTGTGCGCTATGGGCTGCCGATGTCAGCGGCAAAATTAAACGGTGATCCGTAGGAAGCGGTTTCATCTCCGACATTGAGAGACCTGTTCGCGCGGGCGATAATGCAAAACTTCCCGATGCCGGGTATCGCGCGGTCTTCATGCGACGAAAAACAGGACAACTAACCGGACGATAACCCTGGCATCGGTCGCGGAATTTATGAGATAGGCCGAATATGTTGCTGATGATCGACAACTACGACTCATTTACCTACAACCTCGTGCAGTACTTCGGGGAACTGGGTGAAGATGTCCGCGTGCACCGTAATGACGAAATCGACCTCGCCAGCATCGAAGCGATGCGGCCCGATCGCATCGTCATCTCCCCCGGCCCGTGCACGCCCAGCGAAGCGGGCATCTCGGTGCCGGTAATCAACAGCTTCGCCGGACGCATTCCCATCCTCGGCGTCTGTCTCGGCCATCAAAGCATCGGCCAGGCTTTCGGCGGCAAGATCGTGCATGCCAAACAATTGATGCACGGCAAGACCTCGCCCATCCACCACACCAACAAAGGCGTGTTTCACGGCTTGCCCAACCCGTTCACCGCCACCCGTTACCATTCTCTGGTGATCGAACGGGAAAGCCTGCCGGACTGTCTGGAAATCACCGCCTGGAGCGACGATGGCGAAATCATGGGGGTGCGCCACAAGACGCTGGCCGTGGAAGGCGTGCAATTCCATCCGGAATCCATCCTCACCGAACACGGCCATGCCCTGCTGAAAAACTTTCTGATGGAGGCGCGCACATGAATTACGCAGCCCTGCTTAACAAACTGGTGCATCGCGGCGACCTCGCGCGCGAGGAAATGTCCGACCTGATGCGCGCCATCATGACCGGTGAACTCACCGCCGCGCAGATCGCCGGCACCACCGTTGCCCTACGCTGCAAGGGTGAGACCGTCACCGAACTGGCCGCCGCGGCCAGCGTCATGCGCGAGCTCTCCACCAAAGTGCCGCTGGCCGACGTCGAACATCTGGTCGACACCTGCGGCACCGGCGGCGACGGCGCCCACACCTTCAACATCTCCACCGCCGCCGCCTTCGCCGCCGCCGCGGCCGGCGCCAAGGTGGCCAAACATGGCGGCCGCTCGGTCTCGTCCAAATCCGGCAGCGCCGACGTGCTGGAAGCCCTCGGCGTCAATGTCAACCTGCCGCCGGAAAAGGTCGCCCAGGCGGTACGCGAAATCGGTGTCGGCTTCATGTTCGCCCCCAACCACCACAGCGCCATGAAACACGCCGCCCCGGTGCGGCGCGAACTCGGCGTGCGCACGCTGTTCAATCTGCTGGGCCCGATGACCAACCCGGCCGGCGCGCCGCATCAAGTGATGGGCGTTTTCCACCGCGACCTCACCCGTCTCCTGGCCGAAGTCCTGCGCGAACTCGGTAGCCGCCATGTACTGGTGGTACACGCCGCCGACGGACTCGATGAAATCAGCCTGGACGGCGAAACCTGGATCGCTGAACTCAGGCACGGTGAGATCCACGAATACACCGTCACCCCTGAACAATTCGGCCTCGGCCGTAGCACCTCCAACACCTTCGCCGTCGCCGACGTGGTCGCCGCCAAGGAACGCCTGCTGCTCGCACTTAACGGCACTGCCTGTCCGGAACAGGACATCGTCGCCCTCAACGCCGGCGCCGCTCTGCTTGCTGCGGACTGCGCGGAAAGCCTCGCCGAAGGAGTGGCCCTCGCGCAAAAAGCCCTCACCCGTGGTGCCGCGCGCGAACGTCTCGACGCGCTGATCGCCTTCGCGTAGACCGGGTCAGCGAAATAACCCGCGCCAGATCGGGCAGGCGTGTGGAAGAAGCCCTGGCGATGTGTTTTCTGTAGCGCCGGCAAATTAGAAAACGGCCGGCAGGATAGCAAAGGGATGGGCTTCATCAAGCCGGCGCGACAGGGTGCGTGTGGCTCACTGCACACGCCCTACTCTTCCGCCAGGAGTGTCACCCTCGCCGCAGCCGTCTGCTTGTCGATGTCGATCCGCACTTCGCAATATTCATTGACGGCATCGACGGGAGTCGGATCGTCCGCGCAACTGCAGCCAGCGCTGATGCCCGTATAAAAAAGCCCGGCTTTCACGCGCAGGCAATCCGACTCCTCGGCAACG
Organism: Hydrogenophilales bacterium CG_4_10_14_3_um_filter_63_21; assembly: GCA_002784045.1. GTDB lineage: Bacteria > Pseudomonadota > Gammaproteobacteria > Burkholderiales > Thiobacillaceae > PFJX01. The sequence goes on from PFJX01000131.1 coordinate 2,244, forward strand.
CTGATGATCATCGCGGTCAGCTTGTCGACATTGGCATGGCTGGATTGCGACAACCCCTGCTGCAAAGGCAAGAAACCGGCATCCAAGTGCTCAATTTCCTCTTTCAGAACGGCATGGAATGCGGGCGTTTGCCAGGCGTTCAGCGCTTTGCTTAAGCGGGTCATCGAAAACCTATGCTGATTTAACGTGAAACAAGCTCACGTCCCTGCTGTAGCGCCGTATATAGACTCGCTCTTCCTTGTTTATTCGGACGAGTCCATATACGCCCTACGCGCGCTGACACAAGATGGGTTTCGCTACCGCTCAACCCCTCCTGCGGGCTTGCTTTGGGTTGGTGGGCTGGAAACCGTGTTTTGTCCCCTATTTCCCTGCTGATGTTTCGTGCGGCTAAAAAAACTGCTTGGCGAAGTTGGCGACAGCTATGGCGATCAGCACGCCCATCATCCACTTGAGCAGGTTCAAATCGGCATGAATGGGGGCCAGTTCGATTTGCAAATCCTTGCGCGTAACCAGTTCGGTTTCGTCGATGGCTGCGCGCATTGCCTCCGCCAAGCCCTCCGCCTGAGCCTGATTGAAGCCGGCTTCCTGGAGCTTGCGGACAAATTTGTGCGTATCGAATGTGATAGCAGGCATAGTTATCTCCTGAAGGGTTGGCGAGTGTAGCAAGAACAAAACGGGCGCGGCCGGCGCCGCGCCCGCTGCCAACTTGCTTCGGTTCTGGCTGGGGGCCGGATCAGCCCTACGCACGCTCACCAGAGATGTAATGCCTTGCCGACCAGTCCGACCAGGAAAATGCTCAGGGCGATGTTCGTGGTGGACATCCATTTGAGCAACTTCAATTCGGCGTGGACGGGAGCCAGTTCGATTTGCAAATCCTTACGGGTCACCCGTTCGGTTTCGTCGATGGCGGCGCGCATTCAACGGGCTTGGACTCAATGCGTGGGCAAAGTCAAAAGCTTGACCATGATGCCCACGAGCAGGCCAATCTGCGCCAGCGCGATACCGACGATCCACTTGATGATGTCGGTCTTGAGTTCAATAAGGTCTGTGCGAGTGGCGATTTCTGACGACGACAAGGCGTCAACCAGTGCTTCCGCCTCGGCCTCGGCTTGCTGCGCTGGCACCCCGGCCGCTTTGAGTTTGTTGGCGAATTTCAGCGTGTCGAAAGTGATGGTGCTCACGAATATCTCCTGTCTTTTCTGCGCGGCGAGTGTAGCAAAAACAAAACGGGCGCGGCCGGCCGCGCCCGCTGCAACACGACGTAGGGCGGAAAAGCGGCTTCATCGCGCCTTCCGCCGAGGTTTGTCGGAAGGCGCCGGCCCGCCGGTTTTTCCGACCTACGCGTGCTAGGGAGATGAAAAAAAGAAAACGGGCGTGGCTTGCGCCGCGCACGGTTCAACCGATTTCAGATGAAACAGGGGCTCAGAAAAATTGCTTGGCGAAGTTGGCGACAGCGAGCGCCAAAAGCACCGCAAGCATCCATTTAACCAATGCCAGTTCCCCGGTCACACGCGCATCCAGTTTGCCAAAATCAGTTTTGATTTCCGCAACCGCGAGGTCAAGATCAATTTTTGTAACTAATGCGCTATCGGTAATCGCATCCCGGAATGCGGAAGACATCGCCTCGGCTTGTCGCTCTTCAAACCCCGCATCACGAAGCGTTCGAATGAATTTATGTGTATCAAAGGTGATTGTTGACATGAGATCAACCGGTTAACCGAACGCGCTCAATCTAGCATCCAGGCTGTTTGCCAGCAACAAAACAAAACGGGCGCGACTTGTGCCGCGCCCGTTTCAACAGACACAAGATGGGTTTCGCTCCCGCTCAACCCATCCTACGGGCTTATGTGTACATCTTTAACAGGATGCCTGCCGACAGAGCCAAGTTAAAGCCGACCGTCCATTTCAACAAATTGAGATCACTTTCCACCTTGTTGAAGCGATTTTCATAGGCCGCGAGTGCTTCTGCGGCTTTCCTGGCTTTGTCTTCTGTGGCGCCGGCGTCTTTAAGGGCGTCAT
>PFJX01000165.1 GCA_002784045.1 Hydrogenophilales bacterium CG_4_10_14_3_um_filter_63_21
AATTGCATGGCGCTTTCCAGTTCGGCGACGATGCGCAGGTTGATGTCGGTCGCGGTGCCTTGGTTGGTGGCGGTGATGACGTAAGTGGTTTCCTTGCCGATTTCAACCGGGTCGGTCAGGTCGACCACTTCCAGCAGCACGGCGGGTATGCCCACCACGGCGGTCTTACCCTGGGCGGTGGCGTCGTCCGCGCAGTAGGCGGAGGCGCGCGTGCTGGTCTCGATATTGCCGATGGCCTGGGGCGCCAGCGAGATATTCACGGTCTGCGACTGCTTCGGCGCGAGGTCGGACAGGTTCCAGACCACACGCCCGGCTTCGGCACGGCCACCATTAGAGGCGGAGACGAAATTGGCGCCGCTGGGCAGGGTTTCTTCCAGCACCAGGTTGCGGGCGAGGGCATCGCCACTGTTATTGACCGTGATGTCATAGGTGATGTCACGGCCAATGATCTGCATCTCGGACATCTTCTTCGCGACTTGTAGCGCCGGCTGGGTGACCCGAGTAGTGGCGATGGCATCGGCTTTCAGGCCTGGTTCCGCGGAGGCGGCCGGCCGGAATTCGTAGACACCGGGTTTGGCCGCTATCACGGCTAGTTTGAGATCCTTGCTGGCCCCGGGGGCGAGGTCGCCGAGTGACAGATTGCCGTTGCCTTCCTTGAGGCTGATCCCTTCCGGCAGAGCCTGGCTGAGACTGGCGTTACGCGATACGCCGGTGCCCGCGTTGGCGACGTTGTAGGTCAGCGGAATGGCGTCGCAGCGCATGACTTCGGCGGGGGCGCTGGCGGTCAAGGCCAATTGCGGCTGCACCACGTTGAAGGCCAGGCAGGAAGCCTGGTCATAATTGGCTGACAGGCAGTTTTGCGCCTTGTTGGCATCGACCACTTGGCCGTTGACGTTGATGTCGCGCGCTTCGCCGGCCTTCAGATCGCCCAGTTTCCAGCGCAGCAGAGTGTCGCTGACCCGTTCGGCTTCCGGATTCGACGCCAGCATTTTGAAGTTGCTACTGCAAATATCCTGCACCGCCACGTTGGATAAGGTGCTTGCGGTCAGGTTGGTGGCCTTGATGTTGTAGTTGAATGGCTGGCCGGCCACGACTTCATTGGGCGCCATGCGCTCGATCATCAGCGCGCTGGTGTCGCGCACACCGGTGGGAAGATACATCACGGAGTAGAGATCGCTGCTGACTGGCGCCGCTTTCACCACGGGGGCGGGGGTGACAACAGGGGTCGGGGCGGGCGCTACGACTGGGGCTACGGCTGGGGCTGCGGCTTGAGCCGGGGCCACGGCCGCGACCGGGGCGCGCTTGGCGACGGCCTTGCTCTGATCGACACAACTGCCCAGTTCTGACGACCATTGTTTGCCTTCCATGCAGGCAAAGACGCGATAAGCACTGGCGGCATCGGCCACGGCTTGAGGCGCGGCCTGGACGTTGTTCATGCCAGCGATGGCAAGGGCGATGGAAACTACTAGGGGTTTCATGTTCATTTGGATCTCCTGAGAAAAACAGATTGATGCTCGTATTACTACTTACTACTTAAATCTTTATAGCCTGGATGTTGCAACAGTCATTCCTGGTAGTGTGGTCGTTGGGCCGTGGGCGGGCGAGCTTTTCTCATGAGGTCAAAGCCTCGCGGAACAGCGCATCCGAATTCAGTACGATCAACGTGCCGTGGCCATATTCGATGAACTTGGCGTCAACCCAGAGGCGTAGCTGGCGGTTCACGCTTTCTCGCGAGACGCCGACCAGATGGCCGAGTTCTTCTTGTGACAGTTTGAGGCCGATGACGATGCCTTGCGGGGTCACCTTGCCGTATTGCTGAATCAGGTTGAGCAGGATTCGCGCCAGCCGCGCCGATAGGTTGAGGAAGCTCAGATTGCCCACCAGGGTGTTGGTAGCGCGCAACCTACGCGACATTTCGGCGATCAGTTCCAGCATCACAGGCACGCGTTTTTCCAGAAACGGCAGGAAAACCTGACGCCGCAGCACGAGAAAGCGGCAGGGTTCCATCGTGCTGACCGTGGCGCTGCGCGGCTCGCTGTCGAACAGCGACATCTCGCCGAAAACCTCCCCCACACCGAGGATGCTGAGGATGGCTTCCTTGCCTTCTTCAGACAGCAGGCTCACCTTGACCCGCCCTTCCAGGACGATATGCAGGCTATCGCCGGCCTGGCCCTCCTGAAATAGGGCTTGTTTGGCCGGCGCTGTTTCCTGGTGGGCAAGCCGGATCAGTTCCCAGGCATCGGCGTCGGACAGCGCGGCGAAAAGCACACTTTTCTGGCGCAAGGCAACCAGGTCGATCAGCTTGGGTTCGAGGGGTTGTTTCAGGTCGCTAGCCATGGTTCATCAAGAGAGATAAAGGGATTGCTCAGGTCAACGGGCTAAATTTACGCTGCTTATCAGACTTTCCCTGTGCGCTGGCTCATAGGTTGGAAACGGCCCAGCGGCTGATCCGGTCGGCATTGGCCCAGAACAGCACCAGGGCCAGCAAGGGTAGCAGGAGGGCGAGCAAGCCCAGGACAAAGCTGAAACGACATCCTCTCTGCGCCTGGGTTTTGCGCGCCTGGTCCAATTGCTGGCTTATTTCGGCGGGGGCGAGCTGGATGAAGGCTTCCAGCGCTTCCTCGCCCTGGAGCAGGGCCGAGTAGGTGCCTTCGTTCGCCACCCAGCTAATCAGCCATTGGCGGCTATCGTAACCGCCGGTTTTAAGGTTGATCTGCCGGGCGGGAACCGCCAACCCCACGCCGCGAGCCTTGACCACCAGATTGTTGCATTCAAAGTGCACTCGCGCCCGCAGCCCGGCCGGCTGCAGCCCGGGACCATAGAGCAATACCTTGAGTGCGGGGATGGGAATGCGCATCAGCCAGTTCGTCTCGGTTAATCGTTTACGTGGGCGCGTAGAATGCCGCGCTACTTTTTTGAGTCTTGCAGAATGAAACAACAATTGCTCGATCTATTTAACAAGCGCTTCGCCTGCCACCTGTTCCAGGCTGACCGTCCGGTCGCCGCCGCCGATCTGGCCACCATTCTGGAAGCCGGCCGTCTGTCACCGTCTTCCTTCGGCCTGGAGCCCTGGAAATTTGTGGTGCTGACCTCGCCGCGCCATAAGCATTCCCTGCAAGCCGCCTGTTTCCAGCAGCCGCAGGTGGGCACGGCCGCCGCGGTGGTGGTGATTCTCGCCAAGCTGGCTGAGATGCACCCGGATTCCGACTACACCCGTCGCCTGCTGGCGCGCGAATATCCGGGCGACCAGTTCGCGGGCGCGTTGCAGAATTACCGTGGCTTCCACGCCGCCACCGACGTCAAGGCCTGGAGTGTCAGCCAGTGCCATATCGCCGCCGCCAACATGATGACCGCCGCAACCGCCGCGGGCCTGGATTCCTGCGCCATCGGCGGCTTCGACCCAGTCGAGGTACGGCGCCAACTCGACATCGACCCCGCTCGCCACGAACCCGCGCTGATCCTGGCCTTTGGCTACTGTGCCGCCGCGGCGAGCGAGAAACAGCGCCTGCCACTGGATGAACTGGTGGAATACCGCTGATGGTTTTTGCTAGGCACAACGTCTGGTTGAGCCTGGGCTGGAGTCTGGTGCTGGGGGTGATTTATCTGTCGCTGACCCCGAACCCGCCTTCGACCGACGCGGTGTATTTCGGCGACAAGATTGGCCATTTTCTTGCCTACGCCACGCTGATGAGTTGGTGGAGCCAGCTCGACTCGCGCCATTGCCGCATCGCCCTGCTATTCGTGCTCATGGGCCTGGCCCTGGAGATCGCGCAGAGCTTCACCGACTATCGCCAGGGCGACCTCTTTGACATGGCCGCCAACAGCCTCGGCGTTGGCATGGGCTGGCTCTCCACCTGGCTGAAACCTGACTGGCTGCACGGGGTCGACCGCAGGCTTGCCGCATGAACGTGCACGTTGCCGCCCGCGCCGTTCTCGTGCGGTGCGAAGTGGAAGCCAAGCTGGCTGGCGCCGCCCGCCTGTGGCCGGAATGGCGGGCAGGCGGCTTGGCCATGGGTGAACTGGGCAAGCCGAGCGATACCCCAGGCCGTCCCACGCGGCCCGAGTTGCTGCCGCCGCGGGACATGCCCCGGCGCCAGCTCAATGGTCAAGAAAACCACGCCGCCCTCATCCACGCGCTCGCGCATATCGAATTCAATGCCATCAATCTGGCCCTGGATGCCGTGCAGCGATTCCCCGGCCTACCGCTCAAGTTCTATGCCGACTGGCTGCAAGTCGCCGCCGAAGAGGCTTATCACTTCACCTTGTTGCGCGACCACCTGCGCGCGCGGGGCAAGAATTACGGCGACTTTCCTGGGCACGACGGCCTTTGGGAAATGGCGCAGAGAACCGCGCATGACCCGCTCGCGCGTATGGCCCTGGTGCCGCGCCTGCTGGAAGCGCGCGGCCTCGACGTGACGCCGGATATCCAGCGCAAGCTCAAGGGCTTCGGCGACCCGGCCGGCGCCGCCATTCTCGACATCATCCTGCGCGACGAAATCGGCCATGTCGCGGCGGGGGATCGCTGGTTCCGCCATCTCTGTAAACAACGTGGCCTGGAGGCGGAAGTGATTTTCCGCGACTTGCTCACAACCCCCGGCGTGCCGCGCCCGCGCCGCCCATTTAATGAAACGGCACGCCTGGCGGCAGGGTTTTCCGCGCAGGAATTGGCCGCGCTATAGCGTGCTGGTGTTCCCTGTAGCGCGCCTTGCCCGAGGGGGGTGGGGAGGGCATAATCCCGCCCCATTTTGCAGTTCCATTTCACTTATTTTTCATTGATTCAGGGGGAATTGGGCCATGTCTGATCTGGCGGCCTCGTCTCTTCTCACCCAGGTCAGCCCGGCGCTTCCGGTGCACTGGTACTTTGACCCAAAAATCCACGAACTGGAGATGCGACTCCTGTTCAAGAACGGGGCGAATTACGTCGGCCACGAACTCATGACGCCTAACCAGGGCGACTTCCATGTGCTCGACTGGCTGCATGAGGGTGGCAAGATGCTGGTCAATAACCCGAACGGCGTGGAACTCCTGTCCAACGTCTGCCGGCATCGCCAGGCGCAAATACTGAAAGGGCGCGGCAATGCGCAAAACATCGTGTGCCCCTTCCACCGCTGGACCTACGACACCCAGGGCCAGCTTCTCGGCGCGCCGCGGTTCCCGGAAAACCCCTGTCTGCACCTGAACAAGACGACGCTTTCCAACTGGAACAGCCTGTTGTTCGCCGGCCCGCGTGACATCCATAGCGACCTCGCCAAACTGGGCGTGGCCGCCGACCTGGATTTCAGCGGCTACCTGTACGACAGCACCCAGATCACCGAATACCGGTTCAACTGGAAAACCTTCATCGAGGTTTATCTGGAGGACTACCACGTTGTGCCGTATCACCCCGGCCTCGGCCAGTTCGTCAATTGCGACGAACTCAAGTGGGAATACGGCGAGATGTACTCGGTGCAGACCGTGGGTATCAACAACCACCTCGCGCAGCCCGGCAGCGCCGTATACAACCGCTGGCACCAGCAGGTGAGGCGCTACCGTGATGGCCGCGACCCCGCCCACGGTGCCCTCTGGCTCACCTACTATCCGACACTGATGGTCGAGTGGTACCCGCACACCCTGGTGGTCAGCAACCTCATCCCCACCGGCATCGACTCCTGCCGCAACGTGGTCGAGTTCTACTACCCGGAAGACATTGTCCTGTTCGAGCGCGAATTCGTGGCAGCCGAACAGGCCGCCTACCGTGAAACCGCCATCGAGGACGACGACATCTGCTATGGCATGCACAAGGGCCGCAAAGCCTTGTACGAGCAAGGCATCAGTGAGGTCGGCCCCTACCAGTCGCCGACGGAAGACGGCATGATCCATTTCCACGAATGGCTGCGACGGATGATTGAACCGCATCTGTAGATGCAACACGGCGGAATCGGGGAATTCGGCGTCGCCATCGCCCAGAGACCCCGGATTCCTTTGCATTCCATCCGGCTACAACACCGAGGTCTTCGGAATGACTACCGCCGCCCATGAATACGACGCCATCCTCCCCGCCCCCTTCGGCGCCCTTGGCGTGCGCATCGCGGCGGGCCGCCTGACCCGGCTTGAATTTCTTCCCCCCGCCCCCCCGAGTAGGTCGGATGCCCAAGGGGTGATCCGACAACTCGCCGCACAACTCGCGGCACAACTCGCGGCCTACTTCATCAACCCCGCCCACCGTTTCGATTTACCGCTCGAACTCATCGGCACGCCTTTCCGCCGCCGCGTCTGGCAAGCCCTGCTCGACATCCCCGCCGGCCACACCGTCACCTATGGCGAGCTCGCCCGCCGCCTTGGTAGCGGCGCCCGCGCCGTCGGCCAGGCGCTGGGCGACAACCCGCTACCCATCATCATCCCCTGCCACCGCGTCGTCGCGACGCACGGCCTGGGCGGCTTCAACCATCGCCACAACGGTTTCTCCACCGACCTCAAACGCTGGTTGCTGAGGCACGAAGGCGTGCTGTGAACTTGCCTACTGTGAACTTACCATTTGACGCCGAGCTCGACCGCTTTTGTGACGCCCTCTGGTTGGAAGATGGCCTCGCACCGCGCACTCTGGAAAGCTACCGGCGCGATCTCACCCAGCTATTTGCCTGGCTGGAACAACAAGGCTTGCCACCCGATCAGGCCGATGCTGGCCGCATCCAGGCTTTTCTCGCCCACCGTAGCCTCGACGAAAAAGTTGCTGCCCGTAGCCTTGCCCGGCAACTTACCAGCCTCAAGCGCTACCACCGCTGGCTGCTGCGTGAAGGACAGCGCGCCGACGACCCCACCCTCCGTGTCGACCCGCCGCGCCTGCCCAAACCTCTGCCGAAAAGCCTGAGTGAAGCGGACGTCGAAGCGCTGCTTGCCGCCCCCGACGTCGACACCCCCCTCGGCCAGCGCGACCGCGCCATGCTGGAAACTCTCTACGCCGCCGGCTTGCGCGTCTCCGAGCTGGTCAACCTGCCGCTCGCCGCCGTCAGCCTAAGCGACGGCATCGTTCGCATCTATGGCAAAGGCGGCAAGGAGCGCCTGGTTCCTCTCGGTGAAGACGCCCAGGACTGGATCAAACGCTATGCCCTCGAAGCCCGTTCGATCTTGCTCAAAGGCCGTGGCAGCGCCGCCCTGTTCGTCACCGCGCGCGGTGGTGCCATGACCCGGCAAATGTTCTGGTATCTCATCAAACGCCACGCTCGCGCCGCCGGCATCAGCAAGCCCCTCTCCCCCCACACCCTGCGCCACGCCTTCGCCACCCACCTCCTCAACCACGGCGCCGACCTGCGCACCGTGCAAGAACTCCTCGGCCACGCCGACATCGGCACCACCCAGATTTACACCTACGTCGCCCGCGAACGGCTGAAAACTCTCCACCAGAAGCACCACCCGAGAGGGTAGCGCGCGCTTGTTCTGGGCGAAGGGCTGCGGAGGTCGGCAATACTTGCTCAGGGTTACCGTGAAAGCCTCCCGGTACTAGCAGCCTGTCGGACTTTGGTCGTCGAAAAGCGAGAAACGGCCCCAGCGAGGCCAGTTTTTGCCGGATTTGCCGCCGCATAGCCCGGCTATGGGGCAAAAAGCCGGTGAAAAATGGGCCGCTGCGGTCGGTTTGCAGCCGACGATTCCAAAGTCCAACAGGCTGCTAGAGGGGTATGCCGGCCATCGCCTTCTGCCGACAGTCCGGGCATAGCGACATGAGGCGTGCCTGTTCGTCCTGGAACATAGGGTGACCCGCCATCATGGCCTGGGTTCGCGCCAGCATGTTGCGAGTGATATAGGGCTTGCCGCAGCCGGCGCAGGCGATCATTTCCGCTACGGCGATGACCCGCGGCGCCTCGCGCGCGGCCTTGGCGACCAGGTAGCGCGGCCGCAGACGCATGGCTTTCTCCGGACAAACGTTCACGCACAGCCCGCATTGCAGGCAACGCGACTCGGTGAAGGCCAACTGGCTGATGGAACCGGGCAGGCTGAGCGCATCGGCGGGGCAGATTCGCACGCAGGCCGCGCACAGGGTACATAAGCTGGCCTCTATTTCCACCGCGCCCAGAGGCGCGGTAGCCGGCAGTTCGACGCTGACCGGTGGTGCCGGCGCATGGGCGGCGAGATGATCAAGGGCGGCGAACAGCAGGCTTCGTTTGTCGTCTCCGTCGGGAGGCGTGAAAGGCGTGAACGGCGGCAACCGCTCTTTCGCCTCCTCCCAGCCGATGGCCGGGGGCAATCCCAGCCCGACGAGGAGGTTGCGCCCCAGTTCGATCTGGCTGGACAAGGCGGCGCGGCTTAGTACAGGGCTGTGCTTGGCCGAGATGGCGATCTGCTTGCCCCCCAGAGCCAGGGCGGCAAGCCAGAATTCCATGCCAAGGCTGGCGGCCTCAGGCAGCGGCCAGGGCTGCCAGCCTGGCCGCCCGTCATCCGCGTCATCAGTAATCCAGATTCCGGCCGCATCGGGCTTCAGCGTGGCACGCAGGTGGGCAAGGTGGGCCGCGGTGCCAGGATGGACATGCCGTACCGCGCCGGAGGGGCAGACCAGGGCGCAGGCGCCACAGCCCTGGCAGAGATAGGGCTCGATGTGTACCCCCTCGCCCATGCCACTGATGGCGTCCGCCGCGCAGACCGCTAGGCAGGCGGAACAGCCCGCCACGCTCTGGCGTTGGTGTGCGCATTTTTCGGTGTCGAGGTGGAAGTAGCGCGGCTTGTCATGGCCCTCACGCAGGCGTCTGGCGATTTCCAGCAAGACCTGTTTCAGCGCGGGGAAATCATCCGGCGGCAGCCTGTAATAGCCGAGCGGCGCCACCCCCTTGCCGGGCGGCGGGGCGCCAGAGAAGTCGATCACCCAGTCAAAGTGGCCGTCGTCGTGGAACGACAGGGGCGCGAGTTCCACCGGGCCGTTGGCGCTTTCCAGGCGGGCGGTGAACGCGCCCATCCAGCCGGACACCCCGGCCAAGCGACCGGGCAGGGCGCGCAGGCCGCGCGGCAGGCTTTCCAGGTCGGGCAGATCGGTACACAGCAGGGTTGGACGCAGGCCGGCAATGCGGCAGGCTTCCAGGCGTTTGAGCAATAGATCGGAAGGGCCGATCAGCACGGCGCAATCGCCGGGGGTGTAGTGAATTTGGGTGGTTTGCATGGGGGGGGAGAAGGCCTATGAAGCCGCCAACTCAGCCGCTGCTTGGTCCAGGCCGGCCTTGAGCAGACCGGCGAGGGCGGCGTACAGGGGAATGCTCGCCTGTTGGATGACCGCGTCGGCCCAGTGCGGTGCCCAGGCGGCGAGGTGCTGGTCGAGGAAGTCGCGCTGCTGCGCCTGGCGAGCGTGGGCGTCAGCCTCATCCCCCGCCCGCCGGGCTTCTGCCTCACGCAAAGCCAGCATGGCCATGAACTTGAGTTCCGCGGCGACATGGTCCTGCGGCCCGGCATCCGGGTCGATGTCGGCGAAGCCGGCGCGGCCATAGGTCTCGATCACCGCCACCGTGGTCTCGCCGATCAGGCGATCCTCACGCCAGACCGATTCGAAGGGGGGGGGCGGGCCCATGCCTTCCTGTACCCCGGAGAGCAGGCGGGTGAATTCGGCGCCCAGGGTATCCAGTGAGCTGGTTTCCGGATTGGGGGCGGCGTTAGCCAGCGCTCGCCAGGCGCTATCCATCGCATCGTCAGGCGCATCCGGCGTGGCCGTCTCGGCGGCAGGCAGGCTGGCCAGTTGGTCTTGGCTGGGCGGGTTCAGAAACCACTCCGCCAACCACCAAAAAAAACGGCTTCGGTCTTCCGCCGAAGCCGTGAGATCGCTCTGATTCATGGGCTTCCATTGAGTTAGCTTGAAACAAGCTCACACCTGCACTGTAGCACCGGGCTTTATGTCCCGCCGGGACATAAAGCCGGCGCACCCTACCTACCCTAGCAGGTAAGAGGGAGCCAGGCTTACTTCTTCATGTTGTAGAAAACCGTCGCGATACTGCCGTCGGAGTGGCAGCCGATGCACTTGGCGCGTTCGACAGCTTTCACTTTTTCGCCGTCCACCACTTTGGGAAACTCGCTCTTGCGCAGGTAGAGGTAGTTATCCGGATAGGCGTTGTTGCTGTGGCAGCCGCTGCATTTCATGCCCAGCGTCTCGCTGTGGATCTTGTGGAGGCGGCCTTCTTCCAAGAGGGAATATTCCTTGCCCACATTCAAGGTTCCGGCGCGGATGTCCTCGGCGGCCTTGAGCAGCAGCTTCGGCGACTTGTCTTCCGCCATGACCCCGGTGGAAAAAGTGGAAACAGCGGTGGCTAGAATGGCCGTGAGAAATAGTGGTTTCATCTCAGTAATCTCCCCCATTGAGGACGTAATAGACCTGTGGCTGGGTGCCGAACTCTTTCTTGAGCTGGGTGGCCTTTTTCTTGGCGATGTAGACAGACACTGCACTGTTTGGATCGTCGATGTCGCCAAACACCCGCGCCTGCACCGGGCAGACCAGGTCACAGGTGGGGGTGAACTCCGGCACCTTGCCGATCTGGTCCATTTTCCCGCTGGACACCGCTTTTTCCAGCTTGTGCCAGCAGAAGGTGCATTTCTCAACGGTTTTGGCCTTTTTGCGATGCAGCGGCGAGAGGCTGCCCATCTGCTCGTAAGCCGTCTTTTCCTGGCCGGGATAGAGTTGTTCAACCTTGGCCCCGTTGAGCTGGGGCACGCCGTAGGGGCAGGTGGTGGCGCAATAGCCGCAGCCGATGCACTTGTCGTAATCCACCAACACCACGCCAAACTCATTCTTGCTGATGGCGTGCACGCCGATGGCGTCGCAGGCCGCCTTGCAGGACGGATGCTCGCAGTGCATGCAGTTCATGGTGACGAAGTTGCGGGCGACATTGGGGTAGTTGCCGGTTTCATACTCGATCATCACGTTCCAGGGGGATTCCGGCGTGAAGTGGTTCTCCACCGCGCAGGCGGCCACGCAGGAGCGGCAGCCGAAGCAGCGTTCGGTGTCGATGACGCGAACAAATTTTGCCATGGTGTCTTCTCCTTATGCCTTGTAGAGCTTGACTTTGGTGTCGTTGAAGGAATTCATGCCGGCGATGCGGTCGGGATGCAGTTCCAACACGTTGTTGATCCAGGTGCCTTTCTTGGCATAGTCGGGGAAACCCAGGCTCCAGTGGCCGTGGTGGTAGGACACGGCGATGGTATCGGGGCGGATGCCCTGGGTCAGTTTCGCCTTGCCTTTCGCCTTGCCCACGCGGGATTCCACCACCACAGTGTCGCCATCGCGGATACCTAACTCCTTGCCGGTGGCGGCATTGACGGTGATGGTGTTCTCCTGGGTGTCAGCGCCAAGTGCATTGAGGATCGGGTTCTGCGCGGTGTTGCCGGCCTGGTTGCGATACATCCGCTTGTGGGTGATGAGGTAGAGCGGGTAGCCCTCGGCCTCGCGGTGCGGCGTCGGGAAGGCATGATCCGTGAGCGGGATGGGCGAATAGGCCACCTTGAACTGCGCCAGGTCGATATTGGTGATGTGATTGGCCTTTACCGTCTTCTCGACGTTGGCGTAGCTGTCCACCAGATGATCCGCGTAAAGCTTCATGCGGGTCTTGCCAGGGCCCTTGCAGTTCGCCTCGACGCTGTGCAGATAGCGGTCGTGGGTCGATATGGTCTTGCCGACGAAGGCGTGCTCCAGCGCGTACTCGAACGGCTTGCCGACCTTGTCCGCCCACAGCACCTCGACCATTTCCCGCGAGGTGTAGTCGCGGCCTTTCTCGAACTTGGTCTTCTTCAGCCCCCACTTGCCGTTCAACTGCTCCACGTAGGCGTCGCGCAGACCCAGTCGCTTGGCCAGTTCCCACAGGATGGTCATGGCATCGTAGGGAAGGTTGTAGACATTGGCGGCCGCTGGTTGGCGGATGGCGGAGTGCTTGGTTCCGGGCGTGGAACGGGTGGGCGAGAAATGCCAGGATTCGAGGTAGGTCAGGTCCGGCAGCACGATGTCGGCGAACTGGCAGGTCTCGGTGTTGACGATGTCGATGGCGACGTTGAAGGTCTTCTTCATGCCGTCCTGCTGTTTCATCGCGTCCGAGGTGGAGAAGGGCCGGTTGGTGGCGAAGAAAATCTGCATTTCCGGCTGATAACCCAGGCCATAAGCCTTGGGATCGTTCACCGTGTATTGCACCTGCTGGCAGCACTCGTGGGTGGCGTGCGGGTAATACACGCTCTTGGCCAGATCCGCGCGCTTGGGCGGGTACTCGCACTTGGACGGCTCCAGAAATTCCAGATGCCCCATGGCGTGGTTGAGCAACAGCCCGCCCACCGCGTCGGGGCTGCCGATCAGCATGTTGAGGATGAGGTTGGCGCGGTTGTTCTGGACGCCGAATTCCTTGGCCGACAGGCCGCGGAAGGTGTAGGACGCCACCGGACGGTAACGGATGGAGTGGCCGTCGATCATCATCTTGGAGCCGATACTGGCGGCGGCGGTGATTTCCCTGGCCAGGCTCTTGGTGCGCGCGGCGGGCACGCCGGACACCTCTTCGGCATATTCCGGGGTGATGCCTTTCAGGCTGTCCACCAGCACCTGGAAGGCGGTGCGGTAGGTCTTACCGCTGATCTCATAGGTTCCGGCCAGGGCCGCGTCCACCGAGGCATCGTCATATGTCCGCGCCGATTTGTAGACGGTTTCCCAGACCATCGGCTTGCCATCAGCGCCCTTCAAAATCCGCCCGTCCTCGCCCACCAACTGGGTGGCGTTGGTGTACGTCTTCAGGAAATCGGTGTCGATGCCGCCGTTGTCGATCATCTGCTTGCACAGGGCCAGGATGAACACCGCATCCTTGCCGGGGCGCATCGGAATCCACTCATCGGCCTTGGCCGCGGCGTGAGAGAAGCGCGGCTCGATGACGATCATTTTCATGCCACGTTCTTTGCCGTCCATGATGGCGTGGTCGAGCCAGCGCGACCATTGCTCGCCCTCGAACGGATTGCTGCCGAAGTTGAGGTACAGATTGGTGTGTTCCAGGTCGGGCAGGTGGCCGTGGCCGCCCCAGGTGTTCTCATCCGCCACATGGCGAGCAGCCTCGCAGGTGGTGGTGCGGTGGACCAGGTTGGGGGTGCCGAAGGCGGCGACGAAGGCCTTGGGGAACTGGTCGCCGATGGTGTACTTGCCGTGGCCGTGGTGCCAGATCAGTTTGGCCGGGTTGTCGGCCTTGATCTTGGCCAGTTTCTCGGTGAGGGTGTTAAAGGCCTCGTCCCAGGAAATTTCTACCCATTTCGGGTCTTCGGTCATGCCCTTGACGGGGTTGGTGCGCTTCATCGGCTTTTTCAGCCGATACGGGTTGTAGGTGTTGAACACCCCCGAGGCGCCCTTCGGGCAGATGCCCCAGTTGTAATAGGCGGCGCGCGCCTTGTCCGGATAGATGGCGCGGATCACGCCATCGGACACACGCGCTTCGATGCCGCAGAAATTGACGCAATGGACACAGGTGGACTTCACCACCTGGTCGCCCAGCGCCGATTTCGCGCCAGCGGCCGCTTCCGACTTGGCGGCCGCGCGGGCGATGTTGGGTAGGCTGAAACTGGCACCGAAACCGACACTGCTCGCGCCGGCCACCGCGCCCATGCCCTTGATGAAACCCCTACGTGTAATGTTCATCTTCGATCTCCTCATGACGTCAGGGACGGCCACGCGCCGGGTTTCCGGCACGCGGCCAAACGTGAATCAGGCGAAAGCGTCCGCCATGATGTTTTTGATCCAGCCGTTCGCGTATTCCGCCTCCAGCCTGCGCTGGAGTTTGAGCGCCGCCTCGCTCTCCATTTTCACCGGCGAAACGCCGCCGGCCTCCTTGACGTAGACCAGCTTGCCATCGACGACCTTGTACACATGCACCACCGAGAAGCCCCAGCCGGGCGCGGTGATGCTGTAACAGGTATTGACGAAGAACGGCTCGGGCGCGGGCAGGCCATTGAGCTTGGCGACGATGGCGCTCGCCGCCGCCTTGGCCTGGGTGGAGGCGGAGTGCGCCGACTTCGGCGCGGCGTAAACCGGCAAGTCGCCATGCACGCAGGAGTCGCCCACCACGTAGATGTCCTTGTGGACGGTGGATTCCATGGTCAGCATGTCGACTGAGCACCAGCCTTTCTCGTTGGTCAGACCGGTGGCCTTGGCGATGGCGCCGGCGTGGTGCGGCGGGATGAGGTTGAGCACGTCGGCTTTATGGTCGTTGAAGGTGGTGAAGGCGGTCTTGCTTTTGGCATCGACCTTGACCACACGGCCGTCGTCCTTGCCGGCCACCCACTCGATCATGCCGGGGTATTGCCTGGCCCAGGCTTGCTCGAACAGGCCCTTCTTGGAGAAAGAGTCGTTGGCGTCGAGGAGGATGACCTTGGATTTGGCCTTGCCGTGATGGGTCAGGTAGTTGGCGACCTGGGCGGCGCGTTCGTAGGGGCCGGGCGGGCAACGGAACGGGCCCTTGGGCACGGCGATGATGAAGGTGCCGCCGTCGCGCATGGCTTCGAGCTGCTTCTTCAGGGCCAGGGTTTGCGGGCCGGCCTTCCAGGCATGGGGCAGGCTGCCATCGGCGAGTTCCCTGGAATAGCCTTCCACGCCGGCATAATCGAAGGCGATGCCGGGCGACATGACCAGGGCGTCGTAGGAGAGAGTCTTGCCATGTTGGGTGGTGACCTTCTTCCTGGCCGGATCGACTCCGGCCACTTCGTCGATCAAGACGTGGATGCCCTGTTTTCTGAGGCCGTCGTAGCCGACTTGCAGCGTCGAAATTTCACGCTCGCCGGAGATCACTTCGTTGGATAGCGGGCAACTGGTATAGGTGGCCTGTTTTTCGATCAGCGTGACCTCGATGGCGGAGTCGAGGTGTTTGATGTACTTGGCGGCGGTGGCGCCGCCGTAGCCGCCGCCGATGACGACAACCTGGGCCTTGGCGCTGCTTGAACGGCTGGCCAGCGCGGAGCGGGCGGAGAGGGGAAAAACGACCGAGGTGGTAGCCAGGGTCTTGATGAAGTCGCGGCGATTGATGCTCATGGGAGGCTCCTTATTTGGGCTGGGCGGCGAAGAATCGGGTGATGGCGGTGATGTCGCCTTCTTCAATCTTCTTGGCGTTCTTGCGCATTTTCTTGTGCGGCATCTTGACGTCGTCTTCCCGGTACTTCATCAACTCCAGCTCCAGGTATTCCGCCCATTGGCCATTGAGCCGGGGAATATCGGCGTCGTCGGGCTCGCCACCCGTCTTGCCGTGGCAGGTCTCGCAATGGTCGGTGGCGGCCTTGCCTTTGGCCAGCGTCGCGGCGTTGGCATGTTGCACCACGGGGGTCCAGGGCAGTTTGGAGAAGTGGATAGCCAAGGCGGCGATCTGCTCGTCGCTATAACCCTTGATCAGCCGGCCCATGGTCGCGGAGTAACGCTCGCCACTCTTCCATTGCAGCATCAGCGTTTTGAGGTGAGATTCGGACTGGCCAGCGATGCTGGGCATGGTCGGGCCGACCGAGACCCCGTTCATGCCGTGGCAGTTGTTGCAGGTGCGGGCCAGGTCTTCGGTGGCTCCGGCCTGGACCAGGGCGGAGGCCGTCAAGCCAACGGCGAATAAAAGGAACGAGCGGCACTTCATGGTGATGTCTCCTTTGCGTCTGGATGGGGTCCGGCTGGTAGGGTTATACCGGCGGAGCACCAAGTTACTCAGAAAATGGCGGAAGACAAAATGAAACGTTGATAAAGCCTGATTGCGCTCAAGAAGCCGGACTAATCCAGTCTGGTATTACCCATCGAGCAACGGACAGGGCTGTGTGATTTGAGATAGGAGTGGACCGTGCCCAGAAACGGCCCGCTCCTGCGGTAGCCCGTTGTTTCACGTCAAGGTGGGGCGCAGTTGGCCACTCAGTTGGCCAGGTTGAAGGCGACCAATTTGTGGCTATCCAGCACACGGATGTAACGCCCCTTCACCTCGATCGCGCCCTCCCGGCCCAGTTGCTGGAACACCCGCGACAGTGTTTCCTGCGCCAGACTGAGGCGAGTGGCGATGTCCCGCTTGGAGGTGGGCAGGACGATGTCATAAGCGCGCGATTCGGGCCCGGGTCGTTGCTGCAACAGGAAACAGCTCACCCGTTGCAGGCTGGAGCGCTGTGCGCAATTTTCCATGTCGCTGATCAGGCCGAGAACCTGGCGGGAAGTGGCGGCGAGCAGATGGCCGAGCAGGGCCACGTCCTGCGGCGCTTCGGCCAGCACGGCCTCACGTTCCAGGGCGATCAGGTGGCTGTCGGCGTCCGCCCGCGCCGCCGCGGGATAGGGCACCCTTTGCCAGATCGGGGCCACACACAGCGGCTGCCCCGGCTCCACCAGAGCCAGCGTTTTGTCCGTGCCGTTGGACAAGGGGAGAAACAGCTTGATCTGGCCGCTGACCAGGACATGCAGGAAATCGGCCGCATCCCCCTTGGCAAACAGGATTTCCCGCCGTGACAAAGCCACCTTCTGTGCCGCCCGCGCCAAGCGGTTCAGGCTCACGGCGGACACCCCTTTGAAGCAGGGCAGGCGGCCCATCATTTCGGTGATCTGGGAATGGGGTGGGATGAGGATGTTCAAGCTGTGGCTCCTGAAGGTTGCCCTGATAACAAGCAACTAACAGCAACAGTCATGCCAGAGCGAATCCAGGGTGCATTTTCGGCGGGGATCGGTGCGGATAACTTTGACTGGCGTCAAATCCGGTGAGGCATGGGGAGAAAACGACCGCGCACCGCCACGCCTTGATAGACGCTTCAGTGCGGGTTTTTTATTGTTACTCCAGGGTAACAATAGTGTGGCTTGAAAAGGAAAAGCGTTACCCGATGGTAGCGCTTTGTTCTGCCTCTTCAACCCTCTCGGCACCTGGCCGCGTGATTTCCAGCCGCCGCATCTTGTCCCATAGCCCTTTGCGGGTGATGCCGAGATGGCCGGCGGTGTCAGTGATGCGCCAAGCGTTCAGTTCCAGCATGTGGGTGAGATAGGCGCGCTCGCACTTGGCCAGGTAATCGGCCAGCTTCTCCGGCGTGGCGTCATCCGGGGCGCGCGCCAGTTCCGCCGGCATACCACCAAACAGCAACTCGGTCGTGAGGAAGGCTTGCGGACCCAGGATGCAGGCGCGTTCCAGGGTGTGTTTCAGTTCGCGGATGTTGCCCGGCCAGGGGTAATCGGTCAGCAGCCGTTCCGCCTGGGGGTCCATCAGGCGCGGCGGCAAGCCCTTGGCGTGGCACATCTCGGCGGAAAAACGGGCGGCCAGCCAGAGGATGTCTTCCTTGCGTTCGCGCAGCGGCGGGATGTGGATCTGCATGACGTGGATGCGGTAGTAGAGGTCTTCGCGGAATTCGCCCTTTTGCACCATTTCCTTCAGATCGTGATGGGTAGCGCAGACTAGTGTAGTGTCTCTTAAATGCCTATACATTCAAGCCGTCTGCTGCTGGGCCATAACCTCCTGAGCCTTCTGGATTTTGCGCAGGATTTC
>PFJX01000090.1 GCA_002784045.1 Hydrogenophilales bacterium CG_4_10_14_3_um_filter_63_21
TTTCAATGCCGCGCGGATCGCCAGGGTGCTGGCCAGCACGCACACCAGCATAACGATGGCGAAGCCGCGCGCGGCATCCTCGGGCAGCAACAGCACATATTTCGGGAAGGCCGGCGCCCAGATCGTGGCCGCGATCTTGCCCACGATGAAGCCGATCACACCCAGCCCCAGGGCCTGCTGCAGGATCATGCCGGCAATGGTACGGTCGCGCGCGCCGATCAGTTTCAGCACGGCGATCTCGCGAATCTTGCCCAAGGTCATGGTGTAGATGATGAAGGCGACGATGGCCGCGCTGACCACGGTCAGGATCGCCAGGAACATGCCGATCTGCTTCGACGCCATGGCGATCAGCTTGGCGATCAGCAGGTCTTCCATCTGCGCGCGGGTATAGGCCTGGAAATGTTTCCAACGGCGGATTTCACCCGCCACCGCGTCTGCTGAATACCCCTCGGCCACCCGCACCAGCACGGCGTTGACGTTGTGGTTGCTGGTCTGCGACGCCTCGATGGCGTCCAGCAGGCCCGGCACGCCGGGGCGGTTGAGCGCGGGGTTGGCGGCGGTGCGAGCGCGGCTGTTGACGATGGCGTCGTTGTCCTTGAGGAACTGCGCCTCCTGCGCATCCTTGAGCGGAATGAACACCATCGGGTCGCCGCCGGAGGACACCATGCGCCGGGTCAGGCCGACCACCGTGTATTCATGGCGGCGGATGCGGATGCGGTCGCCGACCTGGAATCTGGCCATCACATCGGCCAGCGCCTCGTAATGGCTGCGGGTAATGCGCCGCCCCGCCACCAGATAATTGGGCTCGCCCGGCTGGCCGGGCACGAAGCCCACCACCATGGCGCGCACGTCGGTCTTTCCTTTGCGCACCTGCATGGTGAGGTAGGTGACATTGGCGGCCTGCGCCACGCCGGGCAGACCAAGGATGCCGCGATAAACGTCGTCAGGGATGCTCGACGATTCGGCATAGGGGCCGAGGGTGTCCTTCTGCACCACCCACAGGTCGGCGCCGCTGTTGTTGAGCAGCACCTTGGCATCGTCCACCATGCCGCGATAGACGCCCGCCATGGTGAAGGTGACGCCGATCAAGAGCCCCAGCCCCAACCCGGTGAGGACGAACTTGCCCCAGGAATGCAGGATGTCGCGGCCGGCGAGGCTGATCATTTCGCTGTTCCGAGCGCGTCCACCACCTTGATGCGGCTGTCGTCCTTGAGCTCGCGCTCGCTATAGACCACCACTTCGTCGCCGGCCTTCAGCCCCTCGGCGATCTGCACCTTGCCGTCGAGTCCCGTTGCGCCGGTTTTCACCGGGACGAAGCGCAGCTTGCCATCGGCGCGCAACCACGCACCAACTTCGGCGCCACGATGGCGCAATGCGGCATTGGGCAGAATCAAGGCATCGGCCACAGCGGGCAGGCGCAAGTTCACTTCCGCCATTTCATTGTTGGTCACCCCTTGCGGCAGGCTGTCGAACACCACCTGGGCGATGCGTTCCTCGGTCACGCTGTCGCTGATCGGCTCGATGCGCGCGACCTTGCCTGTCAGCACCTTGCCCGGATTGGCGCGCAGCGTGATTTCCGCCGGCAAACCCGCGCGCAAGCCCGCGGAACGGCCCTGATCCAGGCGCACCGTGACCCACAGGCTGCCCGGTTCCTGCAACTTCAGCACCGCTTGCCCGGCGACCACCGTGGAGCCGGGTTCCGCATCGCGCGCCGTCACCACGCCATCGACCGGCGCCCGCAAACGGATATTTCCGCGCTGCTGCTGCGCACCGGCCCGATCGGCTTCCAGCCGGGCCAGGTCCTGCCGGGCACTCGCCAGCGCCGATTTGGCGGCAGCCAACTGGGCATCCGCCGACTGTTGTTGCTGCAATTTGGTATCCACCACGCTCTGGCTGACGAAGTTCTTTTTGCCCAGATCGACGTAGCGCCGCGCCTCGCTGGCGGCCAGTGCCTGGCGGCTTTTCGCATCTTGAACCTGCGCCTGCGCCGTCGCCACTGCACTCTGGCCGCGCGTGGCCGCCGCCGCTGCGGAAGCGACCCGTTTGTCGAGGTCCACTGGATCCATTTCCGCCAGCAATTGCCCCGCCTTCACGGCATCCCCCACGTCCACCAGCACGCTTCTCACCCTTCCAGCCGCAGTCGGCCCGATGAGATAAGCGCGTCGCGCCTCGACCGTGCCGATACCGAACAGGGCGGGCGCCACTTCTCCTTTGGCAACCTGGGTCACGGTCACCTTGATCGGCGCAAACGGCCCGCTGGTCATCGCCAACCAGGCGAAGGCCAGCAGTAACACAATGCCGATGGCGGCAAACCAAATCTGACGTGGAGGAATTTTTGGAATTTTCATCTTTTTCTACCCAATACGAGTTGGACAAAACATCAGCCGATGCAAACTGAAAGTGCTCATGGCGCAGGCTGTTCGGACATTGCGCCGCGCATGTAGCAGCGTTCCTCGGATAGTTCATCGTACTCGCCGCGCAGAAAGGCTTCGCAGTCGGCGAGGGTTTGCGCCAGCGGCACCGACACGCCCTGGGCGGCGTTCTGCGCGGTCATGGCATGGAATGGCTGGGTGAGGTAGCGCTGTAGCCGCCTGGCGCGCTGCACCACCTGGCGGTCGGCCTCGGAGAGTTCCTCTAGCCCAAGCATGGTGATGATGTCCTCCATCTCGCGGTAGCGCGCCAGATGCTCGCGCACGTCATGGGCGACCTGGTAATGGCGGTCGCCGAGGAAGTGCCGGTCCATCAGGTTGCTGCCCGAGGCGAGCGGGTCCACCGCCGGGTAGATGCCCTTGGCCGCCTGGGCGCGCGACAGGATCACCCGCGTGTCGAGATGGGCGAGGATGGCGCCGACAGCGGGGTCGGTCATGTCGTCGGCGGGCACATAGACCGCCTGCACCGAGGTGATGTTGCCGAGCCGGCTGGAGACGATGCGGTCCTCCAGTTCCGCCACTTCCGACGGCAGGGTGGGCTGGTAACCAACGGTGGCGGGCATGCGCCCAAGCAGCCCGGACACCTCGGAGCCGGCCTGGACGAAGCGAAACACGTTATCCATCAGGAACAGCACCTCGCGGCCCAGCGTGTCGCGCAGGTATTCGGCATAGGCCAGCGCGGCCAGGCCGACGCGAAAGCGCACTCCCGGCGACTCGTCCATTTGGCCAAACACCAGTACCGCGTTGGAAAGCGCCCCGTTGTCGGCCATCTCGTGCCATAACTCGTGCCCTTCACGGATGCGCTCCCCCACCCCGGCGAATACCGACACGCCACCATGCAACGACGCCACCGCCTGCATGAACTCCATGATGAGTACCGTCTTGCCGACCCCCGCGCCGCCGAACAGCCCGGTCTTGCCGCCGCGGATGAAGGGGCAGAGCAGATCGATGACCTTGATTCCGGTTTCCAGGATGCCGGAGGACGGCAGGGTGTCGGCGAGTTTTGGCGGCGGCGCCAGCAGGTTGCGGTATTCCTTGGCCGCCAGCGCCGGCCCACCATCCAGGGGCGCGCCGAAGGCATCCAGCAGGCGCCCCAGGCAATCCGCCGCGACCGGAATATGCAGCGGCGCGCCGCTGTCGAACACCGGCGTGCCGCGCATCAGTCCCGCCGTGCGCGAAAGTGCGATGGCGCGCACCCGATGCGGGTCGAGATGGTGCAGCACTTCCAGCACCGCGCTGCCGCCGTCGATGGACACGGTCAGCGCCCGGTGCAATGGCGGCAGGGTTTCGCAGGCGATGTCCACCACCGGGCCGTGGACTTCGACTACGCGGCCGATGGCCGGCGCGGAAGACGGCGCGTTGGTGGCGAAAGGCGTAGCGGCCATGTCGTTCATTTGTCCGCTGCCTGCGCGTCCGGTTTCTTGCTCAGCGTCTTCCACCAGCGGCCTTCGGGGCCGTGATATTCCATCAGCTTGGTGGCGGTCTTGGCGTCGGTGGCTTCATTCCAGTTGATCGGCTTTTCTTTCAGTCCGTAGCGCCACAGATTGATCTTGTTGCCGTGGCACGACTCGGCGCAGGCATTGGGCATGCCGCCTTTGGCCTGGTACAGCAGAGTCTTCTCCGGCGCCACCACCCTGACCTGATGGGTATGCAGTGGCGACTCGTGTTCCGCCGCGGCCACCGCCGGCATGTGGCAGCCGGTGCAGCGCGACAGGCCCATGGCGCGTTCCGGTGCGTAGGGGTGATGCGAGTGCGCGCTGACCGCCGCGCCGATGGCGGCGACGTTGTCGGCAGGGTTGGCAACCATCGGCAGGCTGATGGCCTGGAACGGGCCCTTGCCGGCATGGCAGGACAGGCACAGCGTGTTGTCTTCGTTGCGGGTGGCGATGGTCAAGCCGCCCACCTTGCGTTTGGCCACGAGCTGTGGCGAGTTGACCTGGGCATGCGGGTCGTGGCAATCGAAGCAGCGCAGCTTGGCGTGGCCGGAGCGGCGCATCTCGCTGTAATGCTGGTTGTGCTCGTAGGACGTTTCGCCGTCGGGCCAATGCGAATTATTGTTGATGCTGTAGTTCGCCAGCGGCTCTTTGCCTGGCCGCCACTCGCTGTCTGTGTCGTCGTGGTAGGCATAGCCGTAGGTCTTGCCAGGTGTCGAGCGGACGCGGTTATGGCAGCGGCCACACACCTCGTTGGCCTGATCGGCGCCAAGTTTGGCCGGGTTCAAAATCTTGCCGGGATGACCGCCCGCCAGGACATGCGCCGAACCGGGGCCGTGGCACATTTCGCAGCCAATATTCATCAAGTCCGGTTTGCCATCGCCGTCGTAGTCGAAGTAAGCCGGATTGTCGGCCTCAAAGTTGAACGCCGGATAGGGTTGCAACAGCCATTCGCCGTGCGCCGTCTTGCCCACGCTGCGGATGCCGGTGACATGGCAACCCACACAGTTCTTGCTGAAGGTTGACAGCTTGACCGATTCTGAAATGCTCGCCCGGGTTGTTCCCGGCGCAACCAGCGGCCGCTTGGTGGGGCCGTACCAGTTGCCTGCCTTGTAAGCGAAATAGGTCTTCGAGTCCTCGTTGAATTGCACCGGCGAGGTGTAAACCTCGTCGCTGTAGCCGGTCGGGCTGTCTGTGACAGGAAGCCGCACCCCGTAACGCTCACGCCAGTCGCCGGTGCCGCCGACGACGAAAACCACCGGCATCTTCACTTCGCCCAGGCGGATGAAATACTGGTCTTTTTCCACCGAGAGCACCGGGGCATAGGGCTTGTAGGCGTCGAACACGGAGGTGATCTGGTTGAAGTCGAGGCCCTGGATGAAGTCGTCGACGCCGTTGCGATCGACATCGGCCACCACCCCTTTGCCGGGAATCAGCGAGTAGCGCGGCATCGGCTTGCGGATGGACAGGGCGTGCTTGGTGTCCTTCCAGGTTTTGAATTCCTTGTGGCAGCCAAGGCAGAGTTCCGATCCGACATAGACGCCTCGCTCGATCTCGGCGGCGCTGTAATTCGCGTTGACGATTTGCTGCGGGGTGATCTTCGGGGCGGCGGCTTGCTCCGGCGCATCGCCGAACACCAGGCCGACCAGCAACAGGCCGGCGGCCAGTGTCAGCAACAGCAAACCCGGCCGCGCCGCGCCGGATACATGCTTGCGGGAAGTAACAAAAAACCTGTTCGGATTCATTTCAGTTTCTCTTTTAAAAGCAACACCAGCCCCAGCCCGGACACCAGTGCCGCGCCGACGGTCCAGGCCAGCACCGCAGCCAATTCAGTGCGGTAATGCCAGGTAGCGATGCTGGTGGCGATGAAGCCGATCTCGCTGGCGCCGAAGACGATGGTGAGCCAGAACTGCATCAAGGTCATGTGGCGCTGGGAGCGCGTGGTGATGGCAAAGCTCACCGCCTCCAGGCGTTCCATCACCGCGTCATAGATGTCCTCGACGCCGAGCAGGCGTTCGCCGTCGGCGGTCACCGCGTCGCTGAAGCGGGTGGCGTTGGTGATCGCGCCGTAGTATTCCTCCAGGCCGTCGATGACTTCTTGCTTCAGCGTGATGAGTTCCTCGACCGACTTCGGCAAGTGGCGCGATAGCCGGTCGTAGAGATGTTGCAGCACCGCGTGTTCGAGCAACAGCAGTTCCAGTGTAATGAGAAACGGCAGCGCGCTCTTCGGCGGCAGGCCGCTGGCGCTATCTTCTTCCGCATCACGCAAGTCGATGCCGCTGCGGCGCGCGAGCAGGGTCATGCCGCCTTGCCGGGCGCAGTAATCGCGCGCCAGTTCCTGCGCCACGACTTCGAGCTTCAAGGCCCGGTGCGAGCGGTCGAGAAACAGCAGGCGCACCAGATCCGGCCCGTTGCGATCGACGAAATCGGCCAGCGCTTGTTGCCGCAGGCGCAGCAGCATCAGCGGCAGATACAGGCCCGTCCAGGCTGTCTTGCCGGTGATCGTCTGGTTGACCGCGCCGAGCACTTGCCACAGCCGCGCGATCAGCCCGTCTTCCGCTTCCGCATCGAGCCAGGCGATCCAGCGCGAAGCGTCGAAAGACTGCGGCGGCGCCAGCAGCCAAACTTCCCACAGCGCCACGCCCGACTTGTGGCTGAGCAGATAGGCGTCGGCCTGGTCGGGCGCATCGTCGCCCAGCCCCGCCAGGGCGATGCGGCCCAGCGGCCAGCGCGTGATGCGCCGCGCTTCCAGAAAGGCTTTGCCCAACAAGCGCTGTTCGAACTCCGCCAAGCGGGCCGTGTAAGCCTGTGCCGCATCCCCCGGCAGCGGCGCCACGCCGGGAAGTGGCTCGGGGAAGCCCTTGAACGGGCCTTTCAGACGGATGGAGAAAAGCAGCACAAAGGCGGGTTCGACCGCTTCGCCCGGCGCTGTTTGAAGCGGTGGCATGACGCCAGCCTTACAGGCTGATCACCGTGGCGCCTTCGAGCGCGAAGCGGATGAAGGCATCGCGCGCGTATTCCAGGCTGAAACCCAGCGCCGTCATGGCTTCGGCCTGGCCGATGGCCTCTACCGCCTGTTGGCAGACATGCACCGGCACGCCCTGTTTCGCCAGCGCCGCGAGGGCATCGCGAAACTCGGTCTGGGTGGGGTCGGCGACAGCGCCGATGGCGGCGCCGAACAGGAAGATTTCCAGTTCGATGCCGCGCTCGGGGGCGACCTGGCGGATGCGCTCAGCCAGCTTGGCGCCGGTGATGGCGGCGTTTTCATGGACATGGAAGATGTGAATGACGAGTTTTTTCATGCTGCTCTCCAGGGGGTTAGTCGAGTCCGAAGGAATCGATGGCGATGTGTTCCGAGGCGATGCCCGCGGCGTGCAGGGCTTCAACGACGGGCGGAATCATGCCCGGCGGCCCGGCGACATAGGCGTCGTGGCCGGCAATGGGCAGTTCGCTCTGGCACAGGGCCTGGGCGACATTGCCGGCCACCCGCCGCAGGCCGGCATGGAAGCCATTCCTGCCCTGCTCGATGGCCAGGGTGATATGCAGGTTGGGATGTTTCATCATCCAGGCGACCAGCAGGCCGATGGCATAGCAGGCGTGCGGGTCGCGCAGGCCCCAGAACAACTGCATCTCGCGCTCCGGGGTGAACTTGAGCTGCTGTTCGATCAGCGCCTTGATCGACGCGAAACCGGTGCCGCCGGCGACGAACAGCAGCGGACGGTCGAGCGGCGAGCGCACGGTGAAATGGCCCAACGGGCCGCGCACCCGCACCTCATCTCCCGTTTTCATCGCGCCGAAGGCCCAGCCCGACAGGCGGCCGCCTTCCACCTGGTGGATATGCAGTTCGATGCTGCCGTCGTCGCGCGGTGTGTTGGCGATGGAATAGGCGCGCGAAAGATAGGGGCTGCCGGGAATCCATACCTCGACGTATTGGCCTGGCGTGAACTGGCAGAAGCATTCGCCGTGCGTCACCGGCGCCAGGCGCACGACCAGGATGTCATCGGTCTGGTGGTAGATGTGGGCCACGCGCATGGCCACCAGGTGATCGGGATGCGGAATCCGCGCGGTGCCGTCCGCATGGGCGGCAAGCTGGTCGTGGCGCGCGATCAGGTCATCCTCGATGGCGTGGCGCACCTCCGCTCTGGCCTCCAGCGCGAACACGCTGGACAGCGGCGGGAAGCGGATGGCATGGGTCGGGCAGGTGTTGGCGCAAGTGGTACAGCCGACCATGCAGTTGAGCGGGTCGGCCACCACCGATTTCTTGCGCTCATAGTCGAAGCGGTAAACCAGGCGGCTGCAACCGGTGACGCAGGTGCCGCAGCCGATGCAGGTATCCTCGATCACCGTCGGGTTCCAGTCGATCTCCTCGCGCGGCACGCCGTGCCAGGGTTTGAGGAATTTCGCATCAGGCATGGCGTTCTCCTTGCTGGAAACTTCAGTCGTCCACGTCCTCATAGCCGCTGATCATGGCGCGGATGTGCGCCAGCGGCGTATGGCCGGTGGTGGTGAGGTAAACATGGACGATGAGGAAGATCAGCATGACGAAGGCCATCACGGTGTGCAGCCAGGCCACCGTCGCCAGGTCCAGGCCCGCCGGGGCGAGGTCGCGCCAGGCGTGGTAGTAGAGCAGGCCCAGGCCGCTGGCCCAGATCAGCGGGTTGATGGCCAGTTTCACTCCGAGATAGGACAGGCGTTGCAGCGGGTTGTGCTTCTTCAACTGGGTCACCCGGTACGGATGCGGCGCGCCGGTGAAGATGCCCAGCACGTAGTAGCGGAACATCACATCGACGTTCTTCAGCGTGGGGATGTACTGGCGCCATTCGCCGGTGGTGAAGTGCCAGAAGATGGCGAACACCCAGAGCATGACCAACGCCCAGGCTGCGCTGGTGTGGATGCCCACCGCCTGCTGGAAGCCGGCCAGGTGATAGCTGCCGTGAATCTCGAAGCCGGTGATCAGCATGGTGATGATCAACGCGGCCTGGGACCAGTGCCAGAAACGTTCGAACCGTTTGAAGATGTAGAGGCGCTCAGCCATTTCAATGCTCCTTGCGGCGGTTGCGGGTGAGGAAGCGCAGGCCGCCGTGGCCCAGCACGCCCAGCAAAGCCAGTCCCGCCAGGCCGAAGCCGGCGCGATCCAGCCACATATCGTGGTCGCGGCCGGGCAGGTAGACGCCGGCGACCTCCTTCAGGCGGCCATCGCGGCTGTGGCATTCGGCGCAGCCCAGCGCCTGGTCCTTGGGGGCGACCATGTGGGTGATGGGCCACAGCATCTCGGTTTCGGCAAAGCCGAACTTGCCGCTGAAGGGCTGCCCGGCGGCGGCGGCGCCGACCGTCAGCGCCTTCGTCCAGTCGAAGTTGTACCAAAGGGCGGTGTCGTCCGGCGTGGCGGTGTGGGGAATCAGCAGGGTGAGATATTCCAGGTCGTAGGGCTGTTTGCCCTGGAAGCGCTTGACCGGCCAGATGCGGGCATTCGGCTCGCCGGCGTTGCCGTGGAAGGTGTTCATCCTGACGACGCGGGTCGGGTCGATGCGATCGCTTTTCAGCGTGTAGTCCACGCGGCCGTCGAACCAGACGTAATCCGGCTTGACGTTCTCGCCCAGACGGAAGTCGCCCTTCTTGCTGTCGAAGATGACGTGGCCGTGTTCATCCTTTTTCTGGAACGGGCGGCCATTGGCATCCAGCGTGCCCGCCGTGGACCAGTCCCAAAACATCTTGGTCGGCACGCCGCCGCGGGCGAAGGCGGGGATGTGGCAAGTCTGGCAGGCCAGTGTGCGGGTGTGGGCGTTGAGGCGGTCGCCCTTCGACAGCGTGCCCATCAGGCCGCCGCCAAGGCCCGGCTTGTGCGGCTGGTCGCCGTGGCAGGCCTGGCAGGTGGCCGGGTTGCGCCCGGTTTTCTGGCCGCGCAGCAGCGCGCCGTGCGGGTCGCTGGCGGTGGGCGCGACGCGGCTGCCGGCGATCTTGTGGCTTTCGGTCTTGTGGCAGGTGGCGCAGGCGAAGTTGCCGCCATCCACGCCCATGTGCACGTCCAGCTTGCGGCCAGGCTGTTTCAGCGAGGAATCCAGGTCGCCGTGTTTCACGCCATCGCCGCCGCCACCATAAAAGTGGCAAGCGCCGCAGGTGGCGCGGCTGGTCTTGCCGATGTGCTGGGCCACTTTGGGCAGATCAACCGCTTCGACGAACTTGCCGGAATGCGGCGGATATTCCATGCGCTGGTAGGCGGGATGCCCGGCCAGGCCGGGAATCTTGGCGTACTGGCCGGTGTTGTGGCAGGCCAGGCAATCGACGTTCTTCTCCGAGCTGAAGTCGAAGGTTTCATCCTTCCAGCCATAGCCGGCGTGGCAGGCGTTGCAGAACGCCTCGTTCGAGCGGTCGGCAATGCAGAAGCTGTTCAACATGGTCTTCTTGCCCAGGCGCTGGCCGCTGGCCGGGTTGACGTAATCCCAGGTCCAGTGCCGCGTCGCCATGACTTGTTTGGCGGCTTCGGTGTGGCATTTCAGGCAGGTCTGGGTGACCTCCTCGCCCGTCTGGAAGGGGCCTTGCAGTTCCTTGAACTTGGTGTGGTCGGCGGTGGCCGCGTAAAGCGGCCCCGCCGCCAGACAGGCGAGCAAAAAGGCGTACAGGCGTTTCATGCGTTACTCCTTGGTGGCAGGCAATGCGGCGCGATCCCGGTTCGCCATCAGATACAGCACCGGCATCAGGTACAGGGACACGAAGTTTTCCATCAGCAGGCCGCCGATGGCGGCGATGGCCATCGGTTGCAGCATGTCGCCGCCGGCTTCCAGAGCCAGGGCAAGCGGGACAAGACCGATCAGGATGGCGCTGGTGACCATGACGATGGGACGCAGGCGCAGTTGGGCGGACTTGAGAATGGCGTCGCGTACCGTCAGGCCTTCGCCATCCTGCAGCACACGGGCATAGGTGAACAGCAGCACGCCGGCGTTGACCACTGCCGCCAGCACCACCAGCACGCCGATGATGACGGTGGCGCCGAGCGGTTTGCCGGTGGCCAGCAACAGGCCGGCCGAGCCGGCCAGGCAGAAGGGCACGCTGCCAAGGATCAGCGCCGGCAGTTTCAGGCTGTTGAACTGCACCGCGAGCACGATGAAGGAGAAGAACAGCGCGAAGCCCAGGATCAGCAGCACGGACCGGCTCATCTCGCTCATCATCTGGGCCTGGCCGCCATAACTCAGTTGATAGCCGGGCGGCACGCTTTCCTTGGCCATGGCGGCTTGCAGTTCCGCCAGCGCCTCGCCGACGCTGACACCCGCCGCATCGCCGCGCACGATCACCAGCTTCACCTGATCCTCGCGCACGATCTCCACCGGGCCGGTGGCGGGTTCCACCCGGGCCAGGTCGGCCAGGCGCACGGAGCCGCCCTGGGCGGTATTGATGCGCAAATCCTCCAGGTCGCCGCGATGGCGCACCCGCGTCTCCGGCACCATGACGCGGATGTCGTAGTCGGCGCTGTTGCCACCCTCGCCTTCACGCAATCGCGTCGGCACCGAACCCGCCACCAGGGTGCGCAGGCTGTCCGCCACCTCGGCCACCGTCACGCCCAGTTCGGCGGCGCGGGCGCGGTCGATCCTGATCTGGTACTCCGGCTTGGACAAATCCATGGCGACATAGACGTTGGTGAAGTGCTGCAAGCCGTTCATGGTCTGGGCGATCCTGCGCGCCAGTTCGAACAACTGCGTGATTTCGGCGCCCTGAATCTTGACCTCGATGTCGGCGTCGCCCAGCTTGCGCATGCCCTTGACCTTGGTCTGCGAAACCGTGACCTTGCCGCCTGGCGCCGGCACCTTGGCGACGATGGGGCGGATCTCGGCCAGGTAATCCAGGGTGCTGATCTTGCGCGCCTCGGGTGGGGTCAGTTGCAGGTTGAGCTCGCCCTCGTTGGCGACTTCGAAGGTGACGGTACCCACCGCCTTGCCGCCGGCCATGGTGAAAAGGCTCTCGATGCGTTTGTCGCCGCCCAGCTTTGCCTCGATGTCGCGCAGCACCCGGTCGGTCTCGGCCAGCGCGGCGCCGGTAGGCAATTTGACCTTGACCAGGATGCGGCCGTCGTCCATCTGCGGCAGGAATTCGCTGCCCAGCTTGACCGTGGCATAACCGCCCGCCACGGCGACGGCGGCGAACACCGCGAGCACTGAATAACGATGATCGAGCAGGCGCGAGAGCAGGCGTGCATAGGCTTCGGTGGCGCGGTCGAACAGGCGTTCGAAGCGGCCTTTGGTCTGCCCCCCGCCGGCCTGGCCGTAGCCAACCCGGCCCAGCAGCGCGGCGGTGAGCATCGGCGTCAGGCTGACGGCGGTGGCGAGGCTGATCAGCACGATGCCGGCGATGACCAGGATGAGTTCGCGGAACAGCAGGCTGACCAGTCCCGGCACCAGCAGGAAGGGCACGAAAAGAGCGAGAAAGGCCAGCGTCGCGGCCACCACTGCCGGGCCGATGTCGGCGGTGGCCGCCGTCACCAGTTCGTTGATCGGCTGTTCCGGGTGTTCCTCGCGCCGGCGCGAGATGGCCTCGATGACCAGGATGGAGTTGTCCACCAGCACGCCGATGGCGATCACCAGTCCGCCCAGGGAAAAGATGTTGAGCGAGAAACCGGCCAACTGCATGATCCCGAAATTGACGATCAGAATCAGCGGCAGCGCGACGGCGATCACCACCACCTGGCGCCAGGAGCCGAGGAACAGCCAGACGATGAGCACCACCAGTACCGCGGCCTCCGCCGCCGCGGTCTGCACGCCCTTGAGCGCATCGGTGACATAAGTGCCCTGGTTTTCCACCATGCCCAGTTCGACCCCGGCGGGCAGGCCAGCCTTGATTTCCGCCAGGCGTTTGTCCACCGCGCGCGCCACTTCCACGGTGTTGGCATCGGCCTGCTTCATCACCGACAGCTTGACCGCCGGCTGCCGATCCAGGCGGGTGATGACGCGCGCCTCGCGATGCGAATCCAGCACCTCGGCCACGTCGCGTAGATAAACCTTGGCCGCGCCGTCGCGCAGCAGCACGAGATTGCGGATGTCGTCCAGCGAGGCGAATTCGCCCATGGTACGAGCGATGATCTCCTGCGGGCCGACGGTCATGCGGCCGCCGAACTGTTCGATGTTCTCTTCGCGCAAGCGCTTCAGCACCGCGCTGATGGTGAGGCCGTATTTCTCCAGCGCGTCGGGCTTCAGGTGAACGCGAATCTCGCGCACCAGGTCCCAGCGGTCGGAACGCACGGTCAGTTGCAGGATGGGAATTTGCGACGGGTCGGCCTTGAAGATCACCGGCGGATCGATGTCCTTCGGCAGCTTGCGCGCCACCCGCGCCAGCGAAGCGGTGGCGTCCTGGTAGGCGACGTCGATGTCGACGCCGTAGCCGAAGTTGGCGATCAGGCTGTACATGCCTTCGATGGAGGACGATTCGAGATAGTCCAACCCGTCCACCGTCATCATCTGCCGCTCGATGGGGTCGGCCAGGCTGCGCTCGATTTCCTCTGGCGTGGCGCCGGGCCAGAAGATGTTGAGCTTGACCATCGGGTAGGTCATGTCGGGCAGGAAGTTGACTGGCAGACGCATCAGGCCATACAGGCCCAGCACCGCCAGCGCCAGCACGATGGCGCTGGTGGCCAGACGGCGGCGCACCGAGTAGTCGGTGATTTTCATGGCTGCTCGGCCTTGGCCGGGGCGGGTTCGGCTGCGGGTTTGGCCATAGCCGCCTCCACCTTCTTGCCGTCCACTTCGACCGCTTTCACCGCCGCGCCGTCCTTGAGTTTTTCCTGGCCGGCGATAATCAGCTTGTCGCCCGTCTTCAGCCCATTGACGATGCGCACCCGGCCCGCCACCTCGATGCCGGTATCCAGCTTGCGCCGTTCCGCCTTGCCGTCCTGCACGACGAAGGCCGCGTAGCCGCCGCCGGTTTCGGGGACCAGGCTATAGGCCGGCACGGTGATGGCATCGGCAATCGTCTCCTTCACCAGATGGGCGCGGGCGAACATGCCAGGCAGCAGCCTGGGCGCGCCGACGAGGGTGATTTCGGCGACGCGGGTGCGGGTGCGCAGATCGAGATAGGGATACAGCCGGGTGATGCGGGCGGCAAAGCGTTTGCCAGGATAAGCGTCCAGTTCCACCTCGACCTGCATGCCCAGCGCCAGTGCGGCGGCCTCCTGTTCCGGCACGGCAACCCGCACGATCAGGCTGCCCGGGTCATAGATCTCCGCCAACTGGGCGCGCGGGGCGACGAAATCGCCGTCGCGCACCTTCACTTTCGACACTATCCCAGCCCAGGGCGCCACCACGGCGTAATCCTGAGTGGTTTCACGCGCTTTGGCGAGTTGGGCACGCACCCGGATCGCGTTGGCCGCCGCGATGTCGAGCTGTTCGCCCGCCAGCGCGCCACTCTCCACCAGGTGGCGGGTGCGGGCCAGGTTGTCCTCCTCTTTCTTCAGGTCTTCGTTCAACGACACCACCAGCGCAGTCGCGCCTTCCCTGCGGCCGAGGTTGAGCACAGTCTGGCCTTTGACCACGATGTCGCCTTCGCGAACCTTGGTGCAGCAAATCGGCCCTTCCACCGGCGAGGCCAGTTGCGCGATGCGTCCCGCCTCGACCGTCCCGGTGAGGGCGACGGTCAGCACCAGCGGCGCCTGTTTCACAGTTTCGACCCGCACCGCCGTGGCTTTCTCGACGGCCTTGGCGGGTTCCGCCGCTGGCTCAGTCTTGCTGCAGGCGGCGAGGCCAAGCAGCAGCGCCAGGCTGGCGGCCAGCAGCAGCAAAGCGGGATTGTGCTTCGATGTCATGGCAGGTTCTCTCCTGTGGCCAGAGCCAGTTGCGCAGTGGCGGCATTGGCGTCGGCCAGCGCCCGGATATGGTTGGTCTGCGCCTCCAGCAGCGCTGACTGGGCATCCAGCACGTCCTGCGCGGTGCCGCGCGACAGGGCGTATTTCTCCTGCTCGATGCGCAGGCTTTCCTGTGCCAGTTCTATGGCGGTGTCGGTGCTCGCCAGGCGTTCCATGGCGGAGGCCAAATTGGCGGTGGCGGTTTCGACCTCCAGGCGGATCTGCAATTGCAGCCGGGTCAGGCGTTCGCGCTGGGCGCCGAGTTTGGCGTTCTCCTCGTCCACTCGTGCCCCGGCGCGTCCGCCGTCGTAGAGCGGCATCTCGAAGGTGATGCCGATGCGCGCGGCATCGTCGCTGCTGCTCAACCCCGCCGGGTGCTGGGTCGGATGGCCCATGCTGCGATTGCCCACGGCGCCGACCAGGTTCAGCGTCGGCCGGTAGCCGGCGCGCGCCGCCTCGACCCGCGCCGCTTGCGCCTCGAACTCGGTGCGCGCTGCGCGCGCATCGGGACGGCGCTCCAGGGCCGACGCTGCCAGGGTTTCGAAGTTGCGCGCCTCACGCGCTGGCGGCTGCAACTCGCCGGCCAGCGTGAAGTCGACCTCCGCCCGCCCCGCACCCATCAGGTTGAGCAGGGCCTGACGCTGCACCGCCAGGCTGTTCTTCTCGCGCAGCAGGCGCTGGCGGATGTCGGCCAGTTTCACCTCGGTGCGCAGCGCATCCACCTTCGCCGCCTTGCGCCCCGCGATCAGCGCATTCACCCGCTTGAGTTGACCCGCCAGCGTCTCGGCGGAAAAGCTGAGCGATTCGATCAGCCGCCGCTGTGCCAGTTGGCCGTATACAGGCTGGAAACGTTGTAGGCCAGATCGCCTCTGGAGCGCGCCAGACGCTGCCCGGCCGAGGCTTCGAGCAGTTCCGCGGCGCGCATCTCGGCGGTGAGCCGGCCGCCGCTGTAAAGCGGCAGGTGCAGCACCAGATCGGCGATCAGGATGTTGTCGCCGAACACGCCGAGCTCGCCGTTGTAGCGCGCGGCGGTCAGGCGCAGATCGTCGCCATAGCGGGTGTAGCCGACCTCGATG
This sequence comes from Hydrogenophilales bacterium CG_4_10_14_3_um_filter_63_21, assembly GCA_002784045.1. Classification (GTDB taxonomy): domain Bacteria; phylum Pseudomonadota; class Gammaproteobacteria; order Burkholderiales; family Thiobacillaceae; genus PFJX01. The sequence continues at coordinate 15,761 of PFJX01000090.1, forward strand.
CCAAGCCTGGGCAGCCGCGCCGCCCGCGCCGCCTGGCTGCGCGCGGATGCGGCCTGGCCGTCGAAGGTGGTGGCGGCGATTTCCGGATTGTGGGCCAGCGCGAAATCGATCAGTTGCGGCAAGGACAGGCTGCCGCTGGCCGACGTTCGGTCGTCGGCGCCGGCGGAAACTCCCGCGGCCGCCGACGCTTGCGCGGCGGGCAGCAAGCCCAAGACGAGGATGGTGAAGGCGGCCCGAAGGATGACTCGAAAGACAAGTGGAATCATGTTGCTATCCTTGATAGCTCACGACCCTGCCCGGCGCCGGCGATAAGGCCACGTCAGCGACGTCGCCCGATCATGCCCTCAGCGCTCATACCCCGAGCACGGAATGCACACGTGCTTGTCGCCCAGCACCCGCACATAGGCCCGCGCCGTGAGTTCGTGGCAGGCATCGCAGGCCACCCAGCCCATCAGTTCCGGGAACCAGTCACGCTCGAACTGGAACACCTCACCGATGCTGAGCACGTCGGCCTCGGGCGCGTTCCAGACTAGATCCACCAGTTCCATCTGCTCGGCCTCGGGAATCTGATCCGGCTCGATGCCCTGGCCGCGCTTGACCATGAACGGCGATGCGGAAATCTGTTTCGCCAGGGTGGGCTTGTAGCTCACCCGCACGGCGCGGTTGGTGGCCCGCTCGATGACGGTGACGGCCAGCTTGCCGTAAGGCGTCTTTTCCATATTGCCCTTGCCCAGCGTGCAGCCGGTGGCGTACTGCACGCCGTCGCCGAAGCAGATGCCACCGTGGTCGTCGCCGATCTCGACGAAGGCGTGCAACTGGCGGCCGCCGGAGCGTTTGACGTTCAGCACCCGCAGGGCAGCCAGGCCCGCACGCACGCCGGCGACACTGGCCCAGCAGCGGTGGCCGTGGAATTCGAGGGCTTTCATCAGTATTTCGCGTGACATGATTTCTCTCCTTTGTTCAAGGCTGAACAGTCAGCCAGATTGCGATTTGCTTGCGGCTGGGCGCGCCGCCGCTGTGCACCAGTTTGCCTGCCACCACCACGCCGGGGGCGGACAGCACCCGATGCGCCGCGATGCGGGCGGGATCGCTGATTTTTTCCAGGTGGATGGCGATGCCCAGTTCTTGCGCAACCTCGTCGATCAGGCGATAGGCCTTGCGGCAGGCGGCGCAGTCAAAGCCGAGTACTGCCACATTCAGCATGATTCAACCTCGCACGATGTCGAAGATTAATTTCGCCGCCACGCCCAGCAATAACACGGCATAGAGCCGCTTCACCCAGCCCGGCTTGGCGCGTTTCGCCATGAACCAGGCGCCCAATTGCGAGCCGGCCAGGGCGGCGATGACGGTGAGCGCGGCGAGCAGCGGTTCGATATGGCCTTCCGCCGCGTGGGCGGCGAAGCCGGAAACGGAAGCGAAGGTGACGATGAAGGCGGTGGTGCCGGCCGCCTGCTTGGCGCCAAAACCCAGCATCATCAACACGGGGGCGACGATGAAGCCGCCGCCGACGCCCAGCAGCGCGCCGACGAAGCCCTCGCCGCCGCCCAGGGCCAGGCCGATGGCCATGCGCCGGCGCGGGCTCATCGGTTCGGGCGTTTCCTCGCGGCCGGCGCCGCGCAGGCTGAAAAACCCGGCCATAGCGGTCAGGGCGGCGAACAGGCCGATCAGCACGTCCTTCGGCACGGATTGGGTGAGATGGGCGCCCAACGGCGCCATCGCCATGGCCGCCAGCGCCGCCGGCAGGCCGCCGCGAAAGTCGACCAGTCCTTCGCGGGCATAGCGCGCCAACGCGGAGGCGGAGGTCACGCCGTTGAGCAGCAGGCCCAGCGGAATCGCCACCGTTTTCAGCGGCAGTTCCAGCCATTTGAACAGCGGCACATAGAGCATTCCACCACCCAAGCCCAGCATGGCGAACACACCGGCAACCACGAACACCAGGCCACTGGCGATCAGGTGGGTGGCGCCGAGGTCCACGCCACTGAGGTCCATGGTTCAGCCCTTGCGCCGCAACACGCCGGTCAATTGCGTGCCCGGCGCGATGGTGTTGAATACGGTGCCGAACTTCTTCACATTGTCGTGCAGCAGTTCCAGGCGACGATCCGGCTCGTCGGTATCGACGAGGATTTCGTAGGTGATGGATGCCATCTTCGGCGGTGCGTCCTGGCGCACACCGTCCACCCGCACTGCCACGCCGCGCAAGTCGAACTGGAGGATCGGGGTGACCCGTTCGATGCCCTTGACGATGCAGGCGGACAGCGCGGCAAGCAACAATTCGGCCGGATTGAAGGCGTTGGGATTGCCAGCCAGGTCGGTGTCCAGCGGAATCTCCGCAGCCTTGCAGCGAGCAAGGCTGCCGTGGGCGTCGCGGCGGACTGTTTCGACGTGGAAAGTCAGCTTGGCGGTGGCCATGGCCTGTTCATCCAAACAGCGCCTGCCACCAGCGGCGGCGCGATCCGGGCAGCGGTGC
>PFJX01000079.1 GCA_002784045.1 Hydrogenophilales bacterium CG_4_10_14_3_um_filter_63_21
TCGGACTATGGGGCAAGAAGCAGGTGAAAAATGGGCCGTCGCGGTCGTTTCGCAGCCGACGATTCCAAAGTCCGGCAGGCTGCTAGAAACCTCAGTTGACCGCTCCTTGCCCCGCGTGAGGCCGCATTGGTGCTGGCGTTTACGCCTCCGGAGACGATCACCCATTGGGCGGCGCCGCTTCTGAAAACGTTCGAGATCGCCGAGGTTCATGCCATGCCGGGCAAAAGCCGTGCCGATCGCGCAGAAGGCGTCGATCACGGTGCCATCGGCGTCAACGATGATCAGCCGATCCCGGCTTCGATACATGGGCTCTTCGGCTTGACGCCGACAAACAGGTAGTAGGGCGCGCGCAGCCCCGGCAGATAGGGCACGGGAGCGCGCCGTTCCTGGACATACGGCTCGATGAACAGGGATTGCAGAGCGCCCAGCCGCGGCGCCCGCCGATCCACCGCCGGGTCTTCCCAGCAGGGGTTGTAGACCAGCGTGCGCGCGTAGAGCGCATCGAAGACGTTCTGGTCGAGACGGTCGCGCAGGGTCAGCGCGGCGGGGGCGCTATGGAAGTAGGTGTCAGGGGCGTACATGAATGACGGATTGGGGAGCGCGTGATTGCAAGACTAACGGGCATGGATTGAGGCCACCCCGGATGATGAAACCGGCGCACTTGTAGCGCCGGCTTTATGGCCTGAATGGCCGGTATCCTTTAGGGCCAGCCGGCGTCTTTCTGATCAGGCCTACGAAGCCGGCTGGGAGCCGGCGCTACAGTGGGGGTGTGAGCTTGTTTCACGTTAATGCGCGCGCATGACGGGGATATTTCCGAGGCATGCCGCTGCTCGATGTGGCGCCTGTAACCGGCCTGTCACGTGGCTGTGCCACATTGGCGCGCCATGCCAGCCGTCCGCTCCGTCTTCATTTCGGATGTCCATCTGGGCACCCGCGCCTGCCAGGCCGATCGCCTGCTCGCCTTCCTGCGGGAATACCCCGCCCGCCACCTCTATCTGGTTGGCGACATCATCGACTTCTGGAGCATGAGCCGCGGCATCCACTGGAGCCCGGCGCAGAACACGGTGATTCAAAAGGTGCTGCGGCGCGCTCGCCACGGCGAACAAGTGGTGTTCGTGCCGGGCAACCACGACGAGGCGTTGCGCGATTATTGCGAGACCGCGTTCGGCGATATTCGGGTGGAACGCGAATATGTGCACGAGACCGCCGACGGGCGCCGCCTCTTGCTCATCCATGGTGATGAGTTCGACCAGGTGACGCGCCACCACCGCTGGGTCGCGGTGCTCGGCGACGTCGCCTACAACGGCCTGGTGCGGATCAACGCCTGGCTGTCGTGGAGCCGCCGCCAGCTTGGCATCAGTGGCTACTGGTCGCTGGCGGGCTACGCCAAGCGGCGGGTCAAGACCGCCTTGCAGTTCATCTTCGATTTCGAGGTTTCACTGATTCGCCATGTGCGCGAGCGCGGCCTCGACGGTGTCATCTGCGGCCACATCCACTGGGCGGCGCTGCGGGAAGTGGACGGCCTGGTCTATGCCAACTGTGGCGACTGGGTGGATTCCTGTACCGCCATCGTCGAACATGAGGATGGTCGCCTGGAAATGGTGGAGTGGAGCGTTGTAGCGTCGACATTATGTCCCGCGGGGACGTTATTCCGTGGGGCCTTGCCGGCTCGCATAGGCTGGAGAAAGACGCCGGCAGGGATGCCGGCGCTACAGATTGAGCCCGATGAACGGGAGAAGGCGGACTGATGCGCGTCCTGATGGTTTCCGACGTGTATTTCCCTCGCATCAACGGCGTTTCCACTTCCATCGAAACCTTCCGTGGCGCGCTCGCGGCGCACGGGGTGGCGGCCAGCCTGGTGGCGCCCAGCTACGGCGAAGACGCCCCCGCGCCGGGGGTCACTCGGGTGCCGGCGCGGCGGGTGCCGGGTGATCCGGAAGATCGCCTGGCGCATTACGCGAAGCTGCGCCGCGCCACCCTCGAAGCGGCCGTGGACTGCGAGGTGATCCACATCCAGACCCCGTTCGCCGCGCATTACGCCGGCCTGCACGCCGCCCGCGCGCTGAACAAGCCGGTGATCGCCAGTTACCACACGCTGTTCGAGGAATACCTCCAGCACTACATCCCCTGGCTGCCGGCGGCCGCACTACGCGGCCTGGCGCGGCGCTTCTCGCGCGGCCAGTGCAACGCCCTGGATGCGGTGATTGTGCCTTCCTCCGCGATGCGCGAACGCCTGCGTGACTATGGCGTCACCCGTCCTCTGCACATACTGCCCACCGGCTTGCCGGACAGCGCCTTCGCGCCGGGCGAGGGTGCCGCTTTCCGCGCCAGGCACAAGATCGACCCGGCGCGGCCGGTGGTGCTGTTCGTCGGCCGGGTGGCGCATGAAAAAAACATCGGTTTTCTCCTGGAAGCCGTGGCGCTCGCCCGCTGTTCCTTGCCGGAATTGTTGTTTCTGGTCACCGGCGAAGGCCCGGCGCACGCCGATCTGGAGCGGCAGGCGGCGCGGCTCGGCGTGAACGACAACGTGCGCTTTATCGGCTACCTGGATCGCCGCCGCGAGCTGCCGTCCGCCTACGCCGCCGCCGATGCCTTCGTGTTCGCCTCCCGCACCGAAACCCAGGGCCTGGTGCTGCTGGAAGCGATGGCGCAACGCTGCCCGGTGGTCGGCCTTTCGATCATGGGCACGGCGGACATCCTGGAACGCGAACAGGGCTGCCGCATTGCCCCGGACGAGCCGGCTGGCTTCGCGCGGGTCATGGTGGATTTACTGAACGATGCTGTGGCACGTATCCGGCTTGGCGACGAGGCACGCGCCTATGCGCGGGAATGGTCCGATCAGGCGCTGGCGGAGCGGCTGGCGGGCCTCTACCAAAATCTGGCGCGATGAACCCTCTGCGCATCCTTCTGGTAACCGAAACCTACCCGCCCGAGATCAACGGCGTCGCCATGACCACGCAACGCCTGGTTGAGGGGCTACGCACGCGCGGCCACTGGGTCGGCCTGGTACGGCCGCGGCAGCGGCGTGACCGAGTTGAGGCGGACACCTGGACCGTGCCCGGCCTGCCAATTCCGTATTACCCCGGCCTGCGCCTGGGCCTGCCCGTGGGGTGGCGCCTGGGGCGGCTGATGGAAACGCAACGCCTTGACCTCGTGCATGTAGCCACCGAAGGGCCGCTCGGCTGGGCCGCCCTGTGGGCCGCGCGTTCACGCGGCCTGCCGGTGACTTCCGGCTATCACACGCACTTCGATCAATACAGCGGCCACTATGGCCTGGGCTGGCTGATGCCCTGGGTCACCGGCTGGCTCGACGCCCTGCATCGGCGCTGCCAGGCCACCCTGGTGCCGACCCTGGAACTGGCCGCCACCCTGGGCGCGCGCGGTATCCCCAACGTGCAAGCGGTAGGACGCGGCGTCGATACGCGGCTGTTTCATCCGGGGCGGCGCGATCCCGCCTTGCGCGGCCATTGGGGCCTGGCGGAAGACGGCCTGGCTTGCCTCTATGTCGGCCGCCTGGCGCGAGAGAAAAACCTGGAAGTGGTGGAACGGGCCTTCGCCGCCATCGCCGCACGCGACCCCCTCGCGCGCATGGTCTGGGTCGGCGACGGCCCTTCCCTGCCACGCCTGCGCGCGGCCCATCCGGACCACATTTTTGCCGGCCCGCGGGTGGGCTTTGACCTCGCCGCCCACTACGCCAGCGCCGACCTGTTCCTGTTCGGCAGCCTCTCGGAAACCTGGGGCAATGTGCTGACCGAAGCCCTGGCCAGCGGCCTGGGTGTCGTCACCTATCGGCGTGCGGCGGCGGAGATATTGATTCGTGAGGGGGAAAACGGCATCACGGTGGCCGCCGGCGATGCCCCGGCCTTCGTCAGCGCGGCCGTGGCATTGGCCAGCGATACGGAGTCGCGGCAACGCCTCGGCCGCGCGGCCAGCCGCTCCATGCGGGAACATGGCTGGGAGGCCATCGTCGAGCGGTTTGAAGCGGTGTTGCGGGAGGTGTCAGACGTAGGCTCGTAGGGTGCGCCGCGGTACCGATTGTTGGGGCGCGTCCAAGAGGTGCGCGCGGCGCACCCTACGGCTATCAATCCTCGGCCGGCTCGTCCAGGTATTTTTGCAGACGCCGCGCGAACACATGGCGGTCAAAGCGCCATTCTTCGAGCAGGTTGATCGCCAGCTCGAATGGCTTCTTGTCCAGGTTATAGAGGCATCCCAGG
>PFJX01000080.1 GCA_002784045.1 Hydrogenophilales bacterium CG_4_10_14_3_um_filter_63_21
TATCCTTTAGGGCATCACGCGAATTCATGCAATATCCGGGCTAGGCGAGTGGTAGGCTTGGTTCTCACCCAGGAGATGTGGCATGTATGCCGAACGCATCATTCTCGAAACGGACGCCCTCGGCCACTTGAAGCAGCAACCCTTATTGCCGCCTAACAAGGCGGTCGAGGCCATTTTTTTGGTTCTCGAAGATTCCGGGGATCAAGCAGCCCGCCGACCCCACCCGGATATCGTCGGCAAGGTGCGAATTCTTGGCGACATTCTGGATACCTTGCCTGAATCGAATTGGGATTTGCCGCGATGATCGTATTGGATACCCATGTCTGGCTGTGGTGGATCAATCAGCATCTGGAATTGATCGGGCTGGGCTGGAATGACTTGATCCTCCAGGCGCCCAGGCTGGGGGTCGATCTCCCGGAGCATCACCGGGCTCCGCAAGACCGCATCATCATCGCCACGGTGTTGGCTCATGATGGGCGACTCATCTCCGCGGACGGCAAGTTCCCGCTGTACCAGGAACTTGCCGGAAAGCTGATCTCATAACTCCTTCATCAACCACCCACACAAGCGACCCCATGCTGGCCATCATCGGCGGAACCGGGCTGACCCAGTTGCCCGCCCTCACCATCACCCATCGACAAGTCATCCGCACCCCTTACGGCGAGCCCTCCGGGCCGCTTACCTTTGGCGAACTCGACGGCCACCCCGTGATCTTCCTGGCGCGGCACGGCCACGGCCACACCATTCCGCCTCATCTGGTGAACTACCGCGCCAACATCTGGGCCTTGCAATCGCAGAAAGTCAGCCACGTGGTCTCGGTCGCCAGCGTCGGTGGCATGCATCCGGATCTCGCGCCGGGCTGCCTGGCGGTGCCCGATCAGATCATCGACTATACCCACGGGCGCGAAACCACCTTCGCCGACTACGGAGAAAAGCCCGTCACCCACCTTGATTTCACCTGGCCCTATTGCGAGGACATGCGGCAACGTTGCGGCGCCGCGCTGACCAAGGCCGGTGAGGGATTCATGAACGGCGGCATTTATGCCAGTGTGCAGGGGCCGCGCCTGGAAACCAAAGCGGAGATCGACCGCCTGGTGAAGGATGGCGCCGACATGGTGGGCATGACCGGCATGCCGGAAGCTTATCTGGCGCGAGAAATCGGCCTCTGTTACGCGGCCATCGCGGTTTCGGTCAACTGGGCCGCCGGACGGGGCGACAGCTCCACCGGCATTTCACCCGACGTGATCGAGGCCACCCTGAATGCCGTCATGGGCCGTCTGCGCACGGTGCTGGTCAACCTGGCCTGCATGAGTTATGGCGCCCCCATCCCGCCTCGCAATGGCGGCGTTTGCACGGCCTGAGGAGGAACTACATGGCCGTCCGCGACATCCTGCGCATGGGTGATGCCCGCCTGCTCCGCCTGGCGGAGAAGGTGGAGTCCTTCGCCACGCCGGAGCTGAACGCCTTGGTGGCCGACCTCAGCGACACTATGCGCAGCCAGGATGGGGCCGGCCTGGCCGCGCCGCAGATCGGCGTGAATCTGCAGGTGGTCGTGTTCGGCGTGGAGCGCAACCCGCGTTATCCGGATGCTGAACCCGTGCCTTTCACGGTGTTGCTCAATCCCGTCCTGACGGCCCTATCCGAGGCGGTGGAGGAGGCCTGGGAAGGCTGCTTGTCCCTGCCCGGCCTGCGCGGCAAGGTACCGCGCCATGTCCATCTTCACTATGCCGGCTTTGATCAATTTGGCCAGCCTATAGCGCGTGAGGTGGCAGGCTTCCATGCTCGGGTCGTGCAGCACGAAACCGACCATCTCTGGGGCATCCTCTATCCACGGCGGATCCGTGACCTGCGCAACTTCGGCTTCAGTGATGTGCTGTTCCCCGAGCGCGTGGAATGACGCCGGACGCGGCCAAAAAAATTTCACAAAAAAGCCTAAAGTTTTCCCATCCAGGTCCGCAAACCAGGGCAAGGCCCGGAATATCGTCCTGGCCCCGGAGGCAGAAGCCCTCCCTCAATCGACCCTAGAAAAGGAGTTTCATCATGGCAATCGGCGAAATCGGCCTCACTTCTTCCATGCGCGCCAACCTGTTGAGCTTGCAAACCACAGCAAGGTTGCTGGGTAGCACTGAAGAGCGGCTTTCCAGCGGCAAGCGCGTCAACACCGCGGTTGATAACCCCGCCAACTTCTTCGCGGCGCAAAGCCACACCTCCCGCGCCAACCAACTGTCAGGCCTCAAGGACAACATCAGTGAAGCCATCCAAACCGTCAAGGCGGCGGACTCGGGCATCAAGGGGGTGTTGACCACCATTGAAGCGTTGCGCGGCGTCATGACCCAGGCGCGTTCGGCCATTAACGACACGGTTAACAGTGCCGTGACCCTGGGAGGTTCCGCCACCGGCGGCGCCAGTGGCCTGACCGGGCAGTACAACCGTTTGGTTGAGCAACTGAACAACCTGGTGACTGACTCCAGCTACAAGGGTACCAACTTCCTGACCAGCGGCAGCGTGACCTTGACGGTGAACTTCAACGAGAACGCCACGACCAAGATTGTGATGTCCGGTTTCAACTCTGGCGCCAGTGGCCTGGCCATCTCGGGTGGCGGTAGTTCGCTCACCGTCGCGGGCACAACTGGCAATATCACTTCGGGCGACCTTAGCACCGCATCTAGTCTGGATGCGGCGGAGGCGACCCTGAACAGTGCCATGGCAACCCTGCAAACCAAGTCCTCTGAACTGTCCGCCAACTTGAGCTCCCTGACCGCCCGTCAGACCTTCATTAACGAGATGACGAATACCTTGGTGGTCGGTGCGACGAAGTTGACTGAAGCGGACACCAACGAGGAGGGCGCCAACCTGCTTTCGCTGCAGACGAAGAATACCTTGGGCACCACCGCGCTGAGTATTTCCAACCAGGCGCAACAGGCAATCCTGAGGCTGTTCTAAGGGTAGCAATGCCCGTTAACCTGACCCGCGTGAACCCTCGGGTTCACGCGGGGGGAGGGTGAACATGGTGAACGAAATCTCAGGGGTTGGCCTTGGCCAATCGGTGGTCGCTCAGCCTGGCTCAGCGGCCACGCAGCGTTTCGTCGGGGCGGTTGATCGAGAAGATTTTGGCTTGCGGCAGTCGGGTATTGCGCCTGACCGGCAGACGCCCGATTCTGCCCAAGTGGCGGGTGCCTATGCGCTGTCGCGTGTGCACCAGGAGACACTGAACAAGGCTGCGTCGGTGGTACGAGAAATGGGTAGCGCGGTGGCGGAAGCGAGTCAGTTGCTGGGCAAGGTGGAGAACAAGCTGGATGAAATCGTGAAAATGTTCCCGCCTTACCCGATCGACAATCCCATGCGCGTCACGTTACTCAACAAGGTCGATGGCCTGCGCAAACAGATCGATCAACTGACTTACCCACCGCCTGAGCCCTTAGCCGTAGTTGGGCGTCTCATTGGCGCCAAGGTGGATGCGGCCAGCAAGGATGGCCATGTAGTCAAGGATCGGATATGGGATTTGCCCGCGCTCGATCCGAAGACTGCCAGCGATGCGGACGTGAGCAAGGCACTCGATCAGGTCAAAGCCATGCGGGTGGCCTTACAAGATTTGCAGACGGGGATGTGGCAAGACGTGGTCAATTTTGTGAAGTCGGCGGACTCGCCAGAAGTACAAAACGAGGCGTCCGGTGTCCGCGGGCAGATGGCTGATCTTGGCGATCGCGGGATCGGTCGTCATGTGCGCCAACTTGTGCAGGCCACGGAGTCGAAGTCAGGGAAGTGATGGGCCACCATGCCTCTTAAACTTGATCTGCGGCCCCACGAAAAGATTTTTCTCGGCGGGGCCGTCCTCGTGAATGGTGACAGCCGCTGTCAGTTGGCGGTACTGAACGATGTCCCGGTGCTGCGCGAAAAAGACATTCTCAAGGAAGAAGAGGCCGATTCGCCTTGTAAACGGATTTATCTGGCGGTTCAGCTCATGTACATGGATACCCCAAACCTGGCGCGCTATCACCAGTATTACTGGGAGCAGGTCAAGGCGGTCATTCAAGTGGCGCCCAGCACGACCGATCGGGTCGGCAAGGTGAGCGAATTTGTGCTGGATGGGCACTATTACCAGGCGCTGAAAGCAGCGCGCGAATTGATTCGTTACGAACAGGAGTTGCTCAGCCATGTCCAGAAACCCGCTTGACGCCTACCGCAATGTAGAAAAGGCCACGCTGCCACAGCGCGATCTCGAAGCGACCGTGTTGACCAAGGCGGCGATGCAATTGCGGGCCATCCGTGAGGGTTGGACGCGAGAGAACCACGATGCGCAACTTGAAGATGCGCTCAACTACAACCAGCGCGTCTGGTCGTTTTTTCAGGCGGAACTGTCAATGGAAGACAACCCGCTACCCGAAGACGTCAAGCACAACCTTTTGTCGCTGAGTTTGTTCATCGACCGCCGTACATTTGAAGCCCTGGCCTACCCAGCCCCGGAAAAACTGGACATCCTGATCAATATCAACCTCAACGTCGCCGCCGGTCTGAGAGGCGAGGGCTGAACATCGGCAAGCCAGGCCGGCGGGCAATCGAGTAAAGTCCTGGCGTTTCCGAAAAACCCGCTTACGCCATGTTCGACGACAAAGCCATTCTGGTCACCGGTGGCACCGGTTCCTTCGGCAAGCTTTATATTCGTACCCTTCTGGCGCGCTACCAGCCACGCCGCCTCGTGGTCTATTCGCGCGACGAACTCAAGCAGTTCGAGATGCAGCAAGTGTTCAGCGACCCTTGCATGCGTTATTTCATCGGTGATGTGCGCGACGGCGAGCGCTTGAACCAGGCGATGAACGGGGTCGATTACGTCATCCATGCCGCCGCCCTGAAGCAGGTCCCGGCCGCCGAATACAACCCGATGGAGTGCATCAAGACCAACATCCACGGGGCGGAGAACGTCATCAAGGCGGCCCTGGCCAACAACGTCGACCAGGTCATCGCCCTGTCCACCGATAAGGCCGCCAACCCCATCAATCTGTATGGCGCCACCAAGCTCGCCTCCGACAAACTGTTTGTCGCCGCCAACAACATGGCCGGCGGCGCGCGGACCCGCTTTGCCGCAGTGCGCTACGGCAACGTGGTCGGCTCGCGCGGTTCGGTGGTGCCGTTCTTCGCCAAACTCATCGCCGACGGCGCGGACAGCCTGCCGATCACCGACCCGCGCATGACCCGGTTCTGGATCACTCTGCAAGAGGGCGTGGACTTCGTGCTGAAGAATTTTCAGCGCATGCGCGGCGGTGAAATCTTCGTGCCGCGCATTCCTTCGGTACACATCGCCGATCTGGCCGCCGCGATGGCGCCGCAACTGGCCACGCACGTGGTCGGCATCCGTCCGGGCGAGAAGCTGCATGAAATCATGTGCCCGGCGGACGATTCGCACCTCACCCTCGAATTCGGCGACCATTTCGTGATTCAACCGTCGATCCGTTTTTTTGGCATGGACATGGATTACCGGGTCAATGGCCTCGGCGAGGAAGGCGCTCCGGTTGCGCAAGGCTTTGAATTCAATTCGGGCAGCAACCCGCATTTTCTCGACATCGAGGGTATCCGCCAGTTCAACCTGCGCGCCGGAATGTGTGTTCGAGTGTGATTCCCTACGGTCGCCAGGATATTCGTGACGAGGACGTAGCTGCGGTCGCAGCGGTATTACGTTCCGACTGGCTGACCCAGGGGCCGGCGCTTCCCCGCTTCGAGGAAGCCGTCGCCGCGCGTTGTGGGGCGCGCCACGCAGTTGCCGCGAACAGCGCCACCTCCGCCCTGCACCTGGCCTGTCTGGCGCTCGATCTGAAGCTGGGCGAGCGCCTCTGGACCACGCCCAATACTTTCGTTGCTTCCGCCAACTGTGGCCGCTACTGCGGTGCCGCGGTGGATTTCGTGGACATCGGCCGCGACAGCCTCAACCTCGACCCCGCCGCCCTGGCTGACAAACTGGAACAGGCCGATAAGGCCGGAAAACTGCCCAAGGTCGTGGTCGCGGTGGATTTCGCCGGGCAAAGCTGCAACATGGCAGCCCTTCGCTTATTGGCCAATCGCTACGGTTTTCGCCTTATCGAAGATGCCTCCCACGCCATTGGCGGACGTTATCAAGGCCAGCCGGTCGGCGATGGCCGCCATGCCGACATCACCGTGTTCAGCTTTCACCCGGTCAAGATCATCACCACCGGCGAGGGCGGCATGGCGTTGTGCCACGACGCCGAACTGGCCGCGCGCATGGCGCGCCTGCGCAGCCACGGCATCGTCCGCAACGCGGCGGCCCAGGCCGCGGAAGGCCCCTGGTATTACGAACAGGTCGAACTCGGCTTCAACTACCGCATGACCGACATGCAGGCCGCGCTCGGCCTCTCGCAACTGGCGCGTCTGGACGACTACGTGGCCGCGCGCCGCCGCCTGGCCGACCGTTACGACCGCCTGCTCGCCGGCCTGCCCCTGCAAACGCCCTGGCGCGACCCCGAGGCTGAATCGGCCTGGCATCTCTACGTTATCCGCCTGGACGATGCCGTTTTGGCAAGACCTGGCCGCCGTGCCGTGTTCGAGTATTTGCGCGCGGCCGGTATCGGCGTCAACGTCCATTACATCCCGGTGCATCTGCAACCGGATTACCGGCGCTTCGGCTTCGCTCCCGGCGATTTTCCGGTTGCCGAGGACTACTACGCCCGCGCCCTCACCCTGCCGCTCTACCCCGGCCTGAGCGATGCCGGGCAGGATCGGGTGGTGGCCGCGCTGCGCGAGGCGTTGGCGTGAAACTCTGCGTGATTCCCGCACGCGGGGGCAGCCAGCGCATTCCGCGCAAGAACATCCGCCTGTTCGCCGGCCGCCCGATCATCGCCTGGTCGATTCAGGCCGCGCTGGAATCCGGCCTGTTCGACCGCGTGATGGTGTCCACCGACGATGAAGAGATTGCCGAAGTGGCGCGCACCCACGGCGCCGAAATCCCGTTCCTGCGCCCGCGTGAACTGGCTGACGACCACACCGGCACCAACGCGGTCACCAAACAGGCCATCCGTTGGCATGGCGAGCAGGGCATGGCGGTGAAATTCGCCTGTTGCCTGTATGCCACTGCCCCCTTCGTGCGGGCCGGCGATCTGCGCGAGGGGCATGATCGCCTGATGGGCTCCGGCAAATCCTTCGCGTTTTCCGTCACCAGCTTTCCCTTCCCCATCCAGCGCGCGCTGCGCCTCAACGCCCAGGGCGAAGTGGAAGCGATGTACCCGGAATACCGCGCCACCCGCTCGCAAGACCTGGAGCCGGCCTGGCACGACGCCGGCCAGTTCTACTGGGGCCGGGCCGCCGCCTTCCTGAACGACGAAATCCTGTTCTCGCCCGCCTCCGTGCCGGTCATCCTGCCGCGCCATCGGGTACAGGACATCGACACGGAGGAAGACTGGCTGCGCGCGGAACTCATGTTCGCCGCGCTCCAGTCAGGCGGAGTGTCTGGAAATTCAGCATAACCCGGGGCAAACGTTACGCTTCTGGCGTAACATGTGTACACACATAACCGTTTTGAGTAAAAAACATGCCAACCCATCCCGTTTCCGTGCGTGAACTGAGAAACCGGCTATCCGATTGCCTTCATGCTGTCGCAGCGGGTGAGTCGCTGTTGATTACTTCGCGCAACCGCCCGGTCGCTCGTTTGCTTGCCGTTCAGGCCAGCCCGGACGGGCTGCCCGAGATACCCGGGGTGGTCTGGTCGGCCTCGCCCCCGCAGTTGAGCCGGCCGGTCGAGGAATGTCCGGCCATCACCGGTGAAACATTGGCGGAATGGGTGATCACCAACCGTCGCTAAGGAATGAGTGAATGTCTGCGCCGATCTGCTATTTCGACACCTCTGCTCTGGTCAAACTGTACGTTTTTGAAGCAGGTAGTAGCGAGATTGCCGCGTTGTTCGCCGGTTCCGAACGAGTCGCATGCCATGAAATCGCCTATGTGGAAACGCGCGCGGCCCTGGCCAGTGCGTTGCGCGGCGGGCGTCTGGATAGCGTCGCCCACGCCGCTTGCGTCAGCCGTTTCGTTTCCGACTGGCAGACTTCCATTTCCTATGTGAGAACCGACCCAGACCTGTTGCTCCGGGCTGCGGAGTTGGCGGAAGGCTTTGCCTTGCGTGGCTACGATGCCATGCATCTGGCCAGCGCAGATCGTTTGCTTACCGTTTTACCTGCCACCCTGTTCGTGAGTTTCGATCAGGCGTTGAATCGGGCTGCCAAACTACTCGGATTTACCTTGCCGCCCTTTGTGCCCATCGCCTGATGTCGGCGAGCCTTACGAACATGAAAATCGCCTTCCGTGCCGATGCTTCCGTCCAGATTGGTGCCGGCCATGTCATGCGCTGCCTGACCCTGGCCGATGCCTTGCGGACATCGGGCGCGCAGACGCACTTCCTCTGTCGGCGCCTGCCCGGACATTTGGGCGAGTTGATCCACGCGCGCGGCCATGCGCTCGACTGGCTTCCGGATTCGGGTGTGGACGCCGATAACAGCGCGGCGGCGCTCGCTCAAGGCGCACCCTGGGATTGGCTGGTGGTGGACCACTACGCGCTCGCCGCCGCTTGGGAAACGGCGCAGCGCGGCCGGGCAAACAAAATTCTGGCCATCGACGACCAGGCGGATCGCCCTCACGACTGCGACCTCCTTCTTGACCAGAACCTGCAAACCGGAAATCGCTATGACGGCCTGCTGCCGGCGACCTGCCGCCAGCTCATCGGCCCGCGCCATGCCCTGTTGCGACCGGCGTTCGCGGCGGCGCGCCGCGCGCGACCGCCACGCGACGGACGGGTGGCGCGTTTGCTGCTGTTTTTCGGCGGCGCCGACGCCGAGGGCGAGACACTGAAGGCGCTGGCCGCGCTCGACCTCCTCGGGCGCCACGAGCTCGACGTCGACGTCGTCATCGGTGCCACCAACCCCCATCGTGCCGCCATCGCTGCGGCCTGCGCCGCGCGGCCGCGAACCGCGCTACACCTCCAGGCGGAGAACATGGCTGAACTGATGGCGGCCGCCGACCTTTGCCTCGGCGCCGGCGGCGGCGCCTGTTGGGAGCGTTGCTGCGTCGGCCTGCCGGCGCTGGTGGTGGCGACCGCAGCCAATCAGATCGAGCAATGCCGCGTCCTCGCCGAGGCCGGTGCACTGATCTATCTCGGCGCCGCCGTCGACTGTGATGCCGCGCGCTGGGCGAATGCCCTGGCCTGGCTTCTCGCGCTGCCGCAGTTGCTGGCGCATCTCTCGCGCCAGGGCTGGAGTCTGGTCGATGGCGAGGGCGCCCGCCGCGTCGCCGGGCATCTGCTGGCGACACAACTGACACCGCGCCGCGCCACCACGGCGGACAGCGCGGCCTTGCTCGCCTGGCGCAATCACCCGGATACGCGGCGGCGCTCCTTCGATCCCGCCGAGATCGCGCCGGCCACGCATGAGCGCTGGTTCGAGGCGGTGCTCGCCGATCCCGACCGGGAATTGCTGATCGTGGAGCGGGCGGGCGCGCCGCTCGGCGTGCTCCGCTACGACATTGCCGACGGCCGCGCCCTGGTGTCGATCTATCTCGTACCCGGACTCGCCGGCCAGGGCTGGGGCACGCGTCTGCTGCTCGCGGGCGAAGCCTGGTTGCGCCGGCAGCGTCCCGACGTGCGGGTGCTGGAGGCGGCGATTGCCAGCGCCAACATCGCTTCCAGTCGCGCCTTCCAGGCGGCGGGCTTCGCGACCGATCACGCGCTTTACAGAAAGGTCCTTCATGACTGAAATCGAGATCGGCGGTCGGCGCATCTGCCGCGCCCAGCCGCCCTTCCTCATCGCCGAAATGTCCGGCAACCATAATCAGTCGCTGGAGCGGGCGCTGGAAATCGTCGCGGCGGCGGCGCGCGCGGGCGCCCATGCCCTGAAGATACAGACCTATACCGCCGACACCATGACGCTGGATATGGATGAAGGTGAATTCCATATCGAACATCCGCTCTGGGGCGGGCAATCGCTGCACCGGCTCTACCAGCAGGCCTACACCCCCTGGGAATGGCACCAGCCGATCTTCGAGCGGGCGCGGGAACTGGGCATGTTGGCCTTCTCGACGCCGTTCGACGAAACCGCCGTCGATTTACTGGAGGCACTGGAGGTTCCCGCCTACAAGATCGCCTCGTTCGAGAACAGCGACCTGCCGCTGATCCGCAAGGTGGCCGCCACCGGCAAGCCGATGATTATTTCCACCGGCATGGCAACGGTCGCCGAACTGGACGAGACGGTGCGCGCCGCGCGCAGCGCCGGTTGCCGCGACCTGGTGCTGTTGAAATGCACCAGCACCTACCCCGCCACGCCGGAGAGCTCCAACCTGCTGACCATCCCGCACTTGCGCGCCTTGTTCGGATGCGAGGTCGGCCTGTCCGACCACACCATGGGCCTGGGCGCGGCGGTAGCCAGTGTGGCACTGGGCGCGTCGGTGATCGAAAAACACTTCACCCTGCGCCGCGCCGATGGTGGAGTCGATGCCACGTTCTCCCTGGAGCCCGAGGAGTTCGCGCAACTGCGGGTAGAAAGTGAACGTGCCTGGCAGGCATTGGGCCAGGTGCGCTACGGCCCCAGCGAAGCGGAGAAAAATTCCCTGGTGTTCCGCCGTTCGCTCTACGTGGTGCGCGACATGCGTGCGGGCGAAGCCTTCAGCCCGGACAATCTGCGCGCCATCCGCCCGGGACTCGGCCTGGCTCCCGGGCTTTATGACACGCTGCTAGGCAAGCGGGTGGGGCGGGATGTGCGGCGCGGCACGCCGATGTCCTGGGATCTGCTGGGGTAACACGGAAAAGTCATGGAAAAAGACCTGATCGACTGGAAAACCGATGCCTGGAAGAACCCGGACATGGTTGCGTGGTATCACCAACGCATGGTGGAGAACCGGGGCACTAGCCGGTTAAAGAATGAAGTCGAGGTCGAGCTATGTTCACGCTATGCGGTCGGCCCCAGATTGCTCGACGTCGGCATCGGCACCGGGCGTGGCTCGCTGCCGCTGGCGAGGGCCGGGCTGGAGGTGACCGGGGTGGACAGTTCCCAGGCGATGCTGGAGCAGACCCGGAAGCTGGCCGGCGACACCCCCATCCGCTTGCAGCAAGGCGATCTGGCGGATCTGGCGTTCCCGGATGGCGAATTCGATACGGTCATGTCGCTCAACGTCCTGGTGCACTTTCCCAACTGGCGGGAAATCCTCGCCGAATGGCAGCGGGCGGCTCGGCCCGGCGGGCGCATCCTGTTCGACATTCATTCCCAGGACCACGAAGAGGCCGCCTGCGCCGCCAAAGGGCTGCCTCCGCGACCGGAAGACCCCGGCAACGATTTCGGCGGCTACATGAGCCGGATACGCGCGGCCGACCTGGTCGATGCCGCCAATCATCTCGGCCTGCGCATCGTTGCCGTGGTGCCTTATGCCGGGGTTTTCGCTGGCGGCAACGCCAATCTCTGGCTGAAAAACAGCCTGGCCGATGGCACCCGTTATGACCGCATCCTTTCCTGGCTGATTTCCGATCCGGCCTTGCTGGCTTTCGCCTTGTTCCTCGAACAAGATGTCTTCGCCCACCTGACCACGCGGGTGACCGGCCGCATGATGGTGGTGCTCGACAATGTTTCCGATGCAGCCGGCAATCTGGCCTGGCTGGAACGGGACGGGCGCCTCAATGCCACCATGGCGCGGGGGATAGACGCCAACCTCGTCGCTCTGCTTCCCGCCTTCGACCAGGACTGGCGCGAGCGCTTGAATCGGCATCTGGATCACCCACGCAACCGGGTGTTTCTGCACTTCCTGCTTTCCGCCTGGCGCGACTTTCCCGACCGCATCGACCTCGCTGCGTTTCTCGATGAACGCCATGCCCGCACGCTACTCACCTGGCAATACCAGGATGCGCTCGACCAGGTCGTCAGCGGCACTTTGCGCAGCCTGGCCGAGCGGCCCGAGGTGGCGGCGATATTCAACCACCATGGCATTTCCCTGGCCGGTGGATTGGAATATGACCTCACCCGTGAACTGCTTGCCTTCCTGGCCACTCCGTCGAACCCCGCATGAAACAGACCGCCCTGATCTCCCTGCTCTGGGACAAGAACATCGAGGTTTTGCGCCTTTATCTGGAGCAGCGGCCGCGTGTTGTGCTGACGCTGTCCTGCGGCTGCTCGGATGAATTGCGCGGCATCGTGGAAGGTGCGGGCAGCAGTCTGCAACCACTGGAATACCTTTTGTCGGTGGAACGCCGTGCGGCCATTGCGGAAGCGGCGGCGGCCAAGGTCGCCCAGTTCGCCGAGGTGCAACATGGCCCCGCCTGGCGGAATTTTTGCGAACAGCTCGGCTTCGAGGAGCAAGGCTTCAATGCGGTATTGGGCAAGGAACTGGCGGCGCGTCTGGAACGGGGCATGGTCATGGTGGAAGCGCTGGACCGGGCCGAGGCGGCATTCGACGTCGAACTGCTGGCCACCAATGAAGACTTGCAGCCGCTTTTCCGCATGGCAGTCGAATGGGCGCGCGAGCGCCATGTACCCAGTTTGCACCTGGCGCATGGCCTGGCCCTGGCCACGCCCTATACCGTCCATGCCGCGCTTCACGCCGACCGCCTGGCGGTGTTCGGCGAGCGCGGCGGCGAGGGCTACCGTGATATCGGCATCGCCGCGGAACGCATGACCATTACCGGCAATCCCGCCTGGGATAGCTATGCCGACCTGAAGCTGGAAAAGCAGCGCGTGCGTGAGGTCATTTACGAGAAATACCATTTGCATCCAAACGCTCCCCTGCTGGTGTTCGGCACCACCTGGGCGGCATTTCTCAATGCCGCTTCCTATGCGGGCATCTACGAGGAAACCCTATCGACTTTCCTGTTCGCCTGCCGCGCGCTGATCGAGGCGGGGCAGTCCATCAACATCGTCATCAAGGATCGGCCATCCAACGCGGCTTATGGGCGGGAAGCCGTCAACCGACTGGCGGCCGAAGCGGGACTGGCCGCCGGGGATTACGTCTATACCCATGAAGACACCAGCCTGTTGGTGACGGCCGCTGACATCCTGGTGTCGGTGGACTCCAATTTGTCCGTGGAAGCCATGCTGGCCGGCACGCCTGCGATCAACCTGATGAACGAACTGGGGCTACGCATGGGGCCCAGTTTTGATGCCGAATCCGGCATTCTCGAAGCGACGCCGGCTGATTTGACTACTTTGCTCGACCTGGTTCTCTCCGACGCTGAATTGCGTACTGGCCTCCTTGAACTCATGTCACTCAAGGCGAAGTACTACAACCTTGGCGTGGACGGTTCCGCCGCTGCGCGGGTGGCGAAACTCATGGCCGAGATGGCGCGCCGCTTCGAGTCGCCAGCGGCGCGTCCGCCAGGCGGCTATGTCTGGGAGCAACTCTCGCAACCGGAAGACGCCGCGTTGAAAGGGGCCTACCACGACCACGCGCGCAAGGAACTGCTTGCCTTGCTGGAGCGGCCACCGCGTCGGGTGCTGGATGTCGGCTGCGCCACCGGCGCCACCGGAGAACTGCTCAAGGCGGCCTGGCCCGATGCCCATGTCACCGGCATCGAACTCAACCGCGCGGCGGCTGCGCGCGCTGTCGGGCGGATCGATCAGGTGATCGGCGGGAAGCTGGAGAACATCGACTTCGCCGCCGAGGGCATCGCGCCAGGTTCCATCGACACCGTGATCCTGGCCGACGTGCTGGAGCATTTGTATGACCCCTGGGATGCCCTGCTGCGCATTCGCCCGCTGCTCAGCGAAGATGCCCAGGTCCTGGTCAGCCTGCCCAACGCGCGCAACCTGTGGCTGCTCAACGAACTGGCAAGTGGTCGTTTTCCCTATGCCGCCGAGGGCCTGACGGACATCACCCACATCCGCTGGTTTACCCGCGCGGAGATGGAAAAAATGCTGCGCGAAACCGGCTATCGCGTGGTGAAGAGCGCTCGCACGCCGACGGCCGGCTTGCAGGATCTGACCCGGCCGGCCGGCAGCAGCACGGTGGAAACCGAGAAGATCGTGCTCAAGGATGTGAGCGACGAGGAATTTGAAGACCTCAAGGCGCTGCAGATCATGTTCCTGGCCCGGCCGCTCAAGGAGGGCGAGGCGGCGCAGACGCCCCCGCAGAATTTCTACCACCTCTGGCAGTTGGGCCACTCCTACCTGAAACGCGATGCGTTGTGGATCGCGGAGCGCATGGAAGCCTTGTCGCACCGCCCGGCCTTCCACCTCGCGGTGATCGTCCCGATGGGAGGCGAGGCCCGCCTGGCCAACAACCTCAAGGCGCTGGGCCACCAGTTCTATCCGCACTGGAAGCTCACTGTCGTGGCCAGCGAGCCAGCACATCCGGCGCTCTTGGACAGCGCCAACATCGCCTGGATTCAGGCGCCCGCCGAGCAGCATCTGGCGGCGGCCAATCGTGCCCTCCTGGAAATCGAAGCGGATTGGGTGGGCATGTGGGAGGCCGGCGACAAGTTGGCGCCACACGCCTTGTTCGCCTGCGCGGACAAGGCCGCGCGCCATCCGGCATTTCAGGTGCTGTATAGCGACGAAGACCGGGTGGATGGCGAAGACGCGCATTCCACGCCTTTCTTCAAGACCGATTTCAATCTGGAAATGCTGCGCGCGGTGCCCTTCGTGGTGGGCGGCCTGTTGTTGCTGCGGCACGATCTGTTCACCGAGTTGAACGGCTACGCTTTGGCAATGGAAGGGGTGGAAGCCTTCGATCTCACCCTGCGTGCCTGGGAGAAGGTGAATCATGCCGGCATCGGCCACCTTGCCGATGTGCTCTACCACCGCCACGCCGAGGGCGGCCATAGCCAGGTGGATGCCGAGACGGTGGCGGCGCGCCACCGCCGCGCCCTGGAGTCGCATCTGCAACGCCTTGGCATCGCCGCGCGGCTGGAGGAGGGGCTGCTGCCCGGCACCTTGCATGTGCGCTACCCGGTGAGCGGCGATCCGCTGGTCTCCATCCTCGTCCCGACGAAAAACCAGGTCGAACTGTTGAAACGCTGCCTGACCTCGTTGATCGAGGGCACCGGCTACGCCAACTGCGAAATCCTGGTGCTCGACAACGGCAGCGATGAGCCCGCGGCGGTGGCCTACCTGAACGAACTGAAGGCGCTCGCTTCACCGCGCCTCAAGGTGCTGGACTGCGCCGGCCCATTCAATTTCTCCGCCATCAACAACCGCGGCGCGCGCGAGGCGACGGGCGAATATCTGGTGCTGCTCAACAACGACACCGCCGTGCTGCATGAGGACTGGCTGGAAGAAATGCTGGGCATCGCGCAGCAAGCGGATATCGGCGCGGTGGGCGCCAAGTTGTTCTATCCAGACGGCCGGATTCAACATGCCGGGGTGATTCTCGGTATGAACGACGCGCCGGCGGACCATCCCTTCATTGGCCAGGCCGCCGAGCAAGACGGCTACTTCGGCCGCCTCAAGCTCGCCCAGGAATACTCCGCTGTCACCGCCGCCTGTCTGCTGGTCAGGCGCGCACTGTATCTGGAACTGGGCGGCCTCGATGAACAGCGCTTCCAGGTTTCTTACAACGACGTCGACTTCTGCCAGCGTCTGTGCCATCAGGGTTACCGCAACGTATTCACTCCCCACGCCCACCTGCTGCATGAGGGTTCCGTGAGCCAGACCGGCGAGGTGGAAGCGCGCGCGCGGGATGCGAAGGCGGCGCGATTCGCGGCAGAGCAGGATCGCTTCTATGACGCCTGGCGCCATGACGTCGCCTTCGATCCGGCGTTCAACCGCAATCTCTCCACCCATGGCCGTGATTTCCTCATCGAAATCGCCCCGGCCCTGGCCTGGGACCCGGAGTGGCGGCCGCGCCCGCGCGTCCTCGCCCATCCCGCCGACCGCTTCGGCTGTGGCGAATACCGCGTCATCGCCCCCATGCGCGCGCTCAACGACGCCGGCCGCATCATGGGCTGGGATACCGGCAACTACTTGACGCCCCCGGAACTGTTTCGCATGGAGCCCGATGCCATCCTGCTGCAACGCCAGGTGGACCCGCACCAGATCGAACTGGTTGAGCGCTATATCCGCCACAGCAAGGCTTTCCGCGTCTACGAGATCGACGATCTGATCACCAATATCCCGATCCGCAGCATTCGCAAGAAGCATTTCGTCGAGCAAAAAGACCTGCACAAGCGCTTTCGCAAAGGCATCGCGATGTGCGACCGCCTTATCGTCTCCACCGACTACCTGGCTGAGCAGTACCAGAGCTACACCGATGACATCGTCGTGGTGCAGAACTACGTCGAACGCGCGCGCTGGGGCGAGTTGCAGCCTGAGCGCCGTCAGCGCGAGAAGGCCCGCGTCGGCTGGGCCGGCAGCGTCACCCACGATGGCGATCTGGCGGTTATTTTTGACGTGGTCAAGGCCACGGCCAAAGAGGTGGATTGGGTCTTCTTCGGTATGTGTCCGGATGAAATCCGGCCTTTTGTCGCGGAATCCCATCCCGGCGTGGGGCTGGAAGCTTACCCGGCCAAACTCGCCAGCCTCGACCTCGACCTGGCGGTCGCCCCGCTGGAGGACGTGCCGTTCAACCACGGCAAGAGCCATTTACGCCTGCTCGAATACGGCGTGCTCGGCTACCCGGTGATCTGCACCGATCTCACGCCTTATCGCGGTGTGTATCCAGTGACCCGCGTGACCAATCGCTTCAAGGACTGGGTGGAAGCCATCCGCAGCCAAGTCGCCGACCGCGGCCAACTGGCGCGACGCGGCGATGTGCTACGTGATTACATCAACGCCCACTGGATATTGGAAGACCATCTGGATGAGTGGGAAAAGGCATGGCTACCTTGAGCGAGTGCTTAACGTGAAACAACCGCCACGCCTACGGCGGGTTTCTTGTCTGAGCTCGACACCGCACCGCGAATGTGCGCGCGATCCGGTGGCGGATGTGGATCCGATGAATATCAATGTGCGCATCGACGATCACTCGGCGGTGCCGTTGGAACACTGGCAGGAACAGCTCAAACGGCAGCGCCGGAAACGTGAGCCACGCCCCGTGCAACCCGAACCTCCTGCCAAGCCCGAAAAACGGCCGCCGGAAGGCTCGATCGACGAGTACGCCGCGCCGTTTCCCTGGTAGGAGGCCCGCTTGCGGGCTGAACTAAAGGAAACCCGGCTTCGCGCCGTTATATCCCTCATTCCCCATTACCCCTTGCGCGCGAAACCTTGCCCCCATGTTGGAAAACCTCACCTTTAGCGGCCGTGAACTGCTCATTTTCGTGATCCTCGCCGTGGTCTTCGCCACGGTCGTTTATCTATTGGAGACGCTGCTGTTCTCACGCCGCCGCAAGCCAGCCGCCACGCCGCAACTGGATGAGCACCTCGAAGCCTTGCGGGGCGAACTGGCCGCTCTCGAAGCGCGGGTGGAAAACCTGGAAGCGAAGCCGCCGCTGGAATCCGCGCTCGACACCCAGGCCACCACTCTGGCTTCCGCCATGCGCCTGGCGCGGGAAGGAGCCTCGGCGCAGGAACTGGCCGTGCGCCTGGGCATTTCCCGCAGCGAAGCCGAACTGATCATCGCCTTGCAGCGCGCTGATTCATGAACCTCTCCGCCCTGCCGCAGTTGCTCGCTACCTGGCTGAAAACCCAGGGCGCGGGGCCGCCGGAGCTGGGCAAGAGCGCGCCGACCGCGAACAAGGATGCCTTCCAGCCTGGCGCAAGCTATCAGGGCAGGGTGATCGAGAATCTGGCGGGTGGACGCAGTCTGGTGCAGGTGGCGGGGCAGCGGCTCAGCATGGCGCTGCCGCGCGGCACCCAGGCCGGCGACACGATCCGCCTGACCTATCTCCAGAATTTGCCGCGTCCCACCTTTGTCATGGAGCAGCCCGTGGTGAGCGCGACCCAGCCGGTGCGTCTGTCGCAGACCGCGCAGCAACTCACCGCCTTGGCGCAACTAGCGAAGCCGACAGCCAGCACCCAGGCCGGCCCGCCACCCACCACCCCCAGTCCCGCGCAAATGATGCAACTTGCCCAGGCCGGGGTGGCCGCGCCGCGCCCCATTCTCAGCAATCCCTTGCCACTGGCGAATTCGTCCTCGCCCAACGGCGTCTCCAACCCGCCGATGACCGCGCTGACTGGCGCCTTCGCCACCGCCACCGCGTTGACCGGGGGCACGCCGGTGGACGGCACCCGCGCCAGCCTCGCCGCCGGCAGCGCCACCTCCAACCTCGCCGCCTTGCAAGCCGGTGCGGCGGATAGCCAGCCGGCGCTGCCACAGCGACTCCTCCAGACCCTGCGTGAAAGCGGCTTGTTCTACGAGGCGCATCTGGCGCGCTGGACACGCGGCACCTTTGATCTGGCCGATTTGCGTCGCGAGCCGCAGGCCCGCCTCGGCGACGGTGCCCATAACATGGCTACCGCCGCTGGCCTGACCGACATGCCGATCGATGCCGCCCGCCTCGCCGGCCGACAACTGCTGATGCTGGACGGCGCGCCGTTCCTCTGGCAGGGCTTCGCCTGGCCGGGACAGTGGCTGGAATGGCAGGTGCGGGAGCGGGCGAGCGGTGATACGGGGAGTGGGGAAGCAGCGAATACCTGGGCGACCGAATTGCGCCTGACCCTGCCGCGCCTGGGTGGCGTCATCGCCCGCCTGTCACTGCTGGGGGAACGCCTCACTGTCGGCCTGAGCGCGACCGAGGCGAACGCTCAGGAAGCCCTGCGTGCCGCGCTGCCCAACCTGGAACAAGCGCTCCAGGCCGCGGGCCTGCAACCGGCTGGCCTCAGTGTCAACAGGGGGGTCAACCTCGATGGTGGCCCAGTTGATGCAGCCTGATCCCGCCCCGCAAGCCGTCGCCCTGGCCTACGCCCCGGACGATGGCGCGCCCCGCGTCGTCGCCAAAGGGCGCGGTCTTCTGGCCGAGGAAATCATCGCTCGCGCCCAGGCGGCCGGCGTGTTCGTGCATGAATCGCCGGAACTGGTCTCGCTGTTGATGCAGGTGGATATGGACGCGCGCATCCCGCCCGAGTTGTATATCGCCGTGGCGGAATTGCTGGCCTGGCTGTATCAATTGGAGCAACGCGAGAGCCATCCATGATCGGCCGAGGCGCCAGGGCGTGTCCTCTCTCAAGTCGTTCGCCGGGACGCCCCAAGAACGACTTGGCCCCCGTGGGGGGCGGCTCAGGCGATTTTTCCGGGCCGGGGGCACAGCTAATTAAGGGCTCAGGACCTCAGTGCCGTTGCAGCAGCGCCGTGGCATCGCAAGCGGCGACTGGGCGGCTGAACAGATAGCCCTGGTAGGCGTCGCAGCCGACCGTCTTCAGGTACTCGAGCTGGCTGCTGGTTTCCACACCCTCGGCCACCACGTTCAGATGCAGCCCCTTGGCCATGGCGGTGATGCCCGCGACGATGGTGCTGCCGTTGCTGGGCGCGACCAGATACTGAATGAAGCTGCGGTCGATCTTGAGGGTGTGTACCGGCAGTTTCTTGAGGTAGGAAAGCGAGGAATAGCCGGTGCCGAAGTCGTCGATGGAGATTTCCACGCCCTGATCCGCGAGGCGCCGCAACTTCTCGATGGCGCCATCCATGTCGCGCATCAGCGTGCTTTCGGTGATTTCGATCTCGATACCTTGCCCGTCGATGCCGTTGTTTTTCAGAGACTGGATGAATTTGTCGACGAAATGGGGGTGCTCGATCTGACGCGCGGAGAGATTCACACCCAGCGAGATCGGCGCCAGGTTGGCGGCACGCCAGGACATGGCTTGTTGGCAAGCGGTTTCCAGCACCCATTCGCTGATCGGCGCGATCAGCCCGCATTCCTCGGCGATGGGAATGAAATCATTGGGCATGACCAGGCCGCGTTCCGGGTGATGCCAGCGAATCAGCGCCTCCATGCCGCGAATGCGCTGGCTCTGGATATCCACCTGCGGCTGGTAATACATCTCGAATTCGCCACGCGCGAGCGCGTGGCGCATGTCGTTTTCCACCGCCAGACGGCCGCTGAGCGAGTGTTGCAAATTGTGGGTGAAAAAGCTGAAGTCGTTGCGGCCGTGGTCCTTGGCGTGATACATGGCCAGGTCGGCATGTTTGACCAGGGTTTCCAGCGTGTCGCCATCGTCGGGATAGATGGCAATGCCGATGCTCATGCCCGAATAGATTTCATGGCCGTCGACGTAAAAGGGGTGCTTGAGCGAGGCGATGATTTTCTGCGCGATGAAGGCCGCGTTGTCGCGTGAACGCACATGGGGCAACAACAGCATGAACTCATCGCCGCCGATGCGCCCCAGGGTGTCACCTTCGCGCAGGCTGTCACGCAGGCGCTGTGCCATGCCTTGCAGGAGACCATCCCCCACCAGGTGGCCGAGGGTGTCGTTGACCACCTTGAAACGGTCCATGTCCAGGAACATGACCGCCAGTGCCTGGCCGTGGCGGCGGGCTTGGGCGATGGCCTGGCCGACGCGGTCGTTGAACAGGGTGCGGTTGGGCAGGCCGGTGAGCAGGTCATGGTAGGCCTGAAAGACGATGGTCGCCTCCGCCTGTTTGCGCGCGCTGATGTCCCGCGCGACGCCGTAGGTGCCGAGGAATTCGCCGCCGCCATCGGGTAGCGGGCGATACATCCCGGTCGCTGAGACTTCCACCGCCACCGTGGTGTCGCCGCTCCCCGTGAGGAGGTCCTCCTTGCGCTTGAGGCGTAGCTCGACATTGCGCGTGGAACGATCGCCGGTACGGCGTTCGTTGAGGCGATAGCGCGCATTTTCCAGTTCGTCATCCGGGACGATGGCCTCATAGCTTTGCCCCACCAGCTCATCCGGGTGATAGCCCAGCACATGGCTGATGCGCTCGTTCAAGAAGGTAAAACGGCCGTCTCCCCCCAGCGTGTAGATGATGTCTGGTGAGGTGTTGACCAGCAGGCGGTGCCACTGCTCGGACTGTTCGATCTGTTGCAGCATGTGCTGGTTATCGTGCGCCAGCCGTACTTTCTTGGCGGCATTGCGCACGGTCTTGACCAATTCTTCCGGCTCACAGGGTTTGCGCAGGTAATCGTAGGCGCCAAGCCGGATGCAGTTGATCGCGGAGTCGATCTGGTTGTCGCCACTCAGGACGATGATGCGGCTCGCGGGATAGTGTTCGCGTAGGTGCGCCATCAGTTCGTGGCCGCTGGTATCGGGCAGGCGCAGGTCGAGAAGGATCAGGTCGTAGCCGCGCTGCGCCAGACAGGCCAAAGCCTGAGCTCCGGTCATGGCGGTGTCGATCATCTGGATGTGTGGGGCCAGCAGTAGCCGTGTGCTTTCCAGGTAGCGCGGATCATCTTCGATGATGAGCAGGCTGACTACGGAGGAAGAGGCGTCGTTATCGAATGGCATCGGCAGCCCGCGGGGGAGATTTGGATAGATGGCGTATAACTTTCGGCTATTCCAGGGGAAATAGTAGCTGGAAGGTGGTACCCGAGGAACCGGTTTTGAAAGAAAGGCTACCACCGAGTTCTTCCGTCAGTGTTTTGACGATGGCCAGGCCGAGACCGGCATGGCCCTCTCCTTTTTCGGTTGCCACGGGAGCGAACAATTGCTCCGCCAACTCGGGACGGATGCCGGGGCCGGAGTCGCTGACTTGCAGCTCGATGAAGTGTTCGTGTTTGTGGTTGGTGGCCTGGGCGGTTTCCAGGCGTACGTTGCCGCCGTTGGGGGTCGCTTCCAGCGCGTTGAGCAGCAGGTTGAGCAGAATTTGCTTGAGTTTGTCGCGATCGCAGGCCAATCGCGGCAGTCCCTCGCTAGGCTTGTGAGTGACCTGGATGCCGCGTGGCTGCCAGGTGGGCGCGGTAATCTTGACCAGGTACTCCGCCAGCAGGCCGATATCGGTCTCTTCCGAGAGCATGGCCTGGCTGCCATCGGTGTGGGCCAGGGTGCGCACGATGCGCACGATACGATCGATTTCCTCATGGATGATACGTAGCTCGTCGGCGATGGGCGCCTCATCGCCCAGCTTGGCCTTGAGGATGGACAGGTAGTTCTTGATGATGCCCAGGGGATTGTTGATTTCATGAGCGGCGCGATGCACGCGGCCACTCAGGGTGGAGTCACCGCTTTCCGCGGCTGGCTCGGCTGCCGGGGTGGCGCGCGCCGCCAGTCTACCCAAGTGGGTGTAGCGCTCCGCATGGGCGGTGATGTCGGTCAATGCTTCGCGATCGCCGCAAACCATCAGTACGCCGCGTGTGGCGCCTTCGCCCACCGGGATGGCCGCGACGCCGTCGGCGTCAGCCTGGCGCGCTAGTTGGATATCCAACAGGGAAGCATCACTGCCCGCGTCGGTGTAAACCACCACGGGCAGGCGTGTAAACAGGGCGCGCACGGCGGCGGCGTTGCTGCCCTCCACTCGGATCGAGATAGGCTGCGCGCGCAACTCGCCCAGGTCTTGCGACTCCAGCATGCTGCTGCGTTTATCCAGGCGCAGATAGAGCGGGTCGTACAACCCGTCCTGCTCCGCCAGTAGGCGGGCCGCCGCCAGCACGCCGTCAGTGGTCCGTTCCAGGATTTCCCCGGTGGCCAGCTCCGCCTGGGTGAAGCGCGAGACCGCACCCATCAGATCCTGCTGTGAGCGCGCGAGTGCCGAGAAAACTTCCACCGATTTGTCCATTTCCTGGAGCATCACCCTAAGTGATTCATGGTCTGGAGGGGACAGCAAGGATAGCGTATCGGCATCGCTCGGGTTGCGCGTCTCCAGCAGATGCCAGGCCGCGGCGGCCAGGCGTGGCAACGGCGTGACATCGTGCAGGCGGCTGGCCGGCTCGAGCAGAAAACGCGGCACATCGGCCAGGAATCCGCGCCACGGCAATGCCGACAGGGCTCGCTGGATGCCTGGGAAATCACACAGCAAGCCGGCCAGCCAGGCTTCGTCGGGTGAGGGGTAAAGCGTTTGTTGCGCGAGAGCGCGGCACAAATGGGCGCGTGAAATCGCGCGCAGCCAGTCGGCGTCGGGCAGGGTCGTGGCGGGGTTGGCTAGTTGCCGGATGGCGACGTTGCTGACCAGCCCTTTCAAGGTGGCGAGCGACACTTGCCCACAAAGCAGGGCAAAGCTGTGCTGGTTCGAGGAGGCCCCGGGACGGGCAGATAGACGCAGGATCGCCAGGGTCAGCGCCGGGTCCAGCAGGAACCAGGTGCGCGCCTCATCGCTCAAGCTGCTGGCACCCGCCAAGGCGTCGAGTAGCTTGATCAGGACGCCGGGATACGAGGGTATTCCGGCGGCCAGGGCAGAGGTTGAGAGAGATTGTGGGTTGCGGCGAGGCACGGCGACAAGTACGGGTTATCAAGTAGATTGATTAAGGATTAAGCAAGTGCCATGCCGCTGTAAAAATCGTAGGAAGTGAAAGTAACTTGATGATTGAATGAAGATAAATGTAAAAAAAACCGACAATTTTCTGCGCTTCGTTGGAATGTCGGCAGGAGTGTTCAGCGATTGTCGGTGGGATTGTTCGAACCGGCGCCACGCAATAAGCGGAACAACTGGCGGCTCGATTTGGGCGGCTTGCCTTCGCTGGCTTCGCGGCGCGCGTTGCGAATCAATTGCCGCATTAGCTGGACGTCGGCACCGGGATGCCGTGCCAGCCATTCAGTCAGCGCTTGATCGTCTTCCAGCAGGCGCGCGCGCCAGTGTTCCTGGGCGTGGAACTCGGCTTTGGCGGCGGCGGATTCGCCCCTGATGGCGGCCAGTTGTTCAGCAATGGGCTCGGCGTCCACCTCGCGCATCAGCTTGCCGATGAACTGCAACTGGCGGCGGATGGCACCGTGCGCGGTGATGCGCTGCGCTTCCAGTAATTCCTGGAACAGCCGCTCCGGCAGATGCATTTTTTCCAGCCGCTCGCGCGACAGCTCCACCAGTTCCGCGCCCAGGTCTTGCAAGGCGTTCATCTCGTTCTTGCGCCGGGTCTTGCTGTCGCGGAAATCCGCGAATTCTTCGTGATCTTCATCGTGGTCATGGTGGTGCATGGCATTCGGGGGATAAGCGAGGGGCGGGTATCATAGCGGCCTTTGCCAACACGCCAGGTTCAACCGTGTCAGACAGTCCATTCAGCTTTACCCGCGAAGCCCTGCAGGCGTTCGCCGCGCAAACCCTTGATCTGGCCCTGGCCGCCGGCGCCACCGCCGCCGAGTCGGAGATTTCTGAAGGCAGTGGCCTCTCTGTCTCCGTACGCCACGGCGCGGTGGAAACCATCGAGCACAACCGCGACAAAGGCATTGGTGTCACCGTTTATCTAGGCCAGAAGCGCGGCCATGCGTCGACTTCCGACTTCTCCCCGGACGCGCTTGCGCGCAGCGTGGACAAGGCGCTCTCCATCGCGCGCTATACCTCCGAGGACGATTGCGCCGGTCTGGCCGAGGCAGACCTGCTGGCGCGCCTGGTGCCGGACCTGGACCTCTACCTTCCCTGGGCGGTGGATGTGGCGCGGGCCACTATCCTGGCGCGGGAATGCGAGGCGGCGGCGTTGCGAGCCGATGCGCGCATCAAAAATTCCGAAGGCGCCTCGCTGTCCACCCAGTGTTCGCAGTTCATCTATGCCAATACCCTGGGTTTTTCCGGCGGCTATCCGAGCACGCGGCAGAGTCTGTCGTGTGCGGTGATCGCCGAGGAAAACGGCGCCATGCAGCGCGATTACTGGTACACCACTGCGCGCGCGGCGGAAGACCTGGATACGCCGGAATCGGTGGGTCGGCGCGCCGGCGAGCGCACTGTGCGGCGTCTGAATGCGCGCAAGCTCGCCACGCGGCAATGCCCGGTACTGTTCGAAGCCCCCGTCGCCACCGGCCTCATCGCCAACTTTGTTGCGGCAATTTCCGGCGGCCACCTGTACCGCAAATCCTCCTTCCTGCTCGATAGCCTGGGGCAACAGGTGTTCCCGTCCTTCTTCCAGATGATCGAGAACCCGTTCCTGCCGCGTGGCCTCGCCTCGGCGCCATTCGATTCGGAAGGGGTGGCGACCCAGGAACGGGAAGTGGTATCTGATGGCGTCATCCAGGGCTACTTCCTGGGCAGTTACAGCGCCCGCAAGTTGGGGCTTAAGACCACCGGTAATGCTGGCGGCAACCACAACCTGCTTGTGCCCGCCACTGGCGAGGACTTGGCTGGCTTGCTCAGGAAGATGGGTCGCGGCCTGGTGGTGACCGAGTTGCTGGGCCAAGGCCTGAACCTGGTGACCGGCGATTATTCGCGTGGGGCCGCCGGTTTCTGGGTGGAAAACGGCGAAGTCGTCTATCCGGTGGAAGAAATCACCATCGCCGGCAATCTGCGCGACATGCTCGGCGGGATAGTCGCCATTGGCACGGATGTGGAAACCCGTGGCTCACGTCGGGTGGGGTCGATTCTGATCGACAACATGACGGTGGCGGGCGAGTGAAGTGGGTGGGTTGTTAAGCCTGGCGCGTCTCATCGACGCGCTCAATGAACGCGTTGGTCGCGCGGCCATGTGGCTGGTGCTGGCCGCCACGCTGATTTCTTCCGGCAACGCGATCATGCGTTACGGCTTCGACCGTTCCTCCAACGCCTGGCTGGAAATCCAGTGGTATCTGTTCGCCCTGATCTTCCTGCTGGGCGCCGGTTACACCCTCAAACACAACGGCCATGTCCGCATCGACATCCTCTATGGTCGTTTCTCGCCGCGTCTGCAGGCCTGGGTGGATCTGGTCGGCGGCTTGCTGTTTCTGCTGCCCTTGTGCGGCTTGATGATCTGGATGGGCTGGGACGGTTTCGCGGCGTCCTGGGCGGTGAATGAAACCTCGCCGGATGCCGGCGGGCTATCGCGCTGGCCGATCAAACTGGCGATTCCACTCGGTTTTGCCCTGCTCTGGCTGCAAGGCGTGGCGGAAGTCATCAAGCGCGCCGCTTTTCTTAGCGGCCATGCCTCGCTGGTTCAGGAGCGGGCGGAAGAGGTGGTGTGATGATCGAATTCATGGCGCCCCTGATGTTCCTCGGCCTGGTCGGGTTCCTCCTGCTCGGCTATCCGGTGGCCTTCTCCCTGGCCGCCAACGGTCTGCTGTTCGCCGGCATCGGCATGCACCTGGGCTGGTTCGGCATCGAACAATTGCAGGCTTTGCCGGAGCGGGTGTTCGGTATCATGTCCAACGCTACCCTGCTGGCGATTCCGTTCTTCACCTTCATGGGGCTGATTCTGGAAAAGAGCGGCATGGCGGAGGAGTTGCTGGATAGCATCGGCCAGTTGTTCGGGCCGGTCCGCGGCGGCCTGGCTTACGCGGTGGTGTTCGTCGGCGCGCTGCTGGCCGCCACCACCGGCGTGGTGGCGGCCTCGGTCATCGCGATGGGCTTGATTTCCCTGCCCATCATGCTGCGCTACGGCTACGACAAGCGCCTGGCCAGCGGCGTTATCGCCGCCTCCGGGACGCTCGCGCAGATCATTCCACCGTCTTTGGTGCTGATCGTCCTGGCCGATCAATTGGGCGTGTCGGTGGGCGACATGTATCGCGGCGCCCTCGTCCCCGGCGTGCTGCTTACCCTGCTCTACGCCGGGGTCGTGTTGGTCGTCAGCCTGGCCTGGCCGGCTGCCATGCCGGCGCTGCCAGTCGCGGCGCGCAGCCTGCGCGGCAGTGCGCTGCTGGTGAAATCGCTAGCCGCCATGCTGCCGCCGCTGCTGCTGATCTTCCTGGTGCTGGGCACCATCTTTCTGGGCATCGCCACGCCCACCGAAGGCGGCGCGATGGGCGCGGCCGGCGCGCTGTTGTTGGCCCTGGCCAGGGGACGCTTGCGGCGCGAGGTGTTGAACCAGGCAATGGATGCCACGGCACGGCTGACCACCTTTGTCATCTTCATTTTGATTGGCTCTACCGTGTTTTCCCTGGTATTCCGCCTGCTGGAAGGCGACCTCTGGGTGGAGGACCTGCTCAGCGCTCTGCCCGGTGGCGAGCTGGGCTTCTTGCTGGTGGTGAACCTGCTGGTGTTCGTGCTGGCATTCTTCCTGGATTTCTTCGAGATCGCTTTCATCGTCGTGCCGCTGTTGGCGCCGGTGGCGCAGAAGCTGGGCATCGACCTGGTCTGGTTCGG
Organism: Hydrogenophilales bacterium CG_4_10_14_3_um_filter_63_21; assembly: GCA_002784045.1. GTDB lineage: Bacteria > Pseudomonadota > Gammaproteobacteria > Burkholderiales > Thiobacillaceae > PFJX01. Next base: position 26,980 of record PFJX01000080.1, read on the forward strand.
CGTACTGCTGGGCATCAACATGCAGACCTCGTTCATGCACCCGCCGTTCGGTTTCGCCCTGTTCTACCTCAAGAGCGTGGCGCCGAAGGAAGTGAAAACTACCGACATCTACTGGGGCGCGGTGCCTTTCCTGATCATCCAGGTGCTCATGGTGGCTGCGGTGCTGACTTTCCCCAGCCTGGTGGGCGTGGAACCGATCAAGGTCGACGACACTCCGGTGGAAATCAGGCTAGACGCGCCGGATAGCAGTTATTTTCCAGCGCAGGAAAACCCCTGATTCAAGGTTGGCCGTTTTTCACCATTAAGTTAATCTAAAATCAACGCGTTACTCGAAACCAATGGAGCTTTAGATGAAGAATCTTGCGAAATTGCTGGCATTGGCACTCCTGCTTTCCGGCTGTGCCACCCAGAAATATGTACGCGAATACGTACAAGGCCAGCTCAAGCCCGTGAACACCCGGGTCGATGTGCTGGAAAGCCGCGCCAACAGCACGGATGCGGCGATCAGGTCCAGCACCGCTAATGTGGAGGCCACCAGTAAACGACTCGACGAAGCCGTCATCACCCTCAAGGTGCATGCGGATCGTCTAGGCAAGAATGAAGCGGATATCGCCCAGGTTTCCAAGACCGCTCAGGAAGCTTTGGAGCGCGCCGCGGCCGCCGGCAAGCTGGCCGAAGGCAAGCTGGCTTACGAGGTCGTGCTGTCTGAAGACAAGGTCAAATTCGGCCATGGCAAGGTGCTGCTGAGCAAGGCGGCGATGGCCGCGCTCGACGAGTTTGTCGCCAGGATCAAGGGCGAAAACCGAAGCGTCTTCATCGAAGTGCAGGGCCATACCGACAGCACCGGCAGCGCGGCGGTCAACCTGAAAGTGGGCCAGCAACGCGCGGATGCCGTGCGCCGCTACCTGCACGCCAGAGGGGGCCTCCCCCTGCATCGCCTCTCCGCCATGTCCTATGGCGAAAGCCTGTCGGTGGCCAGCAACATGAACCGCGAAGGCCGTGCCCAGAACCGGCGCGTGGTCCTGGTCGTGCTGTACTGACTTCATCCGACAGCCTTATAGCCCGGATAGTAAGGAATACTCGCGCGCCCGCGCTCCAAGGCGGCCGTGCGACCGACTTGGCTATTCCCGCCGCCAGGTCGTGCCTTGTGGGCCGTCTTCAAGCACGATGCCGGCGGTTTTGAGTTCGTCGCGAATGGCGTCGGCGCGTTTGAAGTCTTTGCCTTTGCGGGCGGCGAGGCGTTCGTCGATCAGGGCCTGGATGTGCTCGGGGGTATAGTTATCCGGACCTTCGATACGGTAGCTAGCCGTTAAGTCTGAAGTTGCCGCCCGACGCCCCTGCAGAAAGCTGTCTGGATCACGTTGAAGCAACCCCAGAACCCCGCCAAGAGCCTTTAGCTTCCCCGCTAGATGAGGGCTCTTGATCTTGTTTACTCCATTAGCCAACTCGAACAGGATGGCCAGCGCCTCCGGGGTGTTGAAGTCGTCGTCCATCGCGGCTTTGAAGCGCGTCGGCAACGGGGTGTTCCAGTCGATGTCCAGCTTGGCCGCGTCCACGCCGCGCAGTGCGGTGTAGAGCCGGGTGAGCGCCGCGCGGGCGTCGTCCAGGTGCTGGCCGGAGTAGTTGAGCGGGCTGCGGTAGTGGGCGCGCAGGATGAAGAAGCGCACGACTTCGGCGTCGTATTTTTCCAGCACTTCGCGGATGGTGAAAAAGTTGCCCAGGCTCTTGGACATCTTTTCATCGTCGACGCGGACAAAGCCGTTGTGCAGCCAGTAGTTGACGAACTTGCAGCCATGCGCGCCTTCACTCTGGGCAATCTCGTTTTCGTGGTGCGGGAACTGCAAGTCCTGGCCGCCGCCATGAATGTCGAAATGCGCGCCGAGCAGATCGCTGCCCATCGCGGAGCATTCGATATGCCAGCCGGGCCGGCCCGGCCCCCAGGGCGAGGGCCAGGCGGGTTCATTCGGCTTGGCGGCTTTCCACAATACGAAATCCATCGGATCGCGCTTGTTCGGGTCGATCTCCACCCGCTCGCCAGCGCGCAGGTCGTCCAGCGTTTTGCCGGAAAGCTGGCCATAGGTGGGGAAGCTGCTCACCGCGTAATAGACATCGCCATTGGCCGCCGGGTAGGCATGGCCACGGTCGATCAGGGTCTGAATCATGGCCAGCATCCGGCCGACGTATTCCGTGGCGCGCGGCTCGTGGTCCGGTGGCAGCACGCCGAGGGCGGCGCTGTCTTCGTGCATGGCGTCGATGAAACGCTGGGTCAGTGCGGTGAAGGCTTCGCCGTTGTCGAAGGCGCGCTTGATGATCTTGTCGTCGATGTCGGTGATGTTGCGCACGTAATTCACGTCATAGCCGGAAGCGCGCAGCCAGCGGGTAATCATGTCGAACACCACCAGTACGCGGGCGTGGCCGAGGTGGCAGTAGTCGTACACGGTCATGCCGCAGACATACATGCGCACCTGGCCGGGGATGAGGGGGGCGAAGGTTTCTTTCTTGCGGGTGAGGGTGTTGTGCAGCGTCAGCATCCGCTTTGCTCCCTGGCCCAGGAGTCTTTCAGCGTCACGGTGCGGTTGAACACCAGTCGCGCGCCGGAGGGGTGGCCACTGCGGTGGTCGAAGCGGTCGGCGCAGAAGTAGCCGAGGCGCTCGAACTGATAGTGGGTTTCCGGCGCGGCTTCGCTCACGCAGGGTTCCACCCAGCCGCGCACCACTTGCAACGAGTCGGGATTGAGAAACTCCAGAAAGTCGCGCTCCTTGTGGCTGTCCGGTTCCGGGTCGAGGAACAGGCGGTCATACAGACGCACCTCGATTGGCAGGGCATGAGCGGCGCTGGCCCAGTGGATGACGCCCTTCACCTTGCGGCCGACCGGATTCTTGCCCAGCGTTTCATGGTCGATGCTGCATTTCAGTTCGATGACCTTGCCCTCCACATCCTTTACCACTTCCTCGCACTTGATGACGTAGGAATAGCGCAGGCGCACTTCCCCGCCCGGCGTCAGGCGGCGCCAGCCGGCGGGCGGACTTTCGGAAAAGTCGTCCTGTTCCACCCAGATTTCGCGGCTGATCGGCACGTCGCGCTCGCCGAATTCCGGATGCTGGGGATGGAAGCCGGCGCCGTGGGAAGCGGTCACGCCCTCCTGGTAATTGCTGAGCACGACCTTGAGCGGGTTGAGCACGGCCATCACGCGCGGCACTTTGGCTTCCAGGTCTTCGCGGATGCAGCCTTCCAGCACCGCCATGTCGATCACGTTGTCGCTCTTGGAAATGCCGATGCGGCGGGCGAATTCGCGGATGCCAGCCGGGGTGTAGCCGCGCCGACGCATGCCGTGGAGGGTGGGCATACGTGGGTCGTCCCAGCCAGCGACGTAATTCTGGGCCACCAACTGGTTGAGCTTGCGTTTGCTGGTGACGGTGTAGCGCAGTTCCAGACGAGAGAACTCGATCTGGCGCGGATGCGAGGGCACCGAGAGTTGCTCCAGCACCCAGTCATAGAGCGGGCGGTGATCCTCGAATTCCAGGGTGCACAGGGAATGGGTGATGCGCTCCAGGGCATCCGAAATGCAGTGGGTATAGTCGTACATCGGGTAGATGCACCACGCATCGCCGGTGCGAATGTGGTGCGCGCGCTTGATCCGGTAGAGCACAGGATCGCGCAGGTTGATATTGGGGCTGGACATGTCGATCCTGGCGCGCAGGGTGCGCGAGCCGTCGGGGAATTCGCCCGCCTTCATGCGCCGGAACAGGTCGAGGTTTTCCGCGGCGGCGCGGTTGCGATACGGGCTTTCGCGCCCCGACTGGCTCAGCGTGCCGCGAAACTCGCGCATCTCCTCGGGCGTCAGATCGTCGACATAGGCCAGACCCTTGCCGATCAATTCTTCCGCATAGGCGTAAAGCGCGGGGAAGTAATCGGACGCCCAGCGCACTTCGCCATTCCAGTTGAAGCCCAGCCAACGCACGTCTTCCTGGATGGCGCTGGCGTATTCCTCAGTCTCTTTTTCCGGGTTGGTATCGTCGAAACGCAGGTTGCAGGTGCCCTGGTAATCCAGCGCCAGGCCGAAATTCAGGCAGATCGACTTGGCATGGCCGATATGAAGATAACCATTGGGTTCGGGCGGAAAGCGGGTGGCGATGGCGGCATGTTTGCCGCTGGCCAGGTCGGCTTCGATGATGGAACGGATGAAATGCTGAATCGGGGCGGAATCGCTCATGGCTTGATCAGGAGGGGAGGCGGTGGAGGCGAGAGAATAGCGGGGGGTAATTTTGCAATGCGCCCCGCGCGGGCTAGAATCCGCGCGGCCTGGGGCTTGCTCCATCACCCACAAAAAACCGCGAAAAAGCTTAGCACATATGGTTCTCTCCCGTTTTTCCTCCCGCCTCGCCCGCGCCGTTCCCGTCGCGCTCCTCCTCGTCTGGTTTCCCGCCGTGGCGCCTGCCGCCATGCCCAGTGTTCAAGACGCCAATCAGGCATTTCGCCTGGGCAACAATGCCGCCGCCCTGGAAAAGGTGAATGCCTTCCTGACGGCGAATCCGAAGGATGCCCAGGGGCGCTTTCTTAAAGGTCTGATTCTTACCGAACTGAACCGCCACAACGAGGCGATCAAAGTCTTCACCGATCTCACCGAGGATTACCCGGAACTGCCCGAGCCCTACAACAACCTGGCCGTGCTCTACGCCGCCCAGGCTCAGTACGATCGCGCCAAGAACAGCCTGGAAATGGCCATCCGCACCCACCCCAGCTATGCCACCGCGCATGAAAACCTGGGTGACATTTACGCCAAGATGGCCTCGCAGTCCTACGACAAGGCCTTGCAACTGGACAAATCGAATACCTCGGCGCTGACCAAGCTGGCGATGATTCGCGATCTGTTCAGCCCCACTCACATGCAGGACACGGGCAAGGCCAAAGCCCCCGCCAAGGCCGCCACCACGAAAACCGGCCAACTGGCGCAGGCCACCATCACCTCGACCGAGCCGGCCCGCTCCACATCACCCGCCCCCCCCGTCAAGGTGGCGGAGGCCGCCAAACCCCAGGCCGTGCCTGCCGCAACGAACAAACCCGTTGAAGTGGCCGCCGTGGCGATCGACCCCAGCGCGGAGATCGAACGTACCGTCCATGCCTGGGCCGAGGTATGGAGCCAGCGTGATGCCGAAGGCTACCTGGCCTTCTACGGCAAGGACTTCAAAGTACCGGGCGGGAGTGATCGCGCGGAATGGGAAGCGGATCGTAAAACCCGCGTCACCCGCCCGGAATTCATCAAGGTGGAACTGGACCGGATCAAGATCAAGCTGCAAGGTGACACCGCCCATGTCAGTTTCACCCAGCGCTACACCTCCAACACCTACAAAGACAAGGGCAAGAAAACTCTGATCCTGGAACAACAGGGTGACGCCTGGAAAATCGTCGAGGAGCGTTGAAAAACATGGGCAAATGGCTGTCCACCCTCGCACGGGTTCTGCTGGCCGCGCTGCCCGGCCTGGCGGCGGCCAATGGCGCGGCGCCCATCCTGGTGGCCAGCGCCGACACGGCGCGCTTCCTGCCTTCACCCGACGCCCTGATCGGCAAGACGATTCAGGATATCCGCAGCAATCGCCTGGATGACGCTTTCAGGGAAGTCAACCGGGTCATTTCCATCCGCCCCGATTTCAAGCTCGCCCACCTGATCAAGGGCGACCTGCTGATGGCCCGCGCCCGCCCTCTCTCCGGTATCGGTACGGTGGCATCGCACTCGGCGACTTCCGCGCAATCGCTGTCCGACCTGCGCGATGAAGCCCGCGTCCGCTTGCTGCGCTATATCGACCAGCCTGATCCGGCGCAGTTGCCGCGCCAGATCCTGCAACTTGCCAGTGGCCAGAAATATGCCCTGCTCGCCGATGCCTCGCGCGCCCGCCTCTATCTGTTCGAAAACGTGAATGGCGAGCCGCGCCTGAAAACCGATTTCTACATGACCATCGGCAAGAACGGCACCGATAAGCACAGCGAAGGGGACAAGCGCACGCCGATGGGGATCTATCAGATCGCCAAGGAACTGCCGCGCAAAGGCCTGGCCGACCTTTACGGTGCCGGCGCTTTCCCGCTCGACTACCCGAACGAGTGGGACCGTATCCAGGGGCGCGGTGGCCACGGCATCTGGCTGCATGGTGTGCCTTCCGATACCTACAGCCGCCCGCCCCGCTCCAGCGACGGCTGCGTGGTGGTGACCAATCCCGACTTGAAAGAAATCAGCCGTTGGGTGCAGCCGGGCGCCACGCCGGTCGTGCTCACCGAGCGCGCCGACTGGATCGACCGCGAAGCCTGGGAGCAGGCCAGGAATGATCTGCTGACGCGGCTCCAGACCTGGCGGGCGACCTGGCAGGGACGCGATGCGGATCGCTTTCTCGGCCATTACGCCAGCGCCTTCCTGCGTGGCGAAGGCCGCGCCTGGGCGGACAGTAAACGCCACAACATTACCGAAAAGGCCTGGATCAAAGTGGAACTGGAAGACATCAGCCTGTTCCTCTACCCCGGCGCCGAGAATGAAAAACCCTTGGCCTATGCCGAGTTTACCCAGCGCTACAGCAGTGATCGTCTCGTAAGCCAAAGCCGCAAACGCCTCTATTGGCGCCTGGATGAGGGGCTTTGGCGCATCGTGATGGAAAAAACCACCGATTTACCCACCAGACTCGCGCAACACTGATCCCCCCTCATGCAAAACCTGACCCGCTTCATCCTGGCTTTTTGCCTGCTCAGCTTCACCGCCGTGAGCTTCGCGGCACACTCCACCGCCAAGAAACCCAACCGAGCCCACCCCATGATCAAACTGCAAACCAACTTCGGATCCATCACCCTGGAACTGGACGCCAAGGCCGCTCCCGATACCGTCGCCAACTTCGTGCAATACGTGCGCGACGGCCATTACAACGGCACCATTTTTCACCGCGTGATCGACGGCTTCATGATTCAGGGCGGCGGCTTCACCCCCGACATGGAACAGAAAGCCACTCGCGCGCCGGTCCGCAACGAAGCCGACAATGGCCTCAAGAACGTCGCCTACAGCGTTGCCATGGCGCGCACCCCCGACCCTGACTCCGCCAGTAGCCAGTTCTTCATCAATATCGCGGACAACGCCTTCCTCAACTTCCGCGAAGCGTCCGCGCAAGGCTATGGCTACTGCGTGTTCGGCCGCGTGGTGGAAGGCCAGGATACCGTCGACCGTATCCGCAAGGTGCGCACCGGCATGCGTGCCGGGCACCAGGACGTGCCGGTGGAAAATGTGATGATCGAAACCGCGGAGGTCGTGGAGGGCTGAACGCCTCCATGCCACTAGTGGCTACGGCCACGCTGTTTCTCTCCGATCTCCACCTCACGCCGGAACGGCCTGGCGCCGCCGCGTCGTTCCGGCGGTTTCTCAACCAGAAAGCGCCGCGCGCCGACGCTCTCTACCTCCTGGGTGACCTGTTCGAAGCCTGGGTGGGCGATGACGATCTCGCGCTGCCGTTCCACGCCGGGATCGCCGCCGCACTGAAGCAGCTTGCGCAAAGCGGCGTTCCCCTCTATTTCCTGCCGGGCAACCGTGATTTCCTCGCCGGCCCGGATCTGGCCCGCGCCGCCGGCCTGGCCCTGCTGAAAGATCCCACCCGCATCGACTTGTACGGTAGCCCCACGCTGCTGGCCCATGGCGATGCCTGGTGCACGGACGACGCGCAATATCAGGCTTTCCGCGCCCAGGTGCGTGACCCTGGCTGGCGTTCTGAATTCCTCGCCAAGCCCCTGGCGGAGCGCCACGCCCTCGCCGCCGCCCTGCGCTGCCGCAGTGAACAGGCGAAAGCCGGCAAGCGCCCGGAAATCATGGATGTGAACCCGGAAGCCATTGCCGAAGCCTTCCGCCGCCATGCGGTAAGCCGCATCATCCACGGCCACACCCACCGCCCCGCACACCACCGCCTCAACGTCGATGGCCGCCCCTGTGATCGCTGGGTGCTGCCGGACTGGTATGGAGACAGCGGTGGCTATCTCGCCTGCGACGCCTCAGGTTGCCGCGCCGAGAAGTTGGCAACGGATGTACTGGCAACGGATGTGTGGCAATGATGCCTATCCCGCCAAGGCCCCTCAGACGAAGTCAACAAAATAGGGAACCCCTTAAGCCCAGGAAGGTCATCATTGCTGCTCTTGCTCTTTCGCCGCCCCGCCATTTTTTGAGCAGGCTGCGAAGGCTCCGGTAGCGGTATTATCCCTAAGGTTTTTCTCCCGATTGCAGCGGCAAGCCGGGATCACCGATTCATAGAGGACGGACTAATGAAAGCATTCCCTCAGCTTCTCAGTTGCCTGCTCGTCGCCGCCGTTGCGTTACTGAACAGCGGCGCGGCCTGGAGTGGCACACAGCCCAACAAGGTCGAGGCCGGGTCTACGGCGAAAGCTATGCTGCAAAAGGCCAAAAATCTGCACAGAACCAAGAAGCCGCGCAGAAAAGTGAAACGTGTTGCCAGAGTGAAAGCACCCGCCAGCGATGCGCGACCGGTCGCCACGCTGATGAATCCCTATCAGCCCGGTTCAGCCGCGGCCGTTGTAGCGAAGTCGAATCCCCATCTACCCGCGGCTATCCAGGCCACAGCACCGGTTTTGGCCAAGCCGATAGTTTTGGCGGCGCCGGTGGTAGCGCCGTTGCCCGTGGCAGCGCGGGTCGTTGCCGCCCCCGCGAGCGCGATCGTCGTGGCCACACCAGCTACCCCGGCGCTTGTCGCGGCCGCGCCTGCAACGACGGGCGTGCCGGCCCAGGCAGAGAAAGCCGCGCGCAATGCGCAGCCCTACATCAATCCTTATCTGGCCAACAGCGTAGCCTTCAATCAGACCGCCATGGCCCCATTCCAAACGAGCCAGATTCCACTCCCAACGGGCATGATTCCATTCAACACGACCGTCGACCTGGGCCAGATATTCAGCGACTTGAAGTCGTTCCTGCCCGAGCCCCACCTGCCGTCAGCGGACATATCCATCCTCCCGAGCATCAAGAAGGTTTACCCCACCGGAGAAAAGCCGCTGTATGTGCTGACCTTCAAATGCCCCACCGAACTGATCGGCATCACTCCCCTCCCCACCAAAGCCCTGCGTTGGCTGATCACCAGCGGTATGGAAGCCCTCAACAGCACCGATCTGCTCCCCTTCAACATGCAGCAGGTCTGCCAGTAGCCTGGCGGGTAACAAGACAACGGGCCCGATCGGGCCCGTTTTTTTCGACCAAAGCCGTGAAGCTCAGTGCTCGCCCTTGGTCTTGCGCACCCCGGCGATGCGGTTGCCCTGTTTTTGTGGGCCGCCCATCGGGAAGAGGTCGTGCAGATAGCGGCTGTTTCCCCGATCCGGCCCCCACGCCGCGCGGAAGTGTTTGACCATGTCGCGCACCTGGGCCTGGACGTTGTGGTCTTCGTAGTATTCGCGAATGAAGTGGATGACCTGCCAGTGCTCGTTGCTGAGCGTGAGGCTTTCCTTGGCCGCCTGGGCGCGGGCAAAGCCTTCGCTCCAGGCGTCCATGTCGAGGATGTAGCCTTCCTGGTCGGTCAGTACTTCCTGGCCGTCGACCAGCAACTTGCAGGTATAGATGGCGTAGGGGCTGGTGCTGTCACGCGCTTCTTCCAGGTAGTTGATCTTCGGCATGTGCGCGGTGGATCGCATGGCGGCCTCCATCACACGGCGCGCTTGGCGCGCACGATCTGGTAGGCGCGGAACAGGTAGCCGACCGGCGCGCTCCAGATGTGGACCAGGCGGGTGAAGGGGAAGAACAGGAATACGCTCATCCCCAGGAACAGGTGCATCTTGTACACGGTATCGACATGGCGCAGCAGTTCCGGGTTGGGTTGCAGGGTGACCACGCTTTGCACCCATTCCGCCAGGCGCAGCATGATCGTGGCGTCGCCGTGTTCGGCATGTCCCACCGAGAACGGCAAGGTGGACAGGCCCATCATTAGCGTGAGCAGAATCCAGCCCAGGATGTTGATATCCATCCAGCGGCTGGCGGCGCGCACCCGCTTGTTGAACAGGCGGCGCAGCCACAGGCCGAGGCCGCCGATCAGCGCCAGCAAGCCGAAGATCGCGCCGGCCAGGATGGCGATGCCCTGGTGCGCCATATCGGAGACGCCCAGCGCGGTGAACACGCTGTGCGGGGTCAGCAGACCGACGAAGTGGCCGAAGAAGATGGCGATGACGCCGATGTGGAAGAAGTTGCTGGCCAGGCGCATCCCGTTCTTCGACAGCAACTGGCTGGAATCGCTTTTCCAGGTGTATTGCTCGTGGTCGAAACGAATCCAGCTTCCCAGCACGAAGGTGGCGATGCACAGGTAGGGGTAAACCCCAAAGACGATTTGATGCAGGTCCATGATCTGAACTCCTTTCAGGCGGCGGCCCTGACCAGCAGGCTGCGTTGTTCGACGAGGCGGATGAGCGGGGCGTAAGGGCTTTGCGCGTCTTCCAGGTTGGTCGCGAGCTGGTTCAGCACGCGGGCCCACTGCGCCAGGAAGAAGCGCGACTCCTCCAGCGAAAGCTGGGCGGCGAATTCCAGCATCAGCGGCAGATAGTCCGGAATCTCGTTGCTGCCTTCATTCGCGGCCGAATCATTTGCCAGCACATTATTGGCCACCATCTCCAGGCCGAATTCCTTGTAGAACTCGGACAGATCGATCAGCGCCGGGCCCCGGTTCTTGTCGTCGCCGAACAGGTGGTGGGTGAGATGCAGGGCATGTTCCGGCGTGAGGTCGAAGGTCATCACATAGGCCGCTTGCGCCTCGGTCAGATCGAGCTTTTCCAGGTGGTTCAGGAAGCGGTCCAGCACCAGCCATTCAGCGGCTTCCAGACCACGCCTGATTTCACCGCGCAACTCGGGAAGCGCGGCCAGCAGGGCCTCATCCGGGTAGTCGAGCAGTTTGGATAAGACTTGATAGAACATCGGGTTCTCCTGGTTCATAGTTCATCCGCCGCCGGGGCTTGTTGCAGGGATTCCACCGACTCGCGACGGCGTTCCGGGAACAGGGAGTTGGGCGAAATGCCGGGCGAGGAGTCGTTGCCGAAGGTGAAGCCGTTCTGGCCCTGGAAGGCGTGGAAATCGTCCAGGCGTACTTCCTCATGGCCGGTGGGAATGACGAAGCGGTCTTCGTAATTGGCGATGGCCATGTAGCGATACATCTCCTTGGCGATGTCCTCGGTGATGCCGGCGTTATTCAGGACCTCGACGTTGGCCACGCCTTCCACATGGATGGAACGCATGTAGGAGCGCATCGCGATCATCCGGTTGAGCGCCGTGCGCACGGGTTCTTCCTTGCCGGCGGTGAACAGGTTGGCCAGGTATTTCAGCGGCAGGCGCAAGGTATCGGCGCGGGGGATGCAGCCGTCGGCTTCGGTCGGCAGAAGTCCTTGGTCGATGGCGGACTGCACCGGCGACAGCGGTGGCACGTACCAGACCATCGGCAGGGTGCGGAACTCGGGGTGCATGGGGAAAGCGATCTTCCAGTCCACCGCCATCTTGTAGATGGGTGATTTCTGCGCGGCGATGATCCAGTCTTCCTGGATGCCGTCGCGGCGGGCGGCGGCGATCACCTCGGGATCATTCGGGTCGAGGAAGATGTCGAGCTGGGCCTGGTACAAGTCCTGCTCGTTGGGCGTGGAGGCCAGGGCCTCGATCTTGTCGGCGTCATACAACATGATGCCGTTGTAGCGGATGCGGCCGACGCAGGATTCCGAACAAATGGTAGGCATACCGGATTCCACCCGCGGATAGCAGCCGATGCACTTCTCCGCCTTGCCGGATTCCCAGTTGTAGAACACCTTCTTGTAGGGGCATGAGGAGATGCACATGCGCCAGCCGCGGCATTTGTCCTGGTCGACCAGCACGATGCCGTCCTCCTCGCGCTTGTACAGCGAGCCGGACGGGCAGGAAGCCACACAGGCCGGGTTGAGGCAGTGGTTGCAGATGCGCGGCAGGTACATGTGGAAGGTGTTCTCGAACTTGCCGTAGATCGCCTTCTCCAGGTTGCGCATGTTCTGGTCTTGCGAGCGCTTGGCGAACTCGCCGGCGAGGTCGTCTTCCCAGTTCGGCCCCCAGGTAATCTTCTCCATCCGCTCGCCGGTGATCTGCGACACCGGCCGCGCGGTGGGGGCGGCTTCGGACAGCGGCGCGTTCTGCAAGTGGGCGTAATCGAAGGTGAACGGCTCGTAGTAGTCGTCGATTTCCGGCAGGTCCGGGTTGGCGAAGATATTGAGCAAGCGGTCCAGCTTGCTGCCGGATTTCAGTTGCAGCTTGCCATTCTTCAATTCCCAGCCACCGCGCCAGATTTCCTGGTTTTCCCACTGCTTCGGATAACCAATGCCGGGCTTGGATTCGACGTTGTTGAACCAGGCGTATTCGACGCCCTTGCGGTTGCTCCACACGTTCTTGCAGGTCACCGAACAGGTGTGGCAGCCGATGCACTTGTCCAGGTTGAAGACGAAGGCGAATTGCGCTCTGACTTTCATTTCACGCTCCTATTTCGTGGCGGATGCCAGTGGGGCAATCCGCCGCTCACATCGGCGGAACCGCTTCGCGTTCCGCCCTACGATCACAAATGCTTGTTAACCACCGAGGCCCTCGGGATGCGAAGACCCAGCCATGAGACCCGTAACCTCTGAAACCTCGGCGGTTAAACCCTTTGCTCCCCTCTCCCGCAGGCGGGAGAGGGAGAAAACCCCTACTTCTGCCCGATCCCCGGAGGGTTCAGTTGCGCCTCCCGTTCCGAAGTCAGCGGCCGCTCCAGCCAGTCGATGGCCTGGTCTTCCACCTTGTGCAGGATCACCACTTCGTCGCGCTGGCAGCCAACCGTGCCGTAGTAGTTGAAACCGTAGGCCAGTTGCGCGTAGCCGCCGACCATGTTGGTGGGCTTGACGATGACCCGCGTCACCGAGTTGAGGATGCCGCCGCGTTTGCCGGTGGACGGACTGCCGGGCACGTTCACGTTTTTTTCCTGGGCGTGGTACATCAGCGCCATGCCTATTGGCACCCGTTGTGACACCACCACGCGGGCCATGGTGGCGCCGTTGGCATTGATCGCCTCCACCCAGTCGTTGTCCTTGATGCCCACGCTGTCGGCGTCGGTCTCGGAAATCCACACATAGGGGCCGCCGCGGAACAGGCTGAGCATGCGCAGGTTGTCCTGGTAGGTGGAGTGGATGCCCCACTTGGAGTGCGGGGTGATCCAGGACAAGGTCAGGTGCGGCTTGTTCAGCACGCTGGCGGGCACCTTCTTGTGCGCGCCCAGGTCCTGCGGTGGGCGGAAGGCGCAGAAGCCTTCACCAAAGTCCAGGAACCACTCGTGATCCTGGTAGAAGTGGGCGCGTCCGGTGAGCGTGCGGAATGGAATGTGTTCGTGGATGTTGGTGTAGCCCGCCGTATAAGAGACGTGCTCCGATTCAATCCCGGACCAGGTCGGCGCGGTGATGATCTTGCGCGGCTGCGCCTGGATGTCGCGGAAGGTGATCTTGTCTTCCTGGCGCCCGGCATAGAGGTGGTGATGGTCGATGCCGGTTTTCTTGGAGAGGGCAGACCAGGACTTGTGCGCCACCTCGCCGTTGGTTTCCGGCGCCATGCGCATCACCGAATCGCACACCGCGATGTCCTCCTCCAGGCTGGGCATCCCGAACGACACGCCGGGCTCTTTCACCGTGTAGTTGAGCTTCTTCAGTTCCTCGTATTCCTGCTCGGTGTTCCAGTCGATGCCCTTGATATTGTTGCCGAGCTTGACCATCAAGGGGCCGAGGCCGATGTACTTGTTGTAGGTGCTGGCATAGTCGCGCTCCACCAGCTTGATCAGCGGCATGGTCTTGCCGGGGATCGGCTCGCAATCGCCGCGTTTCCAGTCTTTCACCTGGCCCAGCGGTTGTGCCATTTCGAAGGCCGAGTCGTGCTGCATCGGCAGGGCGACCAGATCCTTTTTCGTCCCCAGGTGCTTGGCCGCCAGTTTGGAGAAGGACTGGGCGATGGCCTTGAAAATCTGCCAGTCGGACTTCGACTCCCAGCCCGGGCTCACTGCTTCCGAGAGCGGGTGGATAAAGGGGTGCATGTCGGTGGTGTTGAGGTCGTTCTTCTCGTACCAGGTGGCGGTGGGCAGGATGATGTCGGAGTAGGCGCCGGTGGAGTTGAGGCGGAAGTTGATGTCCACCATCAGGTCCAGCTTGCCGGTGGGGCCCTTCTCATGCCACTTCACTTCCTTGCAGTGGTTGCCGTCGCCGCCTTCGCTCATGACCCCGTTCTGCGCGCCCAGCAGATGTTTGAGGAAATACTCGTGGCCCTTGGCGGAGCTGCCGATCAGATTGGCGCGCCAGACGATCAGGTTGCGCGGCCAGTTGACCGGGTCGTCAGGGTCGGCGAAGGCCACATCCAGGGCGCCGGATTTGAGCTGCTCGGCGATGTATTTGGCGGCTCCGGCTTCATCGCTGGCCCCGGCTTTTTCCGCCTCGGCGGCCAGTTCGATCGGGTTGCGGTTGAAATGCGGCGCCGACGGCAGCCAGCCCATGCGGGTGGCGGCCACGTTGTAGTCGGCCAGGGAATAGCCCTTGTTGCGGTTGCGGCCGGCGGGGGAGAGCAGGTCGTCGGCCTTCACCGCCTCGTAGCGCCACTGGTCGGTGTGGAAATACCAATAGGACGTGGCGTTCATCTGCCGTGGCGGACGGTGCCAGTCCAGGCCGAAGGCGATCGGCGCCCAGCCGGCTTGCGGACGCAGCTTTTCCTGGCCCACGTAATGCGCCCAGCCACCGCCGCTCTGGCCGACGCAACCGCACATATGCAGCAGGTTCATGATCGAGCGGTAGGCCAGGTCGTTGTGATACCAGTGGTTGATCGCCGCGCCCATGATGATCATCGACTTGCCCTTGGTTTTCGCGGCGTTGTCGGCGAACTCGCGGCCGGTGCGGATCAGGTCGGCGCGCTTCACGCCCGTCACCTTCTCGGCCCAGGCCGGGGTGTAGGCGCAATTGGCGTCGTCGTAGGAGCGGGCTACGTTGCCGCCACCGAGGCCACGGTCGATGCCGTACTGGGCGATCTGCAGGTCGAACACCGAAGTGGCGAAGGTTTCCGAACCGTCCGCCAGCTTCACCCGGCGTACTGGCACGTTGCGCCAGAGCAGATCGGGCTCATTCTCGGTGAAGTGCGGGAAGCCCACCGAGACGATTTCCATGCCAGACTTGCCCTGGCAGGAGAGCTCCGCGCACATGTCGGAGCCGTCGGACTGCTTCTCCAGCAGGTTCCATTTTCCTTCCTCGCCCCAGCGGAAGCCCACCGAGCCGCCCGGCACCACGAAGCCGCCGGACATCTCATCCCAGACGATGGTTTTCCACTCGGGGTTGTTGGTTTCATTCATGCCGCCCAGGTCGGAGGCGCGCAGGTTGCGGTCGCTGACATAGCCCTCGCCATGCGGGCGCAGGGTCACCTGCATTGGCAGGTCGGTGTACTTGCGGGTGTATTCCTGGAAATAGGGAATCTGCCGGTCGATGAAAAACTCCTTCAACGCGACATGGCCCATCGCCAGGAAGGCGGCGGCATCGGTGCCTTGCCGCACCGGCATCCACAAGTCCGCAAACTTGACGTATTCGGCGTAATCCGGCGCCATCGACACGATCTTGGTGCCCTTGTAGCGGGTCTCGATGGCGAAGTGCGCATCCGGCGTGCGGGTCATCGGCAGGTTGGCGCCGGTGATGATGAGGTAGGTGGAGTTGTACCAATCGGCCGCTTCCGGCACGTCGGTCTGCTCGCCCCAGGTCTGCGGGCTGGCGGCGGGCAGGTCGCAATACCAGTCATAGAAGGAACCCAAGGCACCGCCGATGAGCGACAGATAACGGGCGCCGGCGGCGTAGGAAATCATCGACATGGCCGGGATCGGCGAGAAGCCGAAAATGCGGTCCGGACCCCACTTGTTGATGGTGTACACGTTGGCGGCGGCGACGATTTCGGTGACTTCGTCCCAGTGGGTGCGCACGAAGCCGCCCAGGCCGCGCACGCTGGTGTATTTCAGGCGCTTGGCCGGGTCGGCCTGGATCGCCGCCCAGGCTTCCACCGGATCGCGGCCGGCCTTGCGCTCGGCGCGGTAGAGGTCGAGCAGGCGGCCGCGAATCATCGGATGCTTGATCCGGTGCGGGCTGTACAGATACCAGGAGAACGAGGCGCCACGCTGGCAACCGCGCGGCTCATGGTTGGGCAGATCGTCGCGAGTGCGCGGGTAGTCGGTCTGCTGCATCTCGAACGACACCAGGCCGCTTTTCACGAAAATCTTCCAGGAACAGCCGCCGGTACAGTTCACCCCGTGGGTGGAACGCACTACCTTGTCGTGGCGCCAGCGGTTGCGGTAGGCGTCCTCCCACTTACGGTCTTCGATGGTCAGTACGCCGTGGCCGCCGGAGAAGGGCTCGCGTGGGCGCGTGAAGTAGGTCAGGCGGTCGAGAAAGTGGCTCATGTGTTTTCTCCTGTAGGGTGCGCCGTGCGCACCGGTTTGAGGTGGCCTAGTAAAAGGTGCGCGCGGCGCACCCTACGGTTCGTTACGGGTTTTTGATCTCGCTGTTCTTGCGCAGGTAGAACCACCAGTTCAGAACCAGGCACAGGGCGTAGAAGATGGCGAAGCCGTACATCGCGTTTTCCGGGGTGCCGGCT
This sequence comes from Hydrogenophilales bacterium CG_4_10_14_3_um_filter_63_21, assembly GCA_002784045.1. Classification (GTDB taxonomy): domain Bacteria; phylum Pseudomonadota; class Gammaproteobacteria; order Burkholderiales; family Thiobacillaceae; genus PFJX01. The sequence continues at coordinate 43,616 of PFJX01000080.1, forward strand.
TTGATCTGGTTCTTGATCACCTCGGGGGCGATGAATGAGCCATAGGCGGCCACCGCCGAGGTCCAACCCAGCACCGGGCCGGCCTGCTGGCGGTCGAAGATGTAACCGACGGAGCGGAAGGTGGAGCCGTTGCCGATGCCGGTGGCGGCGAACAGGACGACGAACACCACCAGGAACTGCATGAAGAACTGTTCCGGGGTGGCCGAGTGGTAGGCCTGCATCATGATCCAGCCGACATAGGCGGAGGCCACCACCATCACCGCCGAAATGATCTGGGTGACGATGGAGCCGCCCACCTTGTCGGATATCCAGCCGCCGATGGGCCGCGCCAGCGCGCCGACGAAGGGGCCGATCCAGGCATAAGTCAAGGCGGAAGGGGCGGCCGGGTTCTTGATGTGTTCCCAGACACCCGCGGCGTTGAGGAGGTGGCTGTCGCCGAAGATCACCTTGATCGACAGCGGCAGCGCCATCGAGAAGCCGATGAACGAGCCGAAGGTGAGCACATAGAGCACGGTGAGCGACCAGGTGTGCTTGTTCTTGAAGATGCCGAACTGCTTCTGGATGCCCGCCTTCATTTCCCCAAAGGCGAACAGCCGCATCACCACCAGGGTGAGCACGATGGTCAGCGGCAGCGCCACCCACATGTTCAAGAGCCCCAGGCCGGTCGGCGCGGGCAGGTAGAGATAGAGGCCGGCGAGGGCGGTGACGAAGCCGATGCCATACAGCCACAGCACCTTGGCCATGGCGCTGAAGGAACCGCCCAGGCCGGGGGTGAGCGGCAGCAGGTTATTCATGCCGAACCAGCCCAGGAAGGCGAGTGGCACCAGCGCCAGCAGCCAGATGAAGCCGGCGTTCTGGATGAAGGTGGGCGTGCCGGCCGGGATCTTGCCGAGAATCCAGCCGGAGTCCTTCGCCAGGGTCATCGGGTCGCCGGCCAGCGCGCCGAAGATGCCGGCGGTCATCACCAGTGGGATCAGGACTTGCATGGTGGTGACGCCGAAGTTGCCTAAGCCCGCGTTCAGCCCCAAGGCTGTGCCCTGCTGGCTCTTCGGAAAGAAGCCGCTGATGTTGGACATGGAGCAGGCGAAGTTGCCGCCGCCGATGCCGGAAAGCAGCGCCAGCAACTGGAAGGTGAACAGGGACGTGTTCTTGTCCATCAGCGCGAGGCCGGTGCCGACGGCCGGGATCATCAGCAGCGCCGTGGTCAGGAAGATGGTGTTGCGCCCGCCGGCGACGCGGATCATGAACGAGGCGGGGATGCGCAGGGTGGCGCCGGAGAGGCCGGCGATGGCGGTCAGGGTGAACAGCTCTTCCTGTTTGAAGGGGAAGCCCAGGTTGGCCATCTGCACGGCGATGATGCCCCACATCAGCCACACGGCGAAGCCGAGCAGCAGACTGGGGATCGATATCCACAGGTTGCGGTTGGCGATGGACTTGCCGGTCGATGCCCAGAATTTCGGGTCTTCGACGTCCCATTCCTTGATGTTGGTACTCATTGTTGGCTCCGTGGGTGAGTAGTGAAGGGGGTCATTCCAGGGTGTCCGCCGCGACAGCGGGCTTCTTGATCAGGTCCATCTTGCGAACCTCGGTGGTGTACATCCAGATCAGGCTCACCCAGACGATGCCGTACATCAGCATGAAGGCGGAGGAGCGGATGCCGGTGAGATCGACCAGGGCGCCGAACATGATCGGCAGCAGGAAGCCGCCGAGGCCGCCGACCAGGCCGACGATGCCGGAGATGACGCCGATGTTGTGCGGGTAGTCGTCGGAGATGTACTTGAACACGCTGGCCTTGGCGAACCCAAAGGCCACCCCGACGGTGAACAACAGCGCGGTGAACACTTCCGGGCTGAGCGCGATGTGATAGGTATGCGGGCCGTTCACGGTCTGCACGGTGAACTCGGTCTGCGGGTAGGACATGATGAACAGGCAGATCCAGGACAACCACAGCGTCCACCAGGTCATCCGGTGCGCGCCGTACTTGTCCGACATCCAGCCGCCGACAGCGCGCAGTACGCCGCCCGGCAGGGAGAATGACACCGCCAGCAGCGCGGCCGTCTTCAGGTCGAAGCCATACTCGGTGACGTAGTACTTGGTCATCCACAGCGCCAGGGCCACGTAGCCGCCGAAGACGATGGAGTAGTACTGGCAGTATTTCCACACCGTCGGGTCTTTCAGCGCCCGGATCTGGTCCATTACGGTGACGTGGGCGGGCACCTTGTGCTCGGGATCGTCATAGGTGAAGAACCAGAACAGGATGGCGGTCACCAGCATGGCTATGGCATAGACCTTGGGCACCATGGTCCAGCCGTAGGCCACCACGATGCTGGGTGCCACCAGTTTGGTCAGCGCCGCGCCCGAATTGCCGGCGCCGAACACCCCCATCGCCATGCCCTGGCGCGCTTTCTCGTACCAGCGCGCACAGTAGGCGATGCCCACCGAAAAGGAGCCGCCAGCCAGGCCGACGAACAGGCCGATGACCAGGAAATGCCAGAAGGCGGTGGCGTATTCCATCACCCAGATCGGTATCACGGTGGACAGCATCAGGACGAAGAAGACGATGCGGCCGCCGAACTTGTCGGTCCACATGCCCAGGGGCAGGCGGATCAGCGAGCCGGTCAACACCGGCATGGCGACCAGCAGGCCGAACTGGGTTTCGTTGAGGCCGAGCTGTGCCTTTAGCGGAACGCCGATCACGGCAAACATCATCCACACGGCGAAACACACCGTGAAGGCCAATGTGCTCATGATCAGCACGGAGAGTTGTTGTTGCGAACGTGGCGTCATTGCATTCCCCACCAGGATGTCCGAATTCGATGGGGCGCAGTTTCCGCGTTGGGAAAACCGCTTGAAAGAGGGGGTAAAGCGGGGGGAAAGCCGGCCAATACCTCCGAATGGGTAGGGGGGTAACGCGCCAAGTTGTTGTTATCTATACGGCGCCAACGACTGGTGCGAACCGGTTGAAGCGCCTCGGCGCGGAGGGGGTATTTCCTCAACGTCGCGCCTAGGGGTAAAAGGAGTAGCCCTTGTAGCGCCGGCTTTTAGCCGGCTTGTTGCCTCGCCGGTATCCCTGCCGGCGCTACTTTATGATGCCGCCCAAACCCCGCCTCTTCGCCTGGAAAGCCTTGCAAAACTCTCTGCTGCTACGCATGGGCGGGGCCATCGCGGCCATCGCCTTGTTGGCGGTGGTGGGCATGTCGGTGTCGGGGTTGGTGGCGGAATCCACCCAGGGCAGCGGCGAAGCGATCAACCGCGCCGGTAGCCTGCGGATGCAGAGCTGGCGCATGGCCAGCCTGTATTTGGGAGCGCCGCTCACCGCGCCTGTGCTGGCCGGGCGCGATGGCGCCGCGCGCATGGCCAGCGCCCTGCGTGGCTTTGAGGCCACCCTGGATGACCCGGCCATCCAGGCCATGCTGGCCACGTCAATCGACACGCGACTGGCTGTGGCCTGGCGGCACATGCTCCAGCAATGGCGGCAAAGCATCCGTCCCCGCTTCCAGGCCGTGGCCGAAGGCCAGATTGCCAACCCGGACATGGCGGCCCGCGCCGCCCTGCTCGCCGACATGACCCGCTTCGTCGATCACCTCGACAGCCTGGTCAAGCAAATGGAGGACACCACCGAGGCCAAGATCCGGGTCATGCGCCTGGTGTTGGGCGTGGCGCTGCTGCTCACCGTGCTGGTAGTCCTGCTCACCGTCTGGCTGATCCACATGCATCTGGTGCAACCCCTGCAACGCTTGCTGGAACTGTCCCGCAGCGTCGGCCGGGGCGATCTTTCGGCGCGCACCGACCACACCGGCGAGGACGAACTGGGCCAGCTTGGGCGCGCCTTCAATCTGATGGCGGAAGACCTCTCCAAGCTCTACGCCGACCTGGAAGGCCGGGTACGGCAGAAAACCGCCGAACTCACCCGCAGCAACCAGTCGCTGGAACTCCTCTACCATTCCATCGCCCGCCTGCACGGGGCGCCGCCGGGACGGGAAACCTATCTCGCGGTGCTGCGCGACATCGAGGAAGTGCTGGGGTTGGGCCACGGCATCATCTGCCTGGGCGAGCACGGCGGCGACACCGGCCAGGCCGTGGCCAGCACCATGCGGCCGGAAGATGGCATCAGCGGTGCCAACCCCTGCGTAAAGGCGGAATGCCGCTGGTGCCACGGCAGCGACCAGACCCGCATCAGCATCGCCGACAACTTCCGCCGCCGCCTTACCCTGCCGTTGTCCGACGCCGAAAACCAGTACGGCGTGCTGATCCTGGAAATCCCCCTCGGCCGGCAACTGGATGCCTGGCAGGTGCAGTTGCTGGAGGCGCTATCACGCCATATCGGCGTCGCCATTGGCGCGGAACGGCGCATCGAGCAGAACCGCCGGGTCGCCCTGCTGGAGGAACGCGCGGTGATCGCCCGCGAATTGCATGACTCCCTGGCGCAATCGCTCGCCTACATGAAAATCCAGGTCAGCCGCCTGAAAGCCGCCATGACCGCCGGCCAGCCTACCGACGAGATACTGGAGGAACTGCGCGAAGGCCTGAACGGTGCTTATCGGCAACTGCGCGAACTGCTCGCCACCTTCCGCCTCAAGATGGCGGGCCAGAACCTGCATTCCGCGCTGGAAGAGACCGTGGCCGAATTCGCCGAGCGCGGCGAGCTCGCTGTCGAACTCGATACCACCCTGGACGCCTGCCCGCTCTCGCCCAACGAGGAAATCCACGTCTTGCAGATCGTGCGCGAGGCGCTCGCCAATGTGCTACACCATGCCAACGCCAGCCATGCGCGGGTCGCTTTTCGCTGCCAGCCGGAAGGCGTGGCGCGGTTGCTGGTGGAAGACAATGGTAAAGGCATCGCCAAAGCGGCCGACTTGCACCACTACGGCATGGCCATCATGGAAGAGCGCGCGCACAGTCTGCATGGCCATCTCAGCTTCGAGGAACGTCCGCAAGGCGGCACCCGCGTGGCGCTGGAATTCACGCCGACACAGCAGGAATCACGAACATGACCGATAGCCCGCAACGCCTGCTCATCATCGACGACCACCCGCTGTTCCGCCGCGGCGTCATGCAACTGGTGCGGATGGCCGGCCAATTCGAGGTCGTGGGCGAAGCCTCGAATGGCCAGGAAGGCATCGAGATGGCAAAAAGCCTGGCGCCCGACATGGTTCTGCTCGACCTCAACATGAAGGGCATGAGCGGGCTGGACGTGCTCAAGGTGATGAAATCCTGGGACAACGACCCGCGTGTGGTCATGCTCACCGTCTCCGACCAGGCGGAAGACCTGATCGCCGCCCTGCGTGCCGGCGCCGACGGCTATCTGCTGAAGGAAATGGACCCGGAAGAGCTGGTCGGCAAGCTCAAGGAAGCTGCTGCCGGCCAGGTGACGCTCACCGATCGCCTCACCCGCCTGCTCGCCCATTCGCTACGCGACGACAACCGCCCGAAAGACCCCGACCAGGCCGGCCTCACCGAACAGGAGGGCCGCATCCTGGAACAAATCGCCCTGGGCAAGAGCAACAAACTGATCGCCCGCGAACTCGACATCGCCGAGGGCACGGTGAAGGTCCACGTCAAGCACCTGCTACGCAAACTCAACCTGCGCTCAAGGGTGGAGGCGGCGGTGTGGGCGGTGGAGAAAAAACGTGGCGGCTGAGGTGGCCGGGCCGGCGCACCCTACGGAATCAACGTGTTGCATGGTGTTTCTTGAGAGAAGAGCTTATTTTTTCTTCGGGGGCAGCAGGCCGGTGATGGTGCCTTCCGCCATCTCGGCGGCGAAGCAGATCGGTTCCGACAAGGTGGGGGTGGGCGTGGAAGGTGAGGCCGATAACCTGCCCATCATGCTGGTCCTGTCAACCCACTCAAATTCGGCTAAAGAGGACAGTCGAAGTTAAGGCCGAATGTGTGATGGCAAGACCTGGCACCAAACAGTGCACCGTCACCGACCGGGTCATCCAGCAAGCCATCGCCCAAGTGCTCACCCCGATCTACGACCCCGGCTTCAGCGCATCGAGCCACGGGTTCAGACCGGGACGCTCCGCCCATGGAGCCCTTGAACCTAGATTCCTGTGCGCCGTGCAAAGGCGCTGTTTGTCCAGCGGGTGCGAAACCCGCCCGGCCACTTTCGCTCCG
>PFJX01000139.1 GCA_002784045.1 Hydrogenophilales bacterium CG_4_10_14_3_um_filter_63_21
CCGGAGGCGCAAACGCCAGCACCCATGCGGCCTCACGAGGGCCAAGGAGCGGTCAACTGAGCTTTCTAGGGTAAGCGTTGCGGGGATCGCGGGCGTCCCGCCCGCACAAAGAAAAGCCGCCCTTCCGGGCGGCTTTTCTCGCATCAAACGCGAACGGATTACTTGGCCTTGCCGATGATCTCGATTTCCACACGGCGATTGGGCGCGTGGCATTCTTTCAGCGCCGGTTTCGCCAGGGTCTTGTCGCACTGGGTCACCGGCTGAGTGTCGCCCATGCCGCTGGTGATGATGACGCCGGGCTTGACACCCTTTGCCACCAGGTAGGACCTGACTGACTTGGCGCGCGCTTCCGATAGCGTGCGGTTGGCCTTGGCATTGCCGGTGGGGTCGGCATGGCCAATCACCTTGATTTGCTCGACGCTGCCCATGCTCTTGATCTTGGCAACCAACTCATCCAGACGAATCTTGCCATCCTTGGACAAGTTCTTGATTCCGGACTTGCCGGACATGAACAGCGCGTCGCCGGCCAGAATGGCCTTGCTGGTCGTCGCGGCCGGTGTGGTGGCCGGTGTGGTGCCAACAGCGGCAACCGGCGCGGCAACCACGACAGGCGCCGGTGCGGCGGCTTTCACCTCAGCCTTGGGGACGGCCACCGCCTCGGCCGGTGCCGCGGGTATTACCGCTTCGACAGGCTTGGGGGCGGGAGCGGCAACGGGGGCGGGGGCCTCCACTGTGGGCGTGGCCGCGGGAGTGGGCGTGGGCGTGGGAGCCGGTGCATAGGCGGAAGCGGGGTTGAACGCCGGGGCGGCCACCGGGAAGGTCGGTAGCGTGATGGTCGGCAGGCCAATGTTCGGCAGCGTCGGCAGCGCGGACGTGTTGATCCCGGGAATAAAGCCGGAGAGGTTGCCCAGCATGGCGACCGGATCCCACATGGCGAAGCTGCCGGCACCTTGCACGGAGGGTTGCGGCGCCCAGGTCAGCCAGTTGCTGGTGCCCTGGCCATAACCGTTCGGATTCACCACCGCGCCCATCATGCCGGTGTAGAGCGCGGGATTGGCCATGGTGCCCGCCAGGTTCCAGGCGCGCGGATCCAGGCCGGCCATGCCCCAGCGGATATAGGTATTGGGATTGAGCGTGGAGAGCAGGGTGTTCCACAGCTTCGCGTCAACCGGCAGCATGGCCCAGCGCATCATCTTGCCCGGGTCGGAAAGCTGGGTGAGCAGGGCGGTGTAGAAGTTGGGGTCACCGGTGGCGGCGGCCCACTTGAGATAGATGTTGGGGTCGGCGAACTGGACCAGGTTGCGCACGGCATCGGGATGCGCCGCGCTGTTCATCATGTTCAGCCAGCCGCCCGGGTCCATCATGCCGTTCATCATGGCGACGTAGAAACCCGGTTCGGTCACCGCGTTGGTCCAAGGCACGAATACCTTGGGGTCCTTGAATGCGGACAGGTTGCGTGAGAAATCGGTCATCCGCGCCAGCCATTCCTCCGGGGTCTGTGGTGTGGTGTTCTTGGCGGTCGCCTTGGCGGCGGCCTGGCCGGCAAAAGTCGGGATAACGGTGGTGCCCATCGCAGCCAGGGCAGGGGTAGCCGCAAAGGCAAGCACAACAGGGATCAGCTTCAGTTTCATGGTCGTTCCTTTTTAGAAAATTCCAGAAAAAACAGTCTATTAGGTAATCGTTGCATTCTAACAACAGGGGTTTGGCCGGGTAAACCGGGAGCGGGCTTTTTTGGAAACTCGCCTGAACGGATGTTGCGGATTCTCTGAAAACAAAACGGGCCAGCCCTCCCTCGCGGCGCGAGGCATCCAGTTGGCAGTCGCGGAAAAAGGCAATGTCCTCGTCGTCGGCAAAGTGAAGTGGAACCCTATTTCCGATTTCCGGCCGTGGCCGACGCAAGCGCGCAACAGCCACGCGTTGTGGCTCCCCGACTGTTGACCAATATCAAGGCCGTCAAATAACCACGCGCCAAACATGGCCTGGTCTTCCGTCCACCGGATTCCCCGGCGGGCTTTCTTAACCTCTCAGGAGATCACCATGCAAAAGTCCATCGCCGTTTCGTTTGCCGCCCTGCTGTTCGCCGCCGCACAACCCACCTTCGCCGCCCCCGCCGATGACGCTTGCGGCGCCCTCATGGAAGCGCGTGGCCATCTGGTCGCCTTGATCGGCTCCAGCGACAAAGCCGCTCAGGACAATCTCAAGAACAAGGTCCACGCCGCCAGCGCCAAGCTCGACGGCACCCTCGCCGCCATGATGAAGCGCTACAACGCCACCGACGAAGCCAAGGCCGCTGCCTTCAAGCCGGTGTGGGAGGCATTCAAGAACACCCGCGAAAACGAAATCATCCCCGATGTTTACGCGGGCAAGGTCGCCGAAGCCAAGGCCATCGCCGGCGGCATCCAGGCCGAGCGCATGAAGCAGATGAAGGGTGCGATGGGCTGCAAGTAAGCCTTCCCCTTGCTGCAAACGGCCCCCGCGCGGGGCCGTATTTCATGTGTGTTTGGCACGGGCGCACAACAAAACGGGCCGGCAAAGCCGGCCCGTTTCATCTGGTGAACACTTGGGATCAGATTAACGGCACGATCATCAGGGCGACGATGTTGATGATCTTGATCAGCGGGTTGACGGCGGGGCCGGCGGTGTCCTTGTAGGGGTCGCCGACGGTGTCGCCGGTGACGGCGGCCTTGTGGGCCTCGGAACCTTTGCCGCCGAAGTTGCCTTCTTCGATGTACTTCTTGGCGTTATCCCAGGCGCCACCGCCGGTGGTCATGGAGATGGCCACGAAGATGCCGGTGACGATGGTGCCGAGCAGCACGCCGCCCAGGGCTTGTGCGCCGAGGGTAAGGCCGACGATCACGGGGACCGCGACCGGCAGCAGGGAGGGAACGATCATTTCCTTGATCGCGGCCTTGGTCAGCATGTCGACGCAGGTGCCATATTCCGGCTTGGAGGTGCCGGCCATGATGCCGGGGATTTCCTTGAACTGGCGGCGCACTTCCACCACGATCGCGCCAGCGGCGCGGCCGACCGCTTCCATGCCCATGGCCGCGAACAGGTAGGGCACCATGCCGCCGATGAACAGGCCGATGATGACCATGTGGTTGGACAGGTCGAAGGTCGTGCCCACCCCCAGTTTGGCTTGCAGGGCGTGGGTGTAGTCGGCGAACAGCACCAGGGCGGCCAAGCCGGCGGAGCCGATGGCGTAACCCTTGGTGACCGCCTTGGTGGTGTTGCCCACGGCGTCGAGGGGGTCGGTGATGTTGCGGATGCTCTCGTCGAGGCCCGCCATTTCCGCGATGCCACCGGCGTTGTCGGTGATCGGGCCGTAGGCGTCGAGCGCGACGATGATGCCGGCCATCGACAGCATGGAGGTGGCGGCGATGGCGATGCCGTACAGGCCGGCCAGGGCGAAGGCGCCCCAGATGGCGGCGCAAACGGCCAGCACCGGCAGCGCGGTGGACTTCATCGACACGCCGATACCGGCAATGACGTTGGTGCCGTGCCCGGTGGTGGAGGCTTGCGCGATGTGGCGCACCGGGCCGTATTCCGTGGCGGTGTAGTACTCGGTGATGACCACCATGGCGGCGGTGAGTGCCAGGCCGATCAAGGTGGCGTAATACAAGTTGAGTGACGAAACCAGGTTGCCGTCGATCACCACGCCCTCGCCCAACACGCGGGTGGTGATGGGGTAGAAGGCGATCGCCGCGAGGCCACCGGAAACCATCAGGCCGCGATACAGGGCGTTCATGATCTTGCCGCCTTCACGCGCCTTGACGAAGTAGGTGCCGACGATGGAAGCGATGATGGCGAAGCCGCCCAGGACCAGCGGGTAGATGACCGCATTGGGCGAGTCGGTGATCAGCAGGCCACCCAGCAACATGGTGGCGATGATGGTTACGGCGTAGGTCTCGAACAGGTCGGCGGCCATACCGGCGCAGTCACCGACGTTGTCGCCGACGTTGTCGGCGATCACCGCGGGGTTGCGCGGGTCGTCCTCGGGGATGCCGGCTTCGACCTTGCCCACCAGGTCGGCGCCGACGTCAGCGCCCTTGGTGAAGATGCCCCCACCCAATCGGGCGAAGATGGAGATCAAGGAGCCGCCGAAGGCCAGGCCGACCAGCGCGTGGGTGGCTTCGGTAGTGCCTTCGCCCAGCATCTGGGTCAGCACGGCATAGTAGCCGGCCACACCCAACAGGCCGAGGCCAACCACCAGCAGGCCGGTGATGGCACCGCCCTTGAAGGCGACATTCAGCGCGGCGTTGAGGCCTTGTTTGGCCGCTTCGGCGGTACGCACGTTGGCCCGCACCGAGACATTCATGCCAATAAAACCGGTGAGGCCGGAGAGGAAGGCGCCGAGGGCAAAACCCACCGCCGTTTGCCAACCCAGCGCGGCATAAATGGCGGCCAGCAGAATCACGCCAACGATGCCGATGGTGGTGTATTGCCGATTCAGGTAGGCTTGCGCCCCCTCCTGCACGGCGGCGGCGATTTCCCGCATTCGATCGTTGCCGGTGGGCAGTGACACGATCCATTTGATCGACATGATCCCGTAGAGCAGTGCGAGCACTGCCGCCACGAGGGCGAACATCAGTCCTTCATTCATCGCTTCATCTCCTAAAAAGGCACCAAAAATCAAAGTTTCAAACGTCGTACCGCGCGGGTATTTTATGTAGCGCCGGCTTCCAGCCGGCTGTTTTCAAAGACGCCGGCAAGGATGCCGGCGCTACAGGAAGTCCCTTGCCGATTACTTCGCTTACATTTCCTTGCCCAACGCCAATCCTCCCGCGAAGCGCGTACCCCGCTCGAAGCCGAAAATCTGCTCCAGACGCAGTTCCTGGATCAGGCCATCGACCGCCGCCTGGCCGTATTCCTTCTGCACTTCGGAAAGAATCAGCTTGGCCGAGTTGGCGTTGTAGAAACCGCCGAAGTCGGCTTGCACTTTCAGTAATTCACGGGCGCGAGTGAGGGTCATGGGCATGAAAGCAATCGAGGGCACCCTCAGGGTGCCCTCGATCTACGTTTACAGTTTGAATTCCGGCAGCTTTTTCGCCACCGCCAGGTTCTTCAGGGTGACGTACTTGGGCAGGCCCATTTCGTAGTCGGGGTAATCCTCGCCCTGGATCAGGCCGGACAGGTAGTTGCGGCATTTGTCGGTGATACCGAAGCCATCCTCGCTGATGAAGTCCTTGGGCATGAATTTCTCGACGTTGGCCACGTCCTTCAGTTCGGCGGCACCGATTTTCCATTTGTAGGGGGTGTCGGACAGGCGCACCACGGTGGGCATCACCGAGTTCTTGCCGGCCAGGGCCAGATCGACCGCGGCTTGTCCCAGGGCATAAGCCTGCTCGACATCGGTCCTGGAAGCGATGTGGCGGGCGGCGCGTTGCAGGTAGTCGGCCACGGCCCAGTGGAACTTGTAGCCCAGCGCGTCCTTGATCATGTTGGCGACTACCGGCGCGGCGCCACCTAGTTGGGCATGGCCGAAGGCGTCGCGGGTACCCTGCTCGGCGAGGAACTTGCCGTCCGGGTAATGGCAGCCTTCCGACACCACGATGGTGCAGAAGCCATGCTGCTTGACGTTGGCGTCCACCTTGGCGAGGAACTTGGCCTGATCGAACTCGACTTCCGGGAACAGGATCACGACCGGGATGCCCTGGTCGGCGACCAGGCCGCCGGCGGCGGCTATCCAGCCGGCGTGGCGGCCCATCACCTCGACCACGAAAATCTTGGTGGAGGTCTTGGCCATCGACTTGACATCGAACGAGGCTTCCAGGGTGGAGACGGCGATGTACTTGGCGACCGAGCCGAAACCGGGGCAGCAGTCGGTGATCGGCAGATCGTTGTCCACGGTCTTGGGCACATGGATGGCCTGGATCGGGTAGCCCATCGCTTCGGCCAGTTGCGAGACCTTGAAGCAGGTGTCGGCGGAGTCGCCGCCACCGTTGTAGAAGAAGTAGCCGATGTTGTGGGCTTTGAAGACTTCGATCAGGCGTTCGTATTCGCGTTTGTTGGCTTCCAGGCTTTTCAGCTTGAAGCGGCAGGAACCGAAGGCGCCGGAGGGAGTGGAACGCAGCGCGGCGATGTCGGCGTCGGATTCGCGGCTGGTGTCGATCAGGTCTTCGGTCAGGGCGCCGATGATGCCGTTGCGGCCGGCGTAGACGGTGCCGATCTGGTCGGCGTGCTTGCGGGCGGTTTCGATCACGCCGCAGGCGGAGGCGTTGATGACGGCGGTGACGCCGCCGGATTGGGCGTAAAAGGCGTTTTTCTTGGTCATGCGGTCTCTCCATATTCGTAGGGTGCGCCGCGCGCACCCTACGGATTAACGTATGCCGACTTCAGCGGCGCGCCTGGCGTGAGCGTCTTCCTGCACCTTGAGCAGGGTGACCAGGCAGTCGCCGAGGTTGTCGTACTCTTCCTGGCCGGTGCCGAAACGGTCTTTGACGGAATAGAAGAACATGGCCCGGTAATTCGCCAGGCCAGTCCTGGACAGCACGAACGCGCAGCCATCCTCTTTCCAGTACAGCGCCGGGCAGTGCGCCAGTTCTCGGTCGCCGGGAGACAGACGGACTTCCGTCTCGACGATCTGCACCTCGACCTCATGGCCGAAGCGCTCTTTCAGGTAGGCATGTGCCAGCGCTAGTTCGGCCGCGGAGAATTCAGGAAAACTCACCGGAAGGCTCACGTGGCGAACCGCTTGTTACTTGGCCGAATCCAGGGCGGCGAAGCAGGCGTCGCGGATGCCATCGACAGAGCCGACCCCGGCGATCTTGAAGTACTTGGGCGCGCCGGGGACACCGCTCTTGCCCCAGTCGGAGTAGTACTTGACCAGGGGTTCGGTCTGGGCGTGGTACACGTCCAGGCGTTTCTTCACGGTCTCTTCATGATCATCATCGCGCTGGATCAGGTCTTCGCCGGTGACGTCATCCTTACCGGCCACCTTGGGCGGGTTGAACACGACGTGGTAGGTGCGACCGCTTGCCACATGCACGCGGCGGCCAGACATGCGCTTGATGATTTCCGCATCGGGCACGTCGATTTCGACCACCGCGTCGATCGGCACGCCGGCGGCCTTCATGGCGTCAGCCTGGGGAATAGTGCGGGGAAAACCGTCGAACAGGAACCCTTTGGCGCAATCAGCTTCTTTAATGCGGTCTTTGACCAGGCCGATGATGATGTCGTCGGACACCAGACCACCCGCGTCCATGATCTTCTTGGCGGCCAGGCCCATCGCGGTGCCGGCCTTGACGGCGGCGCGGAGCATGTCACCGGTGGAAATTTGTGGAATGCCGTAGCGTTCCTTGATGTAGTTAGCCTGGGTGCCTTTGCCCGCGCCGGGGCCGCCGAGAAGAATCAAACGCATGGAAAAACCTCTTTAAATCAGTCCCTTGTGGGGATGGTTGGGGTTGCTACAGAAAAACCAGAGCGGCCGTAGGGTATGCGTCCAGCCGGGCCAGGAACACTCAATTTTTTGAATTTGGTTATAAGGTCAGGTTATTGAGAGACCTTGTGCTATGCAGCAAATAACGGGGGTTCATTTGTGGGCCAGGTTGCGGCTTTACCGCAACCTGGCCGACGGGGCGGCGGGCTATTCGCCCTGCTGGCGCACGAGCACTTCAAGGGTCATCTGCAGGGCGTCGATGCGTTTTTCCAGTTGCTGCACGCGCTCGCTCATGTCGGCATGATGTTTGCAGTCGCACGACGACTTCGGGCAGGCGCGGCCTTCGCCCATCATCATGCCGCGCATTCCTGCGCCCATTCCTGCGCCCATTCCTGCGCCCATTCCTGAGCCCATTCCTGAGCCCATTCCTGCGCCCATTCCTGAGCCCATTCCTGAGCCCATGCCCGGCATTCCGTCCATTCCCATGCCGCCCATGCCGGGCTTGTTGCAAGGCTTGCCGGGCGCGGAAAGATTTTCGGGAGTGGCGGCTTCAGGGGTGGGTGCATCGGCGGCAACGGCGGGCAGGGCGGTGAAGCCGGCCAGGGCCAGCAGGGCGATCAACAGGGTCTGTTTCATGGGTGTCTCCTAGGGGGTGGATATGGGCTCGGCCGCTAAGGCCGAATGGACAAGACGGTGAAGGTCAAGGGTTGGTTCCCGCTTGGAATAGGGCGCGCACTTTTTCCAGGTCTTCTGGCGTATCCACCCCGGGCGGGATGGGATGGGCCGCCTCGATCACCACGATACGGTGGCCATGCCAGAGGGCGCGCAGTTGTTCCAGGGATTCGAATGCCTCGATCGCCGGGCGCGGCAGCGTGGTGTAAGCCTTGAGGAAGCCGACGCGGTAGGCATAGAGGCCGATGTGGCGGGCGATGGGAAGGCCTTCGGGGAGCGAAGGGGCGGGGGTGCCGGACCAGGCATCCCGGGCCCAGGGAATTGGCGCGCGTGAGAAGTAGAGGGCGTAGCCGTTCTTGTCGGTGACAACTTTCACCACGTTGGGATTGAACACCTCGGCCGCGTCGTGGATACGCTGGCAGACGGTGGCCATGGCGGCATCCGGGTGGGCGAACAGGGCCATGGCCACGGCGTGAATCAGGGCCGGATCAATCAGTGGTTCGTCGCCCTGCACGTTGACCACCACGGCCTCGTCCGGCCAGTCCAGGCGGGTTGCCACCTCGGCCAGGCGGTCGCTGCCAGAGGCGCAGTCGGGCGCGGTCATCACGGCCGGGAAGCCCGCCGCCACCACCGCCGCCGCGACATCCGCGTGATCCGTCGCCACCCACACCCCGGCCGCCCCGCTGGCGGCCGCGCGTTCCGCCACGCGCACCACCATCGCTTTGCCGTGGAGGTCGGCGAGCGGTTTGCCGGGCAGGCGGGTGGAGGCGTAACGGGCGGGAATGACGGCGAAGAAGGCGGACATGGCGGATCGGGTGGGAAAACGTGACGCGGCCATTGTACGGGCAGCACCGGCCGGTCTAGGCCGTTCAAGTTATGGCCACGGTCGCCGATAAGGCCTGACCTGTTCCTGCCACGACGCCGCCACAATGAATCCGCAACTGCCCCGCCGCATGACCCAGCAATTGCTGGCCGGGTTCGCGCTGCTCATCGTGCTGATGGGCGGACTGATCGGGGATGCGGTGTGGCAGATCGGCGACCTCAAGGAGCGGATGCGTGACATCGTCGAACTGCGTAACCGCAAGATCCAGCTTGCCACCGATTTGCAGGAGGCCTCCTACAACCGCCACAACGCGCTGGTTTATCAGGCACTGGCGCGCGATGCCTTCGAGCGCGACGACAACTTCCAGCAATACATCAAGTGGGGCTACCAAGTCGGCCTGGCGCGCAGCGCATTGAAATCGCTGCCGCTGGACGCTTTTGAAAGTGCCAACCTGCTGCGGCAGGACCGCCTGGTGGCACAGATCATCGACGAACAGGAACGCATCAGCGACCTGGCCGCACGCAGTCTGATGGATGAAGCACGAGCCCGATTGGCGGCGGATCTGCGCCCGCTCAACCTGGCCTACACCGAGATCGTCGAAGCCTTGCGCCGCCACGAACGCGACCTCATCCATGCCGCACTGGAACAGACGCAACAGGCCACGCAAAACGCCATCAGCCTGCACCTCGGCCTGGGCGGCGTGCTGATCCTGTTAGCCCTGGTCATTTCCGAAACCACCCGGCGCCTGCTGCGGCGCCACGCCCTGACCATCTACGAACAGATGCATCAACTGGAAGAAGTGGGCACCCGGCTGGAACATGAGTCCACCCATGACCCGCTCACCGGGCTGGCGAATCGGGTGCTGTTCTATCGCCGGCTGGGGGAAGCCATGGTGCATGCGGCGGAAGAAGATTTCTCACTGGCCGTCATGTATGTCGATCTGGACGATTTCAAACAGGTCAACGACCTCCATGGCCACGCCGTCGGTGATGCCCTGCTCAAGGCGGTGGCAGACCGTCTGCATCAGGTGGTGCGGGTAGCCGACACGGCGGCGCGCCTGGGTGGGGATGAATTCGCCCTGTTGTTTGTCGGGGTCCAGGAAACCAGCGAATGCCCACCCCTGTGCGCCAAGGTGGAACGGAAAGTCGGCCAGCCGGTGGACATCGGTGGCCTCGTGCTGACGCCCGCATGCAGCATTGGCTATGCCCTCTATCCGCGCGACGGCAACACGCTGGATACCCTGCTCAATGTGGCCGATGCCCGGATGTACCAGGCCAAGCGGGCGAGGAAGGCGATGCGGGACAAGTAGCGCCGGCGTCTCGCCGGCTGTTTTCAAAGACGCCGGCGCTACAGCACCAGCGCCAGCAGCAGCCCGCTTTCCAGCCACTCCACCCCGGCGCCCAGCGCATCCCCGGTCATGCCGCCCAGGCGGGCCAGCAGATAGGTGCGCCAGGCCAGGATCAACAAAGGCGCGGCGAGCAGGGCGGGTGCCCCGACGCTTGCCGCCGCCAAAAGCGCCATCCACAACCACACGCTCCCCAAACCGATATTCCAGGCAAAGCGCTCGCCCAGGCCCGGCTTGAGCGACGGCAGGCGTGCCCAGAGCAGCGGGCCCAGGCGGGCCCAGGCGGGGATCAGCAGCAGCGGCCAGAACAGCCCGGCCTTGGCGAGCAGCATCAGCAACACCAGTTTGCTCAGGAGTTGCAGCGCCAACGCGGTGGCGCCGAACACGCCCAGATGCGGGTCGGCCAGCACCGCCAGGAGACGTTCGCGATCGCCATGTGCCGCGCCCAGCGCATCCGCCAGATCGGCCAGGCCATCCAGATGCAGCGCCCCGGTCAGGCCCACCCAGGCCAGCAAGCCGAGCAAGGCGCCCAGCCAGGGATCGACCTGGGCCCCCAGCCAAACGGCCCCCGCCAGCAGCGCGCCGAGCAACAGCCCCACCAAGGGAAACCAGATCGCCGCGCGCGCCAGTTCCTCCGCCCTGAAATCCGTCAAGGTGGGCGTCGGCAGCCGGGTGAGGAACTGGATGGCGAGAATCAGGCCGCGCATGAGTTGTAGGATGTGGCGAGCGCAGCGAACCGCGTCAAGTCGCCTCGCAGGATGAATTCAAGGACAGCAGAATCGGTGCTTCCCCGGCCAGGAGCGAAACCTGGAAATGCGCGGCTTCCGGCAGGGCTATCCGGTAAATGTGTGAGGCGGGTAGGCCGAGCAGTTCGATCAGCAGCGCGCGCATGACCCCGGCATGGGTCACCAACAGGCGCTGGCCGCCCCGGGCATCCGCCAGCCATGCTTCCCAGCCCGCCCGCACGCGCTGGCGCACCTCGACCAGGTTTTCCCCTCCCGGCGCCGCCACGGTGCCGGCCGAGGCCCGAAAAACCGCGTGTTCGGCGGGATGGCGTTGGGTGGCTTGTTCCGGCGTGAGGCCCTCCCACTCGCCGAAGGCCATTTCCTGGAAGGCCGGGGAAACGTGCAGCGGCAATCCGTGCCGCTCGGCCAAGTGTTGGGCGAAGGCCTGGCAGCGTTGCAAAGGCGAGCTGGCAATGGCGGCGAACGGCGGCGAGGCCACGATCACCGCCGCCATCTGCTTCCAACCCAGTTCGGACAACGGATCATCCTGCCGCCCGCGATAGACGAACGGGCGCCCCTGCACGGCGCCATGGCGCAGCACGGTGATGAGGGTGGCGCCTTCAATCGCCATCGCTGTCGCCGGCAGGCTGGCCCTGAAGGATACCGGCCCGGCGGGCCATAAAGCCTGCGCTACGGCGGCTTCAGCCATGTCCAACGCCATTGCTTACCCCGGCTTCCGCGAAGGTCGCCATGCCGCCATGCAGTTCGCAAGCCAGGCGCAACAGCGGCAACGCCATTGCCGCGCCGCTGCCTTCTCCCAGGCGCATCTCCAGGCGCAACAGTGGCTCCGCCTCAAGGGCGGCGAGCAGGCGAACATGGCCAGGTTCCGCCGAAGCATGGGCGAACAATAGCCAGTCGCGCACACCGGGATTCATCCGGCAGGCCGCCAAGGCGGCGGCGGTGGTAATGAAACCATCCACCAGCGCCGGCAAACCCCGTTGCGCGCAGGCCAGATAAGCGCCCGCCAACGCGGCGATCTCGAAGCCACCGAGGCAACGCAAAGCCTCACTCCCTTCCCCGAAGTGGGAGGAATGAAAACCATGCAACGCCAACCCGCGGTCGATCACCGCCGCCTTGTGGTTCACCCCGCCGCTATCCAGCCCGGTGCCCGGCCCAGCCAGTTCACGTCCTGGCAAACCCAGCAACGCGCAGGACAAGGCCGCCGCCGCCGTGGTGTTGCCGATGCCCATCTCGCCACCGATGAACAGGTCGCTCTCCTCGGCCAGGGCGCGTTCCACGCTGGCACGGCCGCTCGCCAGGCAGTGCGCCAGTTGCGCCTCGCTCATCGCCGGGCACTGGGTGAAATTGGCGCTGCCGTCGCCGGCCTTGGCCCAGAGCACGCCGGGTAGCGGCGCTGGCGCCAGAGTGCCAGCGTCAATGACTTCCAGGCGGGCGCCGGCGGCGCGGGCCAGTACGGCAATCGCCGCGCCGCCATTGACGAAGTTGGCCAGCATCTGTTGCGTGACGGCCTGCGGAAACGCCGACACGCCTTCCGCCACAACGCCGTGGTCGCCCGCGAAAATCGCAATCCAGGGCCGCTCGATGCGCGGCTTTTCCCGCGACTGCATGGCCGCCAGTTCTATCGCGATCTGTTCCATGCGGCCCAGGCTGCCGGGTGGTTTGGTCAGATTGTCCTGGCGCAGGCGGGCGGCCGCGCGAGCGGATTCATCGAGGGGTTGGACGGGTTGTTGCCACCAATACGGCATAAAAATTCCTCAAAAAAAGTAGCGCCGGCGCTACTTGCATTTCAATGCCAACGGCAGGCCGGCGGCGATAAAGGTAACGGTGTCGGCCAGGCGGGCGATGTCCTGATTCAGCCAGCCGGCTTCGTCGACGAAACGGCGGCTGAGTTCGCCCATTGGAATCACGCCGAGGCCGACTTCGTTGGACACGAACAGGATTTCACCGGGAAGCCGGGGCAGGGTTTCCAGCAATTCGGCGCGTTCGCGGGCGAACACCGTTTCGCCCGCTTCCAGCAGGTTCAGCAGCCACAACGTCAGGCAGTCCACCAACAGGCATTGGCCCGGCCCGGCTGCCTGGCGCAACGCCTCGGCCAGCCGCACCGGTTCTTCCACGGTGCGCCAGTGGGCGGGTCTTTCTTCCTGGTGGCGGGCGATGCGCGCCGCCATTTCGGCATCGCGCGCCTGGCCGGTGGCGATCACGGTCACCGGCAAGCCGGCGGCTTCGGCCAGGTTTTGCGCATGGCGGCTCTTGCCGGAACGGGCGCCACCGAGGATCAGGCTGAGCATGGGCGGCTCGCAAGCGGCAGTTGGCTGCGTCGTAGGAGCAGGCTTGCCCGCGATTGGCGACGGTTATCGCGGGCAAGCCCGCTCCTACGACTGGTCGCGCGATTCATCCTCATTTTCCCGGCAGCGGTGCCAGCAGGGCGCGGAGGTCTTCCTCGCCGAACTTGCTCAGGGCCGCCGCGTCCTCGGACAACACGCCTTCCGCCAGGGCGGCTTTCTTTTCCTGGAGGGCGACGATGCGTTCCTCGATGCTGCCCGCCGCCACCAGTTTGTAGACGAATACCTTGTTCTTCTGGCCGATGCGGTGGGCGCGGTCGGTGGCCTGGTTTTCCGCCGCCGGGTTCCACCAGGGGTCGAAGTGGATCACGGTATCCGCCGTGGTCAGGTTGAGGCCGACGCCGCCGGCTTTCAGGCTAATCAGGAACACCGGCACCTGGCCATCCTGGAAGCGGCCGACGACTTCTTCGCGGTCGCGGGTGTCGCCGGTGAGGCTGACGTAGCCGATGCCGGCCTGGTCCAACGCCTCGGCAATCAGGGCGAGCATGGCGGTGAACTGGGAGAACAGCAGCACGCGGCGGCCTTCATCCACCAGTTCCGGCAGCATGTCCATCAACAAGTCCAGCTTGGCCCGTTCCTTCACCTTGGCCGCCGCAGTGACCGTCTTGAGCAGGCGCGGGTCGCAACAGACCTGGCGCAGTTTGAGCAGGGCATCGAGGATGATGATCTGGCTGCGGTTGAAGCCCTTGCTGGCGATTTCCAGCTTCACCTTGGCGTCCATCGCGGCGCGCACGGTTTCGTACAGGTCGCGCTGGCCGCCCTCCAGTTCCACGCTGCGCACGATGAGGGTTTTCGCCGGCAGTTCCTTCGCCACGTCTTCCTTCTTGCGCCGCAGGATGAAGGGGGCAATGCGGCGCGCCAGCAGGTCGCGGCGCAGTTGATCGCCGTGTTTTTCGATGGGCGTGCGCCAGGTGCGGGTGAATTGCTTGGTATCACCGAGAAAGCCGGGCAGGAGGAAGTCGAACTGCGCCCACAACTCGCCCAGGTGGTTTTCCAGGGGCGTGCCGGTGAGGCACAGGCGATGCCGCGCCTGGAGTCGGCGCACCACGCCGGCGGCGCGGGCTTTGGCGTTCTTCACCGTCTGCGCCTCGTCCAGGATCAGGAAGGAATAAGCGTGGCGCGCGAGTGCTTCTTCGTCGCGCCAGAGCAGCGGGTAGGTGGTGAGGCAGACATCGTGTTGCGGGATCAGCGGGAAGGTGCGCGCGCGCGCCGGGCCGTGCAGGCTCAACACCTTGAGATCCGGGGCGCAGCGCTGCGCCTCGCGTTTCCAGTTGAACACCAGGGAAGTGGGCAGCACCACCAAGGCCGGCTGGTCGAGGCGGCCGGCCTGTTTTTCCGCCAGCAGATGGGCCAGAGCCTGCGCGGTTTTACCCAGGCCCATGTCGTCCGCCAGGATGCCGGCCAGGTTCTGTTCGCGCAGGAATTGCAGCCACGCCAGGCCTTCGCGCTGATACGGGCGCAACTCCAGGGTGAAGCCTTTCGGCGGGTCTACCGGTTTCACGCCTTGTGCCTGTTTCAGGCGCCGGGCCAGGCGGAAAATGGCCTCTTCGCCCTTGAATTGCCAGCGCGCCGGGTCGGAGAGGAAATCCAGGCGCGGGGCGTCCAGGGCGGAAACCCGCAACTCGCCGCCGGCCGGCAGCGCGTCGAACAGGTCGATGAGGGTGCTGGCCAGGGGCTTGATCCGCTCCGCCGCCACCCGCACCCGGTCGCCCGTCGCGGTGTGCAGAATGACCGCTTCGTCCGCCGGGATGCGCTTCAGTTTCGCCGCGTCCAGCCAGCGCGGTTCGCGCCGGAACAGCTCGGCCAGCAGGGGCGCCAGGGACAGGCGCTGGCCTTCGACCAGGATGCCCAGGTCCAGCTTGAACCAGCCGTTGCCTTCTTCTTCGAGGTCGGCCTCCCAGCTTTCCGCTTCCAGAATGTGATGGCGGTAGTCGCGCGGGTATTCCAGCGCCCAGCCGGCGGCGATCAGGCGCGGGGCGAGATCGGCAAAGAAGCGCTGCCAGACGGCTTCGCTCTCCAGGCCCAGCTTGCCGGCTACCGATGCGCCGGAATAAGTGAATACGCGGGCGGGCACGGGGGCGAAGCCCAGTTTGAGCAATTCCCCCAGGCGCGCCGTTTCCGCTTCCCTGTCCCGGTTGACGCGGGCGGCCTGGCCATCGGCCAGGGTGACGTAGTGCTTGCCGTCGCCAGGGGCGGTTTCCACCCACTGTTCACCCTGGCCGTAGCGGAAGGCCAGGCTGGCGTAATCGTAGAGTCGGCCCCGGTAGTCCTGGTGGACGGGGTAGCCGCGATGTGCGCTCCAATAGGTGAAGGCCTGGCTGGCCAGTTTCAGCACCGGCAGCGGCGGCCCTTCGAGCACGGCGAGGGCGGTGCCCTCCGCCGGCCGGGGCAGATCCGGCGCCGCCTCGACGAGCAGTTCCGCCACCACCGGCAAGTCGCCCCGACCGAGGGCGGGCAGATCCAGCAGCCGGCGCAACAGCGCCGCGTGCTCGCCGCAATCCAGCGGCCCGGCCTCGCCGCCGGCAGGGTCGAGATACCAGGGCGGGTCGGTGGGCAGCATGTGGGCGGCGGGCGGATCGGCTTGCAAGGTGGCGCGGGTATTGCCGGCTTCATCGAGGCGCCAGTCCAGCCGGGCGGGGCGCGGCTCGCCGGGCCGCAGGGGCAGGCAATACCAGTCGGAAGGCGAGTAATTACGCCCCAGACTCTCCACGGCCCAGGCGCGTCCGCCGGCGAGCATCAATGGCAATGCCGCCGTGGCTTCGTTCAGCGGCACGTCCTGCCAGTAGTGCGTATTGCCGACCACGCGGCGCAGCAAACGCAGGATGGCAAGATCGCCGTCGTCCACAAAACCGGGTGGCTCCAGCAAGGCGCGGTCGACATTGTTCCAGAGCTTCCCCGAGGGGTGGCCGTCGCTCATGCGCCCCTTGACCAGGGTCAGGCGCGTGCCTCGCCCCAGGGTGGGCGGCAGAATGAGGTAGAGCAGCGCCTCTTTCGATTTGCCGGGTTTTCGGGTGGTGGCGGCGGCGGGCCGCAGCGCCGCGCGGGTCTCCTCTGCCCAGGCCAGGATCGCCTTGCCGGGCGGCGCCGGTGCCGTGTCGGGCTGAATGGCGGTGACGCGCCGGGTTAGCGTTGCCACCAGCACCGCCACGCAATGCTTGCAAAAACTCACCATCGGGCAGGTGCAATCGGCGGCGATCCGCGACTGCCCAGCCACTTGGTAAAACGTGATGTGCACCGAATAGGGCTGGCGCACGGTGCCTTTGACCTGCGCGGTGATCGTTTTTTCGTCGATCGCCAGACCGTGTACCGCATGGCCGTAGGACTGTGCCTTGCGAATGGTGTGAGGGTCGAACCAGCGGGCGATGTCGGCCGGGCTGAAAGTTTGTGTGGGTGAGGTCATGACAGTAAATGCAGGAGGGTTTGCGTATCCAGATGGGATTCGACCGCATCTGCCAGGCGCTCGATGGCGGCCTCGCGCAGGGCCTGGATGTCCGGGGCGCGCGCTTCGCTGAGACCCGCCCAGGCGAGCAGGGCATCGGCGGCGGCGGCGGTGTCGAAGAGGCCGTGCAGATAGGTGCCGGCGATATCCTCCGTGAGGGCGCCATCCGGTTGGCCGCCCAGCCAGGCCAGCGGCCGCTCCAGCGCCGGCCCGGTGCTCACCCCGGCATGAATCTCGTAGCCCGAAACCGGCACTTCGCCCGCGTCGCCGATAGCCAGCCGCCCCGCTACATTGCGCAACTGCTTCTCCGCCGCCAGCGTGGTCTCCATCTCCAGCCAGCTTAAGGCCGGGCTGGAACCGGGCGCGCCCTCGATG
>PFJX01000016.1:0-239 GCA_002784045.1 Hydrogenophilales bacterium CG_4_10_14_3_um_filter_63_21
TTATCCGGTTGTCACAGACATCCACTAGATGTAGTGGTCCGTGATTTTGCGGCGTAGAGCTCAGCATAGGTCGGGGCGCTGACGCCGCCCGCGATGCCGAGCAGGGAGCGGAAAGCGTTGAACGGATAGAAGCGGCGGTTGAAGCGAAACGTGAACTCGTTAAGGTACGCCTGTAGGTGCTGCGGGCTGACGCCATGATGGATACCGCGCAGCCAGGTTTTGAGGTTGGAAAATACGAG
>PFJX01000016.1:317-38872 GCA_002784045.1 Hydrogenophilales bacterium CG_4_10_14_3_um_filter_63_21
AATGATGGGCATGAACTCTTCGGCGACCTGCGTATCGCCCCGTTCCGCGATGGACACGTGGCTGTAGCCGCGCTTGCTGAGGCCGGCATAGCCGCTCCAATCATCTGTGATGATCCGGGTGTCAAGTCCCGCCTGTTCATAAACGCACTCCGCAGCGAAGTCGCGGGGATCCGTCCGAACGGAGCGGCTATCGGCGACTCCCACCCAATCAAAGAAAAATCTGCAACAACTCATTGAGAAAACGCCGCCCCGTCTCGCTGGGGCGCACATTGTGCAGTTCCCGTAGCAGCAAGCCGCGCCGTTGCGCTTCCGCCAGGCCGGCTTCGGCGGCGGCGATGGAGAGGCCGGTGCGGGCCTCGAACAGGCGCGGGTCGAAGCCTTGGTTCAAGCGCAGGGCATTCATCATGAATTCGAATACGCGGTCGCCACGGCTCAACTGGCGGGTTTCGGCGATATGCCCCGGTGGGCTTGCAAACACCGCGTCCATGTAGGCCTTCGGGTGCTTCAGGCGGGCTTGGCGTTCGATGCGGTCGTGGAAATGGTTTACCCCCGGCTCGGGAAAGACGCCCGAGCCGCCCCCCGAGGGGGCCAAGTCGTTCTTGGGGCGGCCCGGCGAACGACTTGTGAGTTTGCCGTGGGCGCCGGCGCCGAGGCCGAGGTAGTCGCCGAAGGTCCAGTAGTTGAGGTTGTGGCGGCAGCGCGATCCCGGCCGGGCGAAGGCGGAGGTTTCGTAGTGCTCGTAGCCGGCGGCGACGAGCAGGTCTTCGGCTTGAAGCTGCATGTCGGCGGAAAGATCGTCGTCGGGCAGGGCCGGCGGCGCTGCCGCGAACGGGGTGTTGGGTTCCAGGGTGAGGTGGTAGGCGGAGAGGTGCGCCGGGCCGAGCGCGAGGGCGGTTTCCAGGTCGGCGCGCGCTTGTTCCAGGTTTTGCCCGGGCAGCGCATACATCAGGTCGAGATTGACCGTCTCGAACAGGCCGATGGCCGCTTCCGCCGCTGTGCGCGCTTCCTGGTCGTCGTGGATGCGGCCGAGTGCCTTCAGGTGTTCCGGGTTGAAGCTCTGGATGCCGAGCGAGAGGCGATTGACGCCCGCTTCGCGATAGCCGCGAAAGCGCGCCGCCTCGAAGGTGCCGGGGTTGGCTTCCAGGGTGATTTCCGCCAGCGGCGAGACCCGCAACAGGGTGCGCAGGGTGGTGAGCAGGCGGTCGATGCCGGCGGGCGTGAACAGGCTGGGGGTGCCGCCGCCGATGAAGATGCTCGTTACCTCGCGCCCCCACACTTCAGGCAAGGCCAGTTCGAGGTCGCGGGTGAGGGCATCGAGATAGCGCGCCTCCGGGATTTCCTCGCGCTGGGCGTGGGAGTTGAAGTCGCAGTATGGGCATTTGCGCACGCACCAGGGAATGTGGACGTAGACCGAGAGCGGAGGCTGCATGGTGGGTGTTGGGCTAAAGAGAATCGCGGACATGGCCGATAGTATGAGCGATGCCAACCTGGCCACAGCCCCTGACAAGATGACCGACTTCCCCAACCCCGTGAACGCCGAACCCGGCATGAGCATGAGCCATTTTCTGGTGTCGTCGGTGCACGACATGAAAAACTCGTTGGCGGTGATGGCGGATTTCCTGGAAACCGCCCTGGCGCAAGCGGCGGATCCCGCCACCCCACTCTATCGGCAGGCCAGCCAGGCGCTCTACGAGACGCGGCGCATCAACGACCACCTGATCCAGCTTCTCGCCCTGTACAAGATCGAGCAGGATTTCTACCCATTCGATCCACGGGAACAAAATCTCGCCGACCTGGCGCTCGACGCCTTGTCCCGCGTGGCCAACCTGGCGCAAGCGCGCGGCATCAGCCTGGAATATGAGTGTCCCGACGATCTCCACGCCTGGTTCGATTACGAGTTGATCGTGGGGGTGCTGGTACAGGCGCTACACAATGCCCTGCACTACGCGCGCGGCCGCGTGCTCTGCCTGATCGCGGCGGACCCGCGCGGCGGCATCAGCATCCGGGTGGAAGACAACGGCCCGGGTTTTCCCGATTTCCTGCTGCGACAAGGCGCTTCGCACCAGCGTGAGATCAGCTTCGAAACCGGCAGCACCGGGCTGGGCCTGTATTTCGCCAGCGTAGTGGCCGGCCTGCATCGCGGCGGCGAACGCAACGGCAGCACCCGCCTGGAAAATGAGGGCTCCCTCGGCGGTGGCTGTTTCGTCCTGGAATTACCGTGAAGATTCATAACCTCCCGCTCCCCGACTTCTCGCGGAAGTCATTTCTCATCGTCGAAGACTACGAAGGCATGCGCGGCATCCTGCGCGACCTCCTCGGCCGCGCCGGCGCCACCCGCATCGACTTCGCCGCCAGCGGCGACAGCGCCCTGACGATGCTGGAGAAGACCCGTTACGACGCCGTGCTCTGCGATCTGCATCTCGGCCAAGGGAAGAACGGCCAGCAGGTGCTGGAAGAAGCGCGGCTGCGCCAACTCCTCGCGCCCCATGGCGTCTGGCTCATGATCAGCGCGGAGAAAAGCTCGGAAATGGTCATGGGCACCGCCGAAACGCGGCCCGACGACTACCTGGTCAAGCCGATCTCGGAAACCCTGCTGTTCATCCGCTTGCGGCACCAGATGGACAAGAAGCAGGTGCTGGCGCCAATCGAGCAGGCCATGCGCGACCACGAGTACCTCAAGGCCATGCGCCTGGTCGACCAGCTCCTCGCCACACACTCCGCATATACCTGGGATCTGAAACGCCTGAAAGCGGAACTCGCCCTGCAATCGGGCGACCTGGAACAGGCCCGCGCCGTGTTCGAGGACGCCCTGGGCCAGCGCGATCTGCCCTGGGCTCGCCTGGGACTGGCGCGCATCCTGTTCCAGGACAACCAATTGGAACAAGCCCGCCAGCATCTGCTGCGAATCACGGGCGGCAGCCGCGCCTACCTGGACGCCCACGACTGGCTGGCGCGAACGCTGGAAAGCCTGGGCGACCTGGATGGCGCCCAGAAAGCGCTCGAGCACGCCCTCTCGCTGTCGCCGCATGTCGCCGCTCGGCAATCCAGCCTGGGCGAGGTGGCCGCCCGGCGTGGCGATCTCGAAACCGCCGCGCGAGCCTACCGGCGCGGCATTGAACTGGCGCGCAATTCCCGGAATGCGTCCGTGGAGCCTTACCTGAGCCTGGCGCGCGTGCTCCTGGCGCGCGGCGAGAGCGGCGAGGCGGCCGAGGTGATCGGCCGCCTCGGCGTTGACATGAAGCACGACAGCAACGCGCAATTCCTGGCGCGTGTGATGGAAATTCCGATCCGCCTGAACAGCGGCGGCGAGCAGGCCGCGAGTCAACTGCTGGCTGAGCTGGCCCCCAGCCTGCGCCACGACGCGCATCGACTGCCGCCGGAACTGGCCTTCGACCTGGCCGGGCCACTCCTGCAACTGGGGGATAGGGAAACGCTCGACGCCGTGTTCACCAACCTGCTGGCCAACCACCACGAGCACCCCGACTACGCGAACCGGGTGCGCACGCTCTATGCCGAGGCGGGACGCGAGGAGGAAGGGGTGAAGCTGGTGGAGGAGGCGACTCGATCCGCCCTGGATATCATGGACCGGGGCGTGAGCCTGTCACGCGCCGGCAAACTCGACGAAGCCCTGACCCTGCTCCGCGAAGCGTGCCACAAGCTACCGGGCAACCCGCGCCTACTGCTCAACCACGCCTACCTGCTCATCACCCACATGGAACAACACGGCCGCGACTTGCACCTGGTCTATGAAGCCCTGGAGTGCATCAAGACCGCCCGCCGCTCGGCGCCGCATGACAAACGCGTGGGGGAGTTGTTGGCGAAACTGGAACAGGTTGGAGCGTAGGTCGGAACGCGAAGCGGTTCCGACAAGCGGTTCCGACAATCGAGCCACGGTGTCGGATCGCCCTACGGGCATCCAACCTACAGCTTCCCCAACTTCTCCGCCAACGCCCGCAATGCCTGGCCGCGGTGGCTGATGCCGTTCTTCTCCTCCATACCGAGTTCGGCGCCGGTGCGGCCGAAGGCGGGGATCAGGAAATAGGGGTCATAGCCAAAACCGCCGTCGCCGCGCGGCGCGTCGATGATTTCTCCGTGCCAGGCGCCCTCGGCAATGATCGGGGTGGGATCGTCGGCGTAGCGCACATAGACCATCACGCAGTAGTAATGGGCGCGGCGGTTGGCTTCGCCTTGCAGGGCTTCGATCAGCTT
Organism: Hydrogenophilales bacterium CG_4_10_14_3_um_filter_63_21; assembly: GCA_002784045.1. Classification (GTDB taxonomy): domain Bacteria; phylum Pseudomonadota; class Gammaproteobacteria; order Burkholderiales; family Thiobacillaceae; genus PFJX01. The sequence continues at coordinate 4,527 of PFJX01000016.1, forward strand.
CTGGTTGTTGCGCTGGTCCGACTTGGGTTCGCCGGCATAGCGCGCCGAGTACACACCGGGGGCGCCGTTCAAGGCATCCACGCAGATACCCGAGTCATCCGCCAGCGCCGGCAGGCCGGTGTGGGCCGCGGCGTGCCGCGCCTTGGCGATGCAGTTTTCGACAAAGGTGACATGCGGTTCCGGGCACTCGGGTACACCGAAAGCGCCTTGCGGCATGGCTTCGAAACCCATCGGTTCGAGAATTCGGGCGATTTCGCGCAACTTGCCCGCGTTGTTGGAGGCGATGACGATTTTTTTCATGTGGGTGTCCAGTAGCGCCGACGCTACATTCATGCCAATGCACTACGCTGCAAGGCCATCAATTCGCGAATGCCTTTCTCGGCCAGGTCGAGCAGCGCGTTCAATTCTGTGCGGGTGAACGCCACACCTTCCGCCGTGCCCTGCACTTCGATCAGGCTTTTCTCCCCCAGCATCACCACATTCATATCGGTATCGCAGGCGACGTCCTCGGCATAGTCGAGGTCGAGCACTGGAATGCCGTTCCAGATACCCACGGAGATGGCGGCGACTTGGCCGTGCATGGCGTTGGCGGGGAGTTTGCCCTCCCGCACCAACCACTCCACGGCGTCATGAACCGCTACCCAGGCGCCGGTGATGCTGGCGGTGCGGGTGCCCCCATCGGCCTGGAGCACGTCGCAATCGACTTGAATGGTGCGTGCGCCGAGCTGGTCCAGATCCACCGCCGCGCGGAGTGAGCGGCCGATCAGCCGCTGAATTTCCTGGGTGCGGCCGGATTGCTTGCCGCGCGCGGCTTCGCGGTCACCGCGGGTGTGGGTGGCGCGCGGCAACATGCCGTATTCGGCGGTGAGCCAGCCCGCGCCGGTGCCTTTCACATGCGCGGGCACTTTCTCCAGCACGCTGGCGGTGCACAGCACTTGGGTATCGCCGCATTCCACCAGCACGCTGCCTTCGGCGTGTTTGCTGTAATTGCGGGTCAGGCGCACGGCGCGCAATTGGTCGGCGGCGCGCCCGGAGGGGCGTTGTGGTTCAGACATCGGGTTTCCTTCAGGAAGTGGGGTTGCGCCCCAGGGCGGTCTGAATTTCCGCCAGCGCGTGTTCGAGTTCGTAATCGCTGCCGGCAAGCTCGGCTATTTCCTTGCCGCCGAGGCGTTTCAACTGGGTGGTAAAGCCGTCCAGGCCGAGGTCATCGGCCTGCACCAGTTCGTCGTCATCAAATTTTTCTTCGCCGAAACGCATCGCCACGGCCGAGAGGTTGTCGGCGTACTGGCCAGCGCGGAATTCGGCATGGTCAAGCATGTTCTTCACCGCCCGCTCGAGCGGATAGGCGCGCAGGGTGGAAAGTATTTCCTGCGGGTTGAGTTCGCTCCAGACCCCATCGCTGCACAGATAGAGCACATCGCCTTCGGCGAGTTTGACCGGCGTTTCCAGCTCGATGTCCGGCAGCATGTAACCGCCCACCGAGTTATAGAGCTTGTTGCGATCCGGGTGCACGCCCATCTGGTCTTCTTCCAGAAGGCCGTCGTCCACCAGTTGCTGCACGGCCGAGTGGTCGTGGGTGCGGGATTTGAGCGCGCGCCGATTGAAGTGGTAGAGCCGGGAATCGCCGACATGGGCCCAGCAGGCCTGGTTTTTCTGCACCACGCAGACCACGCAGGTGGTCCGCGGCGGCTCCGCCATTTTGTGGCGCATGGCGTATTCGTTGATGGCGTCATGGGCGGCATAAATGCCGTCCAGCAAGAACGAGGCCATATCCACCAGCAGGGGTTTGGCGCGCGCCTTGAACAGCCCGGTGATGACCTGCACGGCGAGTTGCGAGGCGATCTCGCCGCGCGCATGGCCGCCCATGCCATCGGCCAACACCATCAGCAGGGCATCCGAGGTATAGGCATATCCCACCCGATCCTCGTTGTAAGGGCGGCCACCGCAACGGCTGGCCTGGTAGACGACGTATTTCATGCTTACCTGTTTATGCGTTCTTTTATCAAGGCCAGCAAGCTGGGCTTGTGTTCACGTGACACCCGGGCCATTTCGATCAGCCGCTTTTGCACCGCGAATACGCTTTGCGGGCGTTCGGTGTAGTTGAGCTTGAGCATGGTATCGACCAGATCCAGCAATTCTTTGGAAAACAGCCCGGCATGGCTCTTGCTTACCGGCAGTAACTTGTCCTTGTCCATGCGCTGGTCGGATGGCTGCGGCGGGGCTTTCGCGATACAGGCATAGAGGGTGGCGCCGACACTGTAGATGTCGGTCCATGGCCCCAGGCGGTCGCGCTGGTTGTATTGCTCGGGCGCGGCAAAGCCCGGGGTGTACATGGGCGAGGCGGCCTGGAAATCGTAGGTCAACGCATGTCGGGCGGCGCCGAAGTCGATCAGCACGGGTGAGCCGTCGGCGTGGATGTAGATGTTCGAGGGCTTGATGTCGAGATGCAGGATCTTGTGGGCGTGGACTTCGCGCAGGCCGTTGAGCAACTGCACGAAAACACTGCGAATGAAGGACTCGCGCAGGGGTTCCTTGATGCCGGTGATGTGGCGTTGCAGGGTTTTGCCCTGCTCGAACTTCATCACCATGTAGACCGTTTCATTGGCGCGGAAGAAGTTGGTCACGCGCACCACGTTGGGGTGGTGAATGCCAGCCAGCGCCCTGCCCTCCTCGAAAAAACATTTCATGCCATAACGGAATGAAGCCTCCTTGTCTTCCGCCAGAGGATGCACCGTGCCAAGTTTGCCGCGCGCCACCACCCCGCCAGGCAGGTACTCCTTGATGGCGACCGCTTGCCCCTCGCTGTCATAGGCCAGATACACCAATGAAAAACCGCCACCACCGATGCGGCGGTCGATCACATACTCACCCAGGTGATAGTTCCGGGGCAGCGGTTCGATGGGTTGGAAGGCCATGTAATTCAGGCTTGGGTGCGGGGTAAGATGCGCCGATTTGAATTCGCCGAAGGATAACCAAGATCGTGTCAGCCATGAAGGAAACTCTACACAGCATGACCGGCTATGCCGCCGAATCCGCCGATATCGCGGGTGCCCACGTCACTTTGGAACTCCGCGCGGTCAACTCCCGCTTTCTCGATCTCTCGTTCCGCATGGGCGAGGACTTCCGCGCGCTGGAACCCGCATTACGCGAACACATCACGGGGAAGGTCAAACGCGGCAAGCTGGAATGCCGCCTGAATCTGGTCGCACGTGCCGACGCAGCGCTGCCGACTGAACTCAATACCGCCCTGCTCGATCAGCTTGGCGCCCTCTCCGCGTCCGCGCGCCACGCCTTTCCGGAAGCCGCCGGCCTCTCCGTGGCGGAAATCCTGCGCTGGCCCGGCATGTTGGGGGAGAACACACTGGATACCGATGCCCTGCAAGCCGGCACCCTGGCGATGCTCGACCGCGCCCTGGTTCACTTCAACGCTAGCCGCGCACGCGAAGGCGACAAGCTGAAAGCCGTCATCCTGGAGCGTCTGCGAGGGATGCGCGAGCACGTCGCCCGCATCCGCCCGCGCACCCCGGAAATCGTCGCCGCCTACCGGGAAAAACTCGGCTTACGCCTGGCGGAACTGCTGCCAAATTTGTCAAATGTGCTGGATCATGACCGCCTCCACCAGGAAGTCGCCCTGTTCGCGCAGAAGATCGACGTCGACGAAGAACTCGACCGCCTGCTCACTCACCTCGATGAAGTCGAAAGGGTACTGGGCAGCGGTGGCGCCGCTGGCAAACGGCTGGATTTTCTGATGCAGGAACTCAACCGCGAAGCCAACACCCTGGGCTCTAAATCGGTTTCCCTGGAACTCACCCAGACGGCGGTTGAACTCAAGGTGTTGATCGAACAGATGCGCGAACAGATCCAGAACATCGAGTAAGGCGAGCTAGCCATGTCGGGAAATCTATTCATCGTCTCCGCCCCCTCCGGCGCTGGCAAATCCAGCCTGGTCAATGCCCTGCTGGAACGCGACCCGGCGATTCGCCTGTCGATTTCCTACACCACACGCTCGCCGCGCCCTGGCGAGGAAGATGGTGTGCATTACCACTTCGTCAACCACGCGGACTTTCAGGAGCGCCTGGGGCGAGGCGAGTTCCTGGAAAGCGCCGAGGTCTACGGCAACCACTACGGCACCTCGCAACCGTGGATCGAGGCCGAACGCGCCGCCGGCCGCGACATCCTGCTGGAGATCGACTGGCAGGGCGCCGCCCAGGTGCGCCGCCTGGTCCCCGACGCCGTTTCCATCTTCATCCTGCCGCCCTCCATCGAGGAACTCCGTCGCCGCCTGCAAGGGCGCGGCACCGACAGCGAGGAAGTAATCGCCCGGCGCATGGCAGTGGCGCGGGAAGACATCTCCCACTGCCTGGAATTTGATTATGTGGTGGTCAACGACCAGTTCGACACCGCGCTGGCCGATCTCCTGGCCATCGCCAGAACGCAGCGCCTGGCTATCCATGCACAGGAAAAACGCCTGGCCGATTTGCTGCTGGATTTGTCGATCTGATGCGGTGCGCTTTGCTTACCGCATCCTACGGGCTGTGTAGCGCCGGCGTCTCGCCGGCTTTGTCCTTCTGATCAGGCCCACGAAGCCGGCGAGACGCCGGCGCTACAGTGGGGGTGTGGGCTTGTTTCACGTTAACGGACATCCGGGATCAGCCGAAGTGGCAGACGTAGTGATAAGCCTCGCCCGCCGCCACCTCGATCTCGAAGCTGGAGTTACCCGGCACCGAGAAGGATTCACCGACGCCGTATTGTTTCCACTCAATTTCACCCCTCAACAGCACACGGCAGCGGCCATCCACGCCTTCCATGATTTCCGGCACGCCGGTATTGAAGATCAGGCGCGCCGGCAGGATGACGCCCACGGATTTCTTGCTGCCGTCGGCGAACTGGACTGTGTGGGAGATACATTTTCCGTCGAAGTAGACGTTGGCTTTCTTGATGACGGCGACGTTGTCGAATTGGGCCATGAGCTTTCCTTTCCGTTATTCAGGCAGCCAGAGGAACACGCGTTTCCTGGCTACCCAGTTCCAATATGATCTGCCCCTCATCCTCAGCCAATTGAGCATTGGCGTTGAGTAGTTCAAAACCATAGACCGTGCCGTCCGCCGCCATGTCCACATTGAGTTCGTCGCTGATGCGCAGCGTGGTCACCGGCCCGGTCTTCTCATGCAGGCGCAGATAAGCGATGTTGTAGCGGGGGTCATAAGTCAGTTTCATGCCCAACTCCTCAGAAGAACTTCACGATCACGGTGATAACCAGCCAGGCGCCATCTTCTTCCACGGCATAGGCTTCGATCTGTTTGTTGGCATAGACCTTACCGTTCCAGACACCATCGAAAGTAAAGTTGCGGCGAAAACCTTTACGACCGAATTTTGCTGCAAAGCGCTCGCCTTCCATCACGGTTACCCGTACTTCATCCAACATCGCCCCGCGTTCTTCCAGGCGCTGGGCTGCGTGGGGATGCAAATGGACATCCATCAAGGATTACTTCCTCCGGTCGTCGAGTTTTGCCGCGATGCGCATCCGTAGCGCGTTGAGTTTGATGAAACCGCCTGCGTCTTTCTGGTCGTAGGCGCCGGCATCGTCTTCGAAGGTGGCGATGGTGGCGTCGAATAGCGAGTCGTTTTTCGAGTCGCGGCCAACGACCATGACGTTGCCTTTGTAGAGTTTCAACCGCACCGTGCCGTTGACGTTGGCCTGGGTGTGGTCGATCAGCGTTTGCAGGGCGCGGCGTTCCGGCGCCCACCAGTAGCCGTTGTAGATCAGGCTGGCGTAGCGCGGCATCAGGTCGTCTTTCAGGTGCGCCACTTCGCGGTCGAGGGTGATCGATTCGATGGCGCGATGGGCTTTCAACAAAATCGTGCCGCCGGGGGTTTCGTAGCAGCCGCGCGACTTCATGCCGACGTAGCGGTTTTCCACCAGGTCGAGGCGGCCGATGCCGTGCTTGCCACCCAGTTCATTCAGTTTCGCCAGCACTTCATGGGCCTTCATGGCGACACCATCGATGGCGACCACGTCGCCACGCGCGTATCCCAGTTCCAGATATTCGGCCTGGTCCGGCGCCTTTTCCGGCGACACGGTCCAGCGCCACATGTCCTCTTCAGCTTCCGCGTTGGGGTCTTCCAGATGGCGGCCTTCGTAGGAGATGTGCAGCAAATTGGCGTCCATCGAGTAGGGCGAGCCGCCGGCCTTGTGCTTCATCTCGACCGGGATGCCGTTCTTTTCCGCATAGGCGAGCAGCTTCTCGCGGGAAAGCAGATCCCACTCGCGCCAGGGGGCGATGACCTTGATGTCCGGTTTCAGCGCGTAGGCGCCGAGTTCGAAACGCACCTGGTCGTTGCCCTTGCCGGTGGCGCCGTGGCAGATGGCGTCGGCGCCGGTGGCGTTGACAATCTCGATCAGGCGCTTGGCGATCAGCGGCCGGGCGATGGAGGTGCCGAGCAGGTATTCGCCTTCGTAGACGGTGTTGGCGCGGAACATCGGGAAGACGAAATCGCGCACAAATTCTTCGCGCAGGTCGTCGATGTAAATCTGTTCCGGCTTGATGCCGAATTGCAGCGCCTTGGCGCGTGCGGGTTCCAGTTCCTCACCCTGGCCGAGGTCGGCGGTGAAGGTGACCACCTCGCATTGGTAGGTGTCTTGCAGCCATTTCAGGATGACCGAGGTGTCGAGGCCGCCGGAGTAGGCGAGGACTACTTTTTTGATGTCGCTCATAGTTGATCTTCAGAAATATCCGCGAGTTTGAGTAAATGCCTGAGCAGGCCGGTTTTCAGCAATTCATTGCCGTGAATCGGCACCGACAACCGTGCCATGCTGCCCGATCTTCCGTAAATATGATGGCTGCCGTTGATCCGCATGAGCTGCCAGCCATGCCGTTCCAGCAAACGGGCAAGTTACTTGCCACTGATTGATTTCATACCGCGATTTCAAGGACGCGGTCCGTCGCTTCCGTGGCTATCTGGCTGACATCCACGGCCAGGCAGCCTTCCACCGCCTCGCAGAGATTGGCAAGCAATTCCTCGAAATTCTCTCCCTGGGTGGCGCATCCTGGAAGAGTGGGGACTTCGGCCCAATAACTGCCTTCTTCGGCGTTATGGACGATGACTTTCAGCTTCATGGCACGGGCCTCCTCATGTTCAAGGCGTCAGTCCTCGACGCGCCCACGCAGCAAATATTCCAGCAACGCTTTCTGGGTATGCAGCCGGTTTTCCGCCTCGTCCCAGACCACCGATTGCGGGCCGTCGATGACGGCGGCTTCCACTTCCTCGCCGCGATGCGCGGGCAGGCAGTGCATGAACAGGGCAGCGTCGGCGGCCACCCGCATCATGTCGCTATCCACCTGCCAGTCGGCGAAGGCCTTGATACGGGAGGCGGATTCCGCTTCAAAGCCCATGCTGGTCCAGACGTCGGTGGTCACTAGATCGGCACCACGGCAGGCGTCCATCGGATCGGCGAATTCTTCGTAATGGGTGGTGGTGAACAGGCCGGCGCGGGCCGCTTCCACTTCGTAGCCGGGCGGGGTGGAGACGTGGACGTTGAAGTCCAGCACCTCGGCGGCTTGCAGCCAGGTATTGCACATGTTGTTGGAGTCGCCGATCCAGGCCACGGTCTTGCCCTGGATGGGGCCGCGCTGTTCGATGAAGGTGTAGATGTCGGCGAGGATCTGGCAGGGGTGGTATTCGTTGGTGAGGCCGTTGATGACCGGCACCCGCGAATGGGCGGCGAAACGTTCGATGATGTCCTGCTCGAAGGTACGGATCATCACCACGTCCACCATCCGCGAGATCACTTCCGCCGCGTCTTCCACCGGCTCGCCACGCCCCAACTGGGTGTCGCGGGTGTTGAGGTAGATCGCAGCACCGCCCAACTGGTGCATGCCCGCCTCGAAGGAAAGGCGAGTGCGGGTCGAGTTCTTCTCGAAGATCATCGCCAAGGTGCGGTCAGCCAGCGGATGGTAGGGCTGATAGCGCTTGAAACGATCCTTGATGACGCGGGTACGGGCGAACAGGTGTTCCAGTTCGTCGCGGGAAAAATCCTTGAATTGCAGGAAATGCTTCAGTGCCGGTGACATGGAACTTACTCCAGGAACGCCTTGATCAACGCCGCCAGTTTTTCCGTGAGCAAAGCGGCTTCCTCGCGCTTCAGGATCAGCGGTGGCAGCAGGCGCACCACCGACTCATTGGTGACGTTGATCAGCAGTTTCCGCGCCAGCGCCTGTTTCACCAGGTCGCCGCAGGGCCGATCGAGTTCGATGCCGATCATCAGTCCCTGGCCACGCACCTCGCGCACACCGGCGAGGCCGGCGAGGCGGTGCAGCAGATCGGCGCGGATAAAGGCGCCGACTGCCGCCGCGTTTTCCAGCAACTTGTCGTCTTCCATCACCCGCAAGGTGGTGAGCGCCGCCACGCAGGCTAGCGGATTGCCGCCGAAGGTGGAACCGTGCTTGCCCGCCACGAAGGTTTCCGCCGCCACGCCGCGCGCGAGACACGCCCCGATCGGTACGCCTGAGCCCAGGCCCTTGGCCAGGGTCATCACGTCGGGCTTGATGTCCGTGTGCTGGAAGGCGAACCAGGTGCCGGTGCGGCCGATGCCGGTCTGCACTTCGTCCAGCATCAGCAGCCAGGCGTTTTCGTCACAGATACGGCGCAGTTGGGCCAGATAGTCGAGTTGTGGAACCTGCACGCCGCCCTCGCCCTGATACGGCTCCACCAGCACGGCAACGATATTCTTGTGATGTTCGGCCAAAGCGGCGACGGCCCCAGCATCGCCGAAGGGGACACGCACGAAACCGGTCACTAGCGGCTCGAAACCCGCCTGTACCTTGCGGTTGCCGGTGGCCGAGAGAGTGGCCATCGTCCTGCCGTGGAAGCTTTTTTCCATGACCACGATGGCCGGGTTTTCGATGCCGCGGTTGTGGGCATAAAGGCGAGCGATCTTGATCGCCGCTTCATTGGCCTCGGCCCCGGAATTGCAGAAAAAAGCGCGTTCCAGACCGGACAAGGTGCACAGGCGCTCGGCCAAGCGTTCCTGGAGGGGAATCCGATACAGATTGGAGGTGTGGAGCAGCCGTCCGGCTTGCTCGCACAAGGCTCGCGCCAGAACCGGATGGGCATGGCCCAAGCCGCTGACGGCCACCCCGGCCAGGGCATCCAGATAGCGGTCGCCGTTCTCGTCGAACAGCCAGACCCCTTCACCACGGTCAAACGCCACCGGCTGGCGAGCATAGGTTTGCATCAGGTAATCGGACATTTCTTGGCTTTCCATGCGCTGAAAAACAGTTGCGGCAGCCTCGGCCGCCGCTCAGCGTCGATAAAGAAAGCGGGGAAACATACCACCAAATCATTAAATTACAAACGGGGCGGAAGGCCTCCAGCAGGATCGTAGGATGTGGTTACCGAAACCCCGCCAGCACCTCCTGCAACGCGCGAGCTTTGTCCTGGCATTCCTGGTATTCGGCCGCGGCGTCGGAATCCGCCACCAGGCCGCCGCCGGCCCAGAAACGCAGATGGTTGTCGGCGCGGGTGAGGGTGCGAATGGCGAGGTTGCTATCCATGCCACCATCGTGGCCGAGATAACCGATGGCGCCACAATAGATGCCGCGCCGTTCCGCTTCCAGTTCCTCGATGATCTGCATGGCGCGCAGTTTTGGAGCGCCCGTGATCGAGCCGCCGGGAAAGGCCGCCGCCAGTTGATCGAGGGCGGTCTTGCCCGGACGCAAGCGGCCCCGCACGGTGCTGACCAGATGATGCACGGTGGCAAAACTTTCCACGGCGAACAGGCTGGGCACGGTGACGCTGCCAGGAACGCAGACCTGGCCCAGGTCATTGCGCAGCAGGTCCACGATCATCAGGTTTTCCGCGCGGTCTTTCGCGCTGCTGAAAAGTTCAGCCTTACGCCGGGCGTCTTCGCCTGGGTCTTCGCTGCGTGGCCGGGTTCCCTTGATCGGCCGGGTTTCAACCAGACCGCCCCGCACCGAGAGAAAGCGTTCCGGCGAGGAGGACAGCACCTGGCCGAAGGGAAAGTTGAGCCAGGCCGAAAACGGCGCCGGATTGCGCGCGCGCAGCGCCAGGTAAAGCGGCCAGGGATGGCCGCGGCAGGGGGCGGCGAAGCGCAAGGCCAGGTTGACCTGGTAGCAATCGCCCTCCCGGATGTAGTTCCGCACCTGGGCGAAAGCCCGCCGATAAGCCTCGGGGCTGAGGCTGGAGTCGATCTCGCCGGTAAGGGCGAAATCCGGCGCGGCCGGCGCCCCCCGTAAGCTGGCCAGAAAGCGGTCCGCCCATGCCCGCCCGACAGTATCGTCACTCGCCCAGAGCCGGCAGGTGCGATCAAAGTGGTCAACTACCAACGCGCCGTCGTAAATCCCCACCGCCATTTCCGGCAGGCCTTCAGCATTGCTGGCCAGGCTCGGCAGGCGATGCAGGCGCCGCGCCAGGTCGTAAGCGAAGTAACCCAGAGCGCCGCCGGCGAAGGGCGCCACCGCCGCATCCACTTGCGGGCCCAGTTGCGCGCGCAGCAATTGCAGGGGGCACGCCCGGCTCAGCTTGAAGTGGCCATCCATGGACTCGATGCGGGTTTCCAGCCCACGCGTGACCAAGGTGGCACGCGGCCACGCGGTGATGATGTCGTGGCGACCAGCCCGGCAGGCCGGCCAGGCGCTGTCCAGCCAATGCGCCCAGGGCTGCCGCGCCAAAGGGGCGAACAGGCGCGCGCAGTCGTCGGGATAAGGCAGGTCGAGAGAAATAATCACAACGTAGGATCCAAAGCACAGCAGCGGTTCGCCCTGACGGGATGAGCCGCCTGATAAATCCCCTACCCCGCGGGGGCCAAGTCGATGTTGGGGCGGCTTGGGCTTCGACTTGCGAGGGGCACGCATTGTAGCGGGCGAAATGCCGGCGCTCCTGGCCGGGGCCACGGTGGCGGGGATGTCGAGAAGTCCACAGTTTCTGTGGATAACTCTGTGCACAAACACGGGACAAGTCGCTTGGCTGCCCCGCCCATCGGTCGCTTGTGTCTGGCGACTACTTTTTAGGCAGGCACCCAACTATTAAAAATCAATGGGTTACAAAAACATCCAACAACATCATGGAGATACGCACGCTTTCTGACAAAGATGTTGCAACTGTGGACACAAGTCGCACTTGACACCCTTAAAAGATGGCGAGAAGCCAGTGCTGAAGCGGGTTTACACCCCAAGCCGGCAGCCCGCACGCCTTGTTCGGCCCACAAGCAGGCCTCCTACGGCGCGTAGACGAAATACAACCCCAACTGCCGCAACAAGTTCTGCCCCAACGCGTCTTCGTTGCCAACCAGGCGGGGTCGCACGGCGACTATCTGGACTCTGGACAGGCCCGCCGCCAGCGGCAGTGCGGGAGGAAAGGAAAATTCCAGGGTTTGCGCCACGCCCTGGCCAAGCTGCGCGAGCAATCCCTTGGGCTGCGCCGCGACGGGCAATGCGGGACAGCTTGCCGGGCGCTCGCGCGCCAGTCGTTCCAGGGGCGCGCGAGCGCCTTGTTCGAGACGGGCCAGCGCGGAGTCGAGCTCGGCGGCGGGCGCGCACAAATCCAGCAGGCTGACGTCGGCTTCGACCCCCGTGCTGGATTCCGCAGTGACTTGCAGCGCAATGCTTACGGCGGCAAGCGCCCCCTCTACCCGAGCCGGCACCCTCGCCTCCAGATGGCCACGCAGGCTGAGCGGCAGGCGTTCGTCGCGCCCAGCCGCCCGCCGCCACTTGAAGCCTTCCATGAACCACGCCAGGCCCCTTCCCGCATGGGTGGCGGTGTCTGCAAGCCGTAAGTAGTCGAAGCCATAGCCGGTCATCATGCCGTTCTCGCCGAGGTGCTCCACATCCGCCTGAACCAGGGCTTCCAGGGCTTCACGGCCAGGTTGTGCGGCCACCACGCGGGTGCTGATCCAATGCCTCGCTTGCGGGCCGAAATCCGCCCCGGCGAGAAGGTCGTAGATCGGCTTGGGCAGCCCGGCCGCTTGCGGCGAGGCGAAGGCGAGCAGGCTGTAGGCGCGCCCCTCATGCACGCTGGCAAGTTGGAACACGATCGCGCCGCCGTCATTGGCCGGGCGCCGGCAGACCAGCCAGCGCACGCCGGCGATGTCGAGCCCGCCGATTTCCGCGCCGCGGCCGTACTGAGCGCCCCATTTTTTGCGCAGATTGGCGTGGAACGCCGCCGCGTCGGCCTTGAGTGGCGTGGACTCGCGCGGCAGCGCGACTTGCAGAGCGACGCCCTGGAGAGCCGGCCACTCCAGCAGATAAACGCCGTCCTCCTTTTCCTGCGCCGGATCGCCTCGCCGCCAGCCGGCATCCGGCGACAGGTGTAGAGCGTCGATGCGCAACGCCTCCGCCAACGCGGCCTGCACCGATAACAACAACATCCCGCACAACAGCCAGCCTCTCATGCTAATTTCGCCGCCCCATGTCTGAACCCTCACTTTCCATCCCTCTTAACGTGAAACAAGCTCACGTCCCTCCTGTAGCGCCGGCTTTATGTCCCGCGGGGACGGTATCCTTTAGGGCCAGCCGGCTTCGTGGGCCTGATCAGAAAGACGCCGGCTGGAAGCCGGCGCTACAAGTGCGACCGGTTTCATCAACCAGGGTGGTTCCTGGCCGCCATGACCGTTAGCCTACCCCACCTGGAGTTTCCGGAAGCCTTGCCGGTTTCCGCCCGCCGCGCCGACATCGCCGCCGCCCTGCTCGCGCACCCGGTGATCATTGTCTGCGGCGAGACCGGTTCCGGCAAAACTACGCAGTTGCCCAAGATCGCGCTCGCCGCCGGGCGCGGCGGAGTTGGCCACGGGGTTGGCAATATCGGCGGCCTGGTGGGGATGACGCAACCGCGCCGAATCGCCGCCAAGAGCGTGGCGGCGCGCATCGCCGAGGAAACGAAATCTCGCCTTGGCGGCCTGGTCGGCTGGCAGGTACGCTTCACCGATCAGGTTTCAAAGGAGAGCCGGATCAAGGTGATGACCGACGGCATTCTGCTGGCGGAAACCCAGTCCGACCCTGACTTCCGCGCCTACGACACCCTGATTCTCGACGAGGCGCACGAGCGCAGCCTGAACATCGACTTTCTGTTGGGCTACCTGAAGACCCTGCTGCCCCGCCGCCCCGACCTGAAGCTGATCCTGTCTTCCGCGACCATCGAGGCTGACCGCTTCTCCGCCTTCTTCGACGGCGCGCCGGTGGTGGAGGTGTCGGGGCGGACTTATCCGGTGGAGCTGCGCTACCGCGCAACGGAGCGCGCAGCGGAAGGGGGCGTCGGCGCTCCGGCGAAGGAAGAAGAACCCGACTTCGACCTCGCCCTGATCCATGCCGTCGACGAACTCGCCGCCGCCGGCCCCGGCGACATCCTGGTGTTCCTGCCGGGCGAGCGGGAGATCCGCGACGCCCACGAGGCGCTGCGCAAGCACCATCCGCCGCAGACCGAAATCCTGCCGCTGTTCGCGCGCCTGTCGGTGGCCGATCAAGAACGGGTTTTCTCCTCCCACGGTGGCCGCCGCATCGTGCTCGCCACCAACGTGGCGGAAACCTCGCTCACCGTGCCGGGCATTCGTTATGTGGTGGATGCCGGCCTGGCGCGGGTGAAGCGCTATTCCATCCGCAACAAGATCGAACAGCTCAAGGTGGAAAAGGTGGCGCAGTCTTCCGCCAACCAGCGCGCCGGGCGTTGCGGGCGGGTGGCGGCAGGCATCTGCATTCGCCTCTATGGCGAAGCCGATTTCCTTTCCCGGCCGAAATACACCACCCCGGAACTGCTGCGCTCCTCGCTGGCCGGGGTCATCCTGCGGATGAAGTCGCTGCGCTTGCCGGACATCGAGGTGTTTCCCTTCCTCGATGCCCCCGAGGGCAAACGCATCCGCGACGGCCAGCAACTCCTGGGCGAACTCGGCGCCCTGGACGAGCGCGGGCGGCTTTCCAGTATTGGCAAACAGCTCGCCCACCTGCCGCTGGACCCACGCATCGGCCGCATGTTGATCGCCGCGAAGGATCGCGGCTGCCTGCATGAGGTGCTGGTCATCGCCGCCTTCCTCTCGGTCCAGGATCCGCGCGAGCGGCCGCTGGAGCAGCAGGAAGCCGCCGACCAGAAGCACCGCCGCTTCATTGACCCCGATTCCGATTTCATCAGTCTGCTCAATCTCTGGACACACATCGACCAACTCAGCGTCCACCGCAAATCGCAGAAGAAATTCCGCGACGCCTTGAAAGCCGACTTCCTTTCGCCCAACCGGGTGCGGGAATGGCATGACTTGTATGCACAACTGGCCACCCAGGTGAAGGAACTGGGCTGGCAGGTGGGAGAGCCGGAGCCGCCACGTAGCGCTGGCGCCTCGCCGGCGGAGGCGCCGGCGCTACCTTACGCCGCCCTGCACCAAGCCCTCCTGCCCGGCCTCCTCGGCAACCTCGGAATGCTCACCGAGGACGGCGCCTATCTCGGCGCGCGCGACATGAAGTTCTGGATATTTCCCGGCTCCGGGGTGAAAAAAAAGCCGAAGTGGCTGCTCGCCGCCGAGATCGTGGAAACCAAGCGGGTCTATGCCCGCATGGTGGCGAAGATTGAGCCGGAGTGGATCGAACTCGCCGCCCGGCATTTGCTGAAAGTTTCCTACTCCGACCCGCACTGGGCCAAGAAACCGGCGCAGGTGGCGGCGTCCATGCGCGCCACCTTGTACGGCTTGCCGGTGGTGAATGGCCGCCGCGTGCATTACGGCCCGATCGACCCGGTGCTGTCGCGCGAGCTGTTCATCAGAGGCGCCCTGGTCGCGGGCGAATTTGAGACCCGCGCGCCCTGGTTCGAACACAACCGCCGCCTGCTCGAAGAAATCGACGACCTCGCCCAGCGCGCCCGCAATGCCCGCTTGGTGGTGGATGAGCATCGCCTGTACGAATTCTTCGACGCACGTGTGCCACCAGGCATCCACAACGGCGCGGCCTTCGACCGCTGGCGGCGCGACGCGGAGCAAGCCCAGCCGCGCCTGCTCTACCTGGAACGCGCGACGCTGCTGGCCGACGATCACGATTCCCAAGAGCAGGAATTTCCGCCCGAGATCGACCTCAACAGCGCCCGCTACCCGCTCGCCTACCGCTTCGACCCCGGCACGGAAGACGACGGCGTCACCCTGATCGTCCCGCTCGCCGCGCTCAACCAGATTTCCCCGGCGCGCTGCGAATGGCTGGTGCCCGGCCTCCTGGAAGAAAAAATCACCGCCCTGATCAAGAGCCTGCCGCAATCCATCCGCCGCGCCTTCGTGCCGGTGCCGGAGTACGCCCGGGCGGCGGCGGCAGCCTTGGCGACCAACACCGCCGATACCGCGCGCCTGGCGTCACTGACCGACGCCCTCGCCGCCTTCCTGTCCAAATCCACCGGCCAGCTCATCCCGCGCGACGCCTGGCGCCCGGAAGCCCTCGCTGCCCACCTGGCCATGAATTTCCGGGTGCAGGACGAAGCCGGCAAGACCCTGGCCGAAGGCCGCGATCTCGCGGCCCTGCGCCAGCAACTAGGCAGCGCCGCCAGCGAGGAACTGGCGCGCGCAGTTGGCCAAATCACCGGCCAGTTCCAGCGCGACCAGATCACGAAATGGGACTTCGGCGACCTGCCGGAAACCGCCACGGTCAACAGCGGCGGTCGCGTTGGTGGCCAAATCGTCGCCGCCTTCCCTGCGCTGCAATGCGTGGAGGGCCAGGTCAATCTGCGCCTGTTCGACCATCCCGACGCAGCCCGCGCCGCGCACCGCCTGGGCGTGGCCCGCCTGCTCTGGCTGGGCTTCCCCGACCTGCTGAAACAGGGCGAGCGCGACCTGGCCGTGCGCCTTAAACCTGCCTGCCTGCAATACGCCCTGTTGTTCAAGGGCGTCTCCTGTCTTGGCCTTACCCGCGACCTGCTGGCCGCCGCCTTGTTTGGCCTTCGAGAGGTCGCCGACATCCGCGGCCAGGCCGCGTTTGCCGAAGCCGCGCAAGCCGTCCGCCCGCGCCTGTCGGAAACCAGCACCCGCCTGGCGACCACGGCGACGGACTGCCTCGCCGCCGCGTACCGTCTCAGCCAGGCACTGGCCAAGGCCCCCGCCGCCTGGAAAAGCGCCGTGACCGACCTGCGCGAACAACTCGACGCCCTGGTGTTTCCCGGCTTTCTCACGGCCCACCCCGGCGAGCGCCTGGCCCACCTGCCGCGCTATCTCAAGGCCATGGAACTACGCCTGGCCAAGCTCCCCAATCAGCCCGCGCGCGACAGCACCGCACAACGCGAAATAGCCCCGCTGCTCACGGCCTGGCGTTCCCGCGTGGAACGCCTGAAAGCGCAAGGCCAGGACGACCCGGCGTTGGAGACTTTCCGCTGGCAACTGGAAGAACTGCGCGTCTCCCTGTACGCCCAGGAACTGAAGACGCCGGAACCGGTGTCGGTGAAGCGACTGGCAAAACGCTGGGCGGAAATCGCCCGGTGAGATGAACAGGTTGGCCTAAGTGCAGCGCGCTCAAGTTTCGTTCCCCGCTGTCGATAAGGCGGCGAATCCCTATACAAAAAAGACGGAGACGCCCTCGAAGTCGATCGCTTTCTGCACCGGCACCATTACTTCCAGAATCCTCGCCTTCGCGGCGGGCCTGTTTCTGGTCATCCTCACCGCATCGCAGATACACGCCCACTTCGCGCAGAAAAATCTGGCGGAGGAATTCGTCGGCAACCAGGTAGGTGGTGTTGCGGACACCTATTTCGATGGCCTGAACAAGCTGATGCTGACCGGCGCCATGGCGACGCGCGATGAACTGCCGCTGCAGATCAAACAGCAGCCCAATGTCCTGGAAGCGCGCGTGATCCGGAGCGACGCCGTAATCGGCCAGTATGGGCCGGCCGACGCCAGGGAAATGGCCGCTGACGACCTCGATCGCGATGCCTTGAAAGGCAAGGAAACCGCGCGTATCGAAGAAACCCCACAAGGGCGCCGGCTCACCCTGGTGCGGCCGTTCCGGGCGAGCGAGAAAACCCGGGGCGTCGACTGTATGGGTTGCCACAGCGTACCCACCGGCACCGTCCTGGGCGCTGTCCGTATCAGCTACGATCTGGCGCCGGTGGATGTGCGCATCCGCAACGCGGGACTGATCAGCCTGGGCATCCATGGTGTGCTGTTCTTCTTCGGCATGGCGCTGCTCATCCTGGCCCTGCGCCGCACCGTGGCGGCGCCGATCAACCGCCTGACGGCGCTGATGACGCGGGTGGAACAGGAATCCGATCTGAACCTGCGTATTCCCGTGGACGGCAGGGATGAAATCGCCTGTGCGGCGCACGCCTTCAACACCATGATGGAGCGCTTCGCCGACATCATCCGTCAGGTCGGCGGTGCCACCCATCATCTCAGCCAGGTGGCCAGCCATCTGGTCATGGTCACTACCCGCACCCAGGCCGGTGTCGACAAGCAACTTGTTGATACCGAACAACTGGTCGCCACACTGACCCAACTCGCCGGCAGTGTGCAGGAAGTGGCGCATAACAACCCAGGCAGCGGCCGACGCGGCCCGCCAAGCCGACAACGATGCGAAGGAAGGGACGAAAACCTCCACCTGCGCCCTCGGCGCCATCTCCGCCATGTCCGATCAACTGAAACAGGCGGTAAACGTCATCCAGCGTCTGGATACCGATAGCCGCGACATTGGCCGGGTGATCGGCCTGATCCGCGTGATCACCGAGCAAACCAACCTGCTCGCCCTAAACGCCGCCATCGAAGCCGCTCGTGCCGGCGAACAGGGGCGCGGTTTCGCCGTGGTCGCCGACGAAGTGCGCACCCTGGCGCAACGCACCCAATCCGCCACCGAAGACATCGAGAGCATCATCGTCATGGTTCAGGATCGCGCCAAGGAAGCCGTGGGCGCCATCCAGAGCGCGGAACAGAAGACCGACTCCAGCGTGAAGAGCGTCCAGGAAAGCGCGGCGGCACTCACCACCATTTCCGGTTCGGTGAGTGTCATCACCCGCATGAATGCCCAGATCGCGTCCAGTTCAAAAGAACAGAGCAGCGCGGCGGACAGCATCAACCAGAAACTCGGCGACATCGGCGCCGTCGCCCGCGAAGCCTCCAGCCATGCCCACGATACCCACGGCGCCAGCGAGCAGCTCGCCGCCCTGGCGCGGGAGCTGGAAGGCATGGTGAATCAGTTCCAGGTGTAGGGCGGAACGCGACAGCGGTTCCGCCGAATTACGCCCCGGCATGGCGGATCGGCCTGCCGGCCATCCGCCCTACCTCCAAGCCGCCCCCAGCATCACCGCCGCCACGACCAGCGCCACCAGCCCCGTAGCCCATTGCCCAGTCGCGCCCCAGGCCGCGCCGGCCACGATCATCACGGGGTAGATCAGGGTGGAAAGGCGGGCGGTCCAATCGGTTGCATTCATGTCAATCTCCGAAACCATCAAGATGGCGACATGATGCACGCCACGAGGCTCACCAGATGAGCCTGTTATAAAGTCGCTGGCGGCAAGGCGGCAGCGGCTTTTCGGCGGGCATGAGGCATACTCTCGCCACCCATCCATTCTTCGCCAAGGGTTCACGCATGGATCGCACGGAACGCTTCTACAAGATCGACCAGCTTCTCGCCGAACGCCGCGTGGTGCCGTTCGAAGCGTTGCAGTCCGCGCTGGAAGTCTCGCGCGCCACCCTCAAGCGCGACCTGCTCTACCTGCGCGACCGCCTCAACGCTCCCATCGTCTGGGACCGCGCGGCACGCGGCTATCGCTATGCCGGGCAAGGCACAGCGCGCGCCGGCAGGCAGTTCGCGCTGCCCGGCCTGTGGTTTAACGCTCAGGAAATCCACGCCCTGCTGACTATGCAGCACCTGCTCGCCAGCCTCGATCAGGGCGGCCTCCTGGGTCCGCAGGTGCAGCCGCTGATGGCCCGCCTGAATGGCCTCATGGGCACGGCCGACGACAGCGCCGAGGAAGTACGCAAGCGAGTACGGATCATCGGCGCGGCGGCGCGAAGCCTGGATCTCGCCCAATTCGAACGCATCGGCTCCGCCCTGCTGCGCCGCAAGCGACTGCTGATTACCTACCACGCGCGCGGCAGCAATGAAGTCAGTGAACGCGAAGTCTCGCCGCAACGCCTGGTGCACTACCGCGGGAACTGGCACCTGGATGCCTGGTGCCACTTGCGCCGCGGCCTGCGCAACTTTTCCGTGGACGCCATCGAACGCGCGGAGATTCTGGAAAAGCCCGCCCGCGACCTCGCCGAAAAAACGCTGAACAAGAAGCTTGGCGCCGGCTATGGCATTTTTTCTGGAACCCAGGTGCAATGGGCCAAGCTCCGCTTCAGCCCGGAGCGAGCGCGCTGGGTGGCAAGCGAGCAGTGGCACCCGAAGCAGAAAGGGCACCTGGATCGGGATGGCGCCTATCTCCTGGAACTCCCCTATAGTGATGATCGGGAACTGATCATGGACATCCTG
Source organism: Hydrogenophilales bacterium CG_4_10_14_3_um_filter_63_21 (assembly GCA_002784045.1). Classification (GTDB taxonomy): domain Bacteria; phylum Pseudomonadota; class Gammaproteobacteria; order Burkholderiales; family Thiobacillaceae; genus PFJX01. The sequence goes on from PFJX01000016.1 coordinate 23,957, forward strand.
AAATACGGCCCGGATTGCGAAGTGCTGGGGCCGGATGCGCTGCGCGAGCGGGTATGGGAACAGGCCAGGGCAACCCTTGCGCTTTATCGAAAATCGCCTGGCGCGCGTTCCCCCGGCCGGGGGAAACAAAAACCCGTCAATCGCACTACCCCATGAAACAAGCAATATCCGGATAATCCGGCCTCTCTCAACAATATTACTTTCGATATATGCGAGTCGTTGTCGTCAGCGGACTGTCCGGGTCCGGCAAGAGCGTCGCCCTCAAAGCGATGGAAGACGCAAATTTCTATTGCGTCGATAACCTGCCCGCCGCGCTGTTGCCGGAGGCGGTGGAATATCTGCGGCTGTTGGGCATTCAGGATGCCGCCTTGAGTATCGACTCGCGCAGCGGCGGTAGCCTGGTCGGGCTGCCGGACGAACTGGAGCGTTTGCGCGGCAAGGTCGATCTGCGAGTCATTTTTCTCACCGCCAAGGACGACACGCTGGTCAAGCGTTTCTCGGAAACCCGGCGGCGCCATCCCTTGAATACCGGTGAACGCTCGCTGGAGGAATGCATCCGCCAAGAACGTGAGATGCTGGCGCGGATTTCCGCTAACGCCCATCTGATGGATACCAGCGACCTCTCCGCCAACACCCTGCGCGACTGGATCAAGGACTTCCTCGGCCTGCACAGCGCCGGCTTCACCCTGGTGTTCGAATCGTTCGGCTTCAAGCATGGCATCCCGATGGACGCCGACCTGGTGTTCGACGTGCGTTGCCTACCCAATCCGCATTACGACCCCACGCTGAAACCGCTGACTGGCCGCGACGCGCCGGTCATCGCTTTCCTGCAAGCCCAGGAACCGGTGGCGGACATGCTGAAAGATATCCGTGCCTTCGTCGCCAAATGGCTGCCATCCTACATCAAGGACAACCGCAGCTATTTCACCGTGGGCCTCGGCTGCACCGGCGGCCAGCACCGCTCCGTGTATTTCGCGGAGGCCCTGGCTGACACTTTCCGCGAGTCCCAGCAGGTGCTGATCCGGCATCGGGAGCTTTCCTGAAGTGGGGCGCGCCCGCCCCGGCGACTGGCTGATTCTGTTCGCGGGGCTCACCCTGGCCATTGGGTTGTGGCTGCGCCAGGCGGACAGCCTGGAGGGGCGCGTCATCGTGCGCCTCGATGGCAAGGTGGCGATCGAGACCAGCCTGCGCCTGAATCGCCAGATCGAAATCAACGGGCCGCTGGGCATCAGCCGGATCGAAATCCGCGATGGCCGCGTGCGTGTCGCCCGCGACCCCAGCCCACGCCAACTCTGTGTCCGGCAAGGCTGGATAGCGCCGGGCGGGGCCGCCATCTGCCTGCCCAACCGGGTCAGCGTGGAAAACGCCGCGGCGGGTTACGACACGCTCAATTACTGAAGCCTACCGGCGCGACGCTGGAAACCCCACCCGTTCAGGGCTCGTTAATGAATAACATGGCGCCATGCAACTCGAACTCCATGCCACGCTTGAAGATCGCCGGGTGGCCGCGCTGGCCGCGGCGGCCATTGGCCTGACCCTGGCCGAAGCGGCGATTCCACTGCCGCTTCCCGGGGTCAAACCCGGCCTCGCCAATATCGTCACCCTGGTGGTGTTGTATCGCTACGGCTGGCGCACCGCCGCCTGGGTGGCGGGCCTGCGCATCGTCGCCGGGGCACTGGCGCTGGGCCAGTTTCTCACTCCGGCTTTCGTGTTGAGCCTGTCCGGCGGAATCGCCAGCCTACTGCTGCTGGCCTTGATGATTCGCCTACCGGCACGCTGGTTCGGCCCGATCGGTTTGTCCGTGCTGGCCGCTTTTGCCCACATCGCAGCGCAATTGCTGGTGGTGGATGCCTGGCTACTGCCGGGGGCCAGCATTCTCGGCCTGCTGCCGCTGTTCCTTTCCGCCGCCTGGATCACCGGCCTGGTGAACGGGTTTGCGGCGGATCATCTGTTGCACACTCAAGAGAGCACGCCATGAAACGCATCACCCTCGCCCTCACCGGCGCCTCCGGCATGGCTTACGGCCTGCGCTTGCTGGAATGCCTGCTGCACGCAGGCTGCCAGGTTGATCTCTTGATCTCGCAGGCCGCGCGCATCGTCGCCCAGCACGAGCTCGATCTGCGGCTTCCCACCGGCAACGGCGAGGTAGCCGCTTTCTTCGACCGTCGCTTCGCAGGCCACCATGGCCACCTCACGGCCTACGGCAAGGAGGAGTGGTTCGCGCCCGCCGCTTCCGGCTCCAATCCGGCCACCGCGATGGTGGTCTGCCCGTGCACCATGGGCACGCTGGCGGCGATCGCCCACGGCCTCGCCGACAATCTGATCGCACGCGCCGCCGACGTGATGCTCAAGGAGAAGCGGCCATTGCTCCTGGTGCCGCGCGAAACCCCGTTCTCCCTCATTCATCTGCGCAACATGACCGCCCTGGCCGAAGCCGGCGCCACGATTCTTGCCGCCAACCCCGGCTTCTACCATCGCCCTGAAAGCGTGGCACAGGTGGTGGATTTCATCGTCGCGCGCATCCTCGATCACTTGGGCATCGCGCACGAATTGATGCGGCCCTGGGGCGCGCATGAGTAACCCGCTCAGGCACCCACGCTCGCCGCTGCGCGCCAGTCGGTGCGGGAATTCATCCGCCGCAATGGGCTGGCACGGTTCGCCTTGGTTTGCTTGAGGGGCTGTCCATGAATAACATGGACAGCCCCTAAGGAAGCGAAATGGCAAAATTTTACGCGGCACTGACGCCGGAACTGGCGGCGTTCATCGGCAAACAGAAAGTCTTCTTCGTGGCCACCGCGGCACCGGGCGCCCGCATCAACCTCTCGCCCAAGGGCCTGGACAGCTTGCGCGTGCTGGATGAACACACCCTGGCCTATCTCGACCTCACCGGCAGCAGCGCGGAAACCGCCGCCCACCTGCGCGCGGACCCGCGCATGACCCTGATGTTCTGTAGCTTCGCCGCCGACGCCCTGCTCCTGCGCATCTATGGCCAGGGCGAGGGCATTCCGCCGCGCGACCCGCGCTGGGGGGAATTGCGGGCGCTGTTTCCGGAACATCCCGGCGCGCGCCAGATCGTCCTGTTGCGGGTGGCGTCGGCGCAGACCTCATGCGGCGCCGGGGTGCCGCTGATGGGCTATGCCGGTGAACGCGGCACATTATCGGAATGGGCACGCAAGAAAGGCGAAGACGGCATGGCCGAATATCGCCGTGAGAAGAACGCGCGAAGCATTGACGGCTTGCCGACCGGGTTGGTGTAGCGCCGGCAAGATGCCGGCGCTACAGTTTTACAATCGCGAACCGCGCTCGACGATGATGCCGAGTTCCTTCACCCCACGCAGGATGGCGAGCTTGCGCACGGTGACTTTTACCCAGGGTGCGCCGAACTCGCTACGCACGATCTCCGCGATGTGTTCTCCCAGGGTTTCCACCAGACGGATTTCGCGCGCGGCCACGCTGTCACGGATACGCTCGGCCACCTGGCCATAGTGGATGGTGTCGCCGATCTGGTCGGTGTGTCCCGCCTTGTGGTCGTAGAGGCCGATCTCCAGGTCGATCATTACCGACTGCGGCGCTTTGCGCTCCCATTCGTAGAGCCCGATAATCAGCTCCAGGCGGAAATCCCGCAGAAACAGTATGTCCATCCAACCCCCGGCCGCTATTCACAAAAACGAACGCGCATTTTACGCAAATGACCGCGCAACCACCTGAACTCACGCTGATTCTTGTCGCCTGCTACCTCCTCGGCTCGGTCTCCTTCGCGATCGTGGTCGCGCGCGCCTATGGCCTACCCGATCCACGCAGCCACGGTTCCGGCAACCCCGGCGCCACCAACATGCTGCGCACCGGGAAAAAATCCGCCGCCGTCCTCACCTTGTTGGGCGACGCGCTCAAGGGTTATGCCGCGGTCAAGCTGGCGCAGTGGGCAACCCTGTCCTGGGGCTTGCCCGCCTATACGCCCTACCTGGCCGCGCTTGCCGCTTTCCTGGGGCATCTATTTCCCGTGTTCTTCGGCTTCAAGGGCGGCAAGGGCGTGGCCACCGCGCTGGGCGTCCTGCTGGCGCTGGATGCCCGCCTGGGTGGGCTGACCCTGGCAACCTGGGCCATCATGTTCACCCTCACCCGCATCTCCTCGCTGTCCGCCCTGGTTGCCGCCACCCTGGCACCGTTCTATGGTTGGCTGCTGCTCGATGGCGGCCCGGAAAGTGGCCCCAAAATTGGCCTCCTCGCCCTGCTCTGCGGCCTGGTGCTGGCGCGCCATCACGGCAATATCCGCAAGCTCCTCTCCGGCGAGGAAAGGGCTTTCAAAAATCGGGCCTTCAAAAAGAGATGACCATGTTCGAGAAAACCATCGACTACGCCCGCGAAAGCCTGATCGCCGCCTCCGAGGCGGCCGTCGACCGGGCCGGGGAACGGATGGGGCAGGTGGTGGACAACGCCAGCCAGGCGATCGACCAGAAGCTCGACAAAATTTCCCTGGAACTGCACAGCCAGCGCCAGTTCACCAAGGACGACGTGCACGAACTGGTGGATTACGCCGCCGTGCGGCTTTCCGACGTGCTGGATCAGCGTATCGCCCTGATGCGGCGGGAAATCACCAGCCTGGTCGAGGAAAAAACCGAGTATTTCAAAACCGAAATCGACGACTTCTTCATCAAGCGGCAGCAAGATCTGGCGCGCGAACGCCGCCGCCTGCTGATCAACATTGTGCTGGCTACCGCGGCGGCCTTGAGCGTGGGCGCCATCTCGCTGTTCTATAAGGGCGTGCGCGAGTGGGATCTGCTCACGGTGTTCCGTGTGGTACTAGCCTCGCTCGCCGGCGGCTATGGCGTCTGGCTGGTGGCATCGCTGCTGCGCGGCTGGCTGCGCATGACCGAGCACAAGAAGGACCTGGTGTTCCTGGCTGCCCGCTACTGGGGCTGGCTGCGCCCAGCCAGCATCTTCTCCACCCTGGTCGTGCTCGCCATCCTCGGCTTGCTGTCCCTGGCGCTGATGTTCCCGCATGAGGCACTGCGCCTGATCGGGCAGCCGATTCTGAATCCGTAGGTTGGAACTGGAACGCCGAAGGCGGTTCCGACAAACATTACGCTGGCGGATCGCCCTTCGGGCATCCGCCCTACCTCGGCGCCGCCAATTCCGCCAACTCCCACCTCGGCCGCACCGTGAACCGCCCGTCGGCCGGGATTCCGTGCACCCGCCGCCGCGCCCCGGCGTAGGCAATCATGGCGCCGTTGTCGGTGCACAACGCCGGGGGCGGATAGAACACCGCGAAACCCTGTTGTTTCGCTTCCGCATCGAGGCGAGCGCGCAAAGCATGATTGGCGCCAACACCGCCCGCCACCACCAGACGCCGCAAACCGGTCTCGCGCAGCGCTTTCAGGCTCTTGCCGGCCAACACATCGACGACGGCGGCCTGGAAACCGGCGGCGAGGTGACCCCGCGCGGACTCGCCTTCCTTGCGCGCCAGCATCAGTACCGCGGTCTTGAGGCCGGAAAAGCTGAAATCCAGATCGCCGGAATGCAGCATTGGCCGCGGCAGTTTGTAGCGATAGGGCTCGCCGCCTTCCGCCAGTTTTTCCAGCGCCGGGCCACCAGGGTAGGCGAGTCCCAACAACTGCGCGGTCTTGTCGAACGCCTCGCCGGCGGCGTCGTCCACGGTCTCGCCGAGGAGCTGGTAGCAGCCAACGCCATCCACCCGCATCAACTGGGTGTGCCCCCCTGAAACCAGCAATGCGACGAAAGGAAAATCCGGACTCGGCGTCGCCAGCAGCGGGGAGAGCAGATGGCCTTCGAGGTGATGCACGGCGATTGCCGGAATACCCAGCGCCAAGGCCAGCGCATTGGCGAAACTCGCCCCCACCAGCAGGGCACCCGCCAGACCAGGCCCCTGCGTGTAGGCGATGGCGTCAAGATCACCCAAGGCCAGGCCAGCCTCGGCCAACACCCGGCGGGTGAGTGGAATCACCCGCCGGATGTGATCGCGCGAAGCCAGTTCCGGCACCACCCCGCCGTATTCGGCATGCATGGCCACCTGGCTGTGCACGGCTTGCGCAAGCAGGCCACGCCCGGTATCGAACAGGGCCAGGCCGGTTTCATCGCAGGAAGATTCGACGCCAAGGACGAGCATGGGAAGTCCATCTGAAATCAAGCAGGCAATTCTATTGAAACCTCGGAAGCGCTTGATATAGAATCCCGCATCTTTTTTTGCCCCTCCCCGCAACCAGGAACACCACAGATGCCGAGCGTTCGCCTTAAAGAAAATGAGCCTTTTGAAGTTGCCATGCGCCGTTTCAAGCGCACCATCGAAAAAATAGGTCTGCTGACCGAGTTGCGCGCGCGTGAGTTCTACGAAAAACCCACCCAGGAGCGCAAGCGCAAACTGGCCGCCGCCGTGAAGCGCCAACACAAGCGCCTGCGCAGCCAGACCCTGCCGCCCAAAATGTACTGAGCGAGGCTTTCTCTTCGTTTACACGAGCCTGATTGTTCAGGCTCGTTTGTTTTTCTTCCCGCCGCGAGATACCGCCATGTCCCTCAAGCAACAAATCACTGAAGACATGAAAAACGCCATGCGCGCCAAAGACTCGGCACGCTTGGGCGCCATCCGCCTGTTGCTGGCGGCAATGAAACAGCGGGAAGTGGATGAGCGGATCGAACTCGACGACGCCGCCGTGGTGGCCATCGTCGACAAGCTACTGAAGCAGCGCCGCGATTCTTTCAGCCAGTATCAAGCCGCCGGGCGCCAGGATCTGGCCGATCAGGAAGCATTCGAGATCGAAGTTCTGGCCGCCTACCTGCCGCGGCAACTGGCCACCGAGGAAGTCGCCGCCCTGGTCAAACAAGCCGTGGCTGAAACCGGCGCCGCCGGCCCGCGCGACATGGGTAAGGTGATGGCCTGGCTGAAACCGAAACTGGCCGGCCGCGCCGACATGAACGCCGTTTCCAGCTTGGTCAAGGGCGCGCTCGGCTGAACCAGACTGCCCACACCGCCGCCTGACTTACAATCAGGCGGCCATGATTCCCCAGGATTTCCTCCAGCAACTGCTCGACCGCACCGACATCGTCGCGGTCATCGAGCGTTACGTTCCACTCAAGAAGGCCGGCGCCAACTACCAGGCGCGCTGCCCCTTCCACAACGAAAAATCCCCCTCATTCTCGGTCAGCCCGACCAAGCAGTTCTATCACTGCTTCGGCTGCGGCGCCCACGGCACGGCCATCACCTTCCTCATGCAACATGCCGGCATGCCGTTCGTGGAAGCGGTCAAGGAACTCGCCGGCCGTGTCGGCATGGCGGTGCCGGACGATGGCAGCCGCCGCCCGCCGGAAGAAGAAAATCGCCGTGACAAGTCATTCGAGCGCATGGAAGCCGCCGCCCGTTTCTATCGCCAGCGCCTGAAAGGCCATGAAAAAGCAGTGGATTACCTGAAGCAGCGCGGCCTCACCGGCGAAACCGCCGCCCGCTTCGGCATCGGCTACGCACCGGAAGGGTGGCAAAGCCTGCGCGAAGCGCTGGCCGCTGGTTTTGCTGATTACGCGGACCCGCTGCTCGCGGAAATCGGCCTGGTCATCGCCCATGAAGACAAGCGTTACGACCGCTTCCGCGACCGCGTGATGTTCCCCATCCGCAACGAACGCGGCCAGACCATCGCCTTTGGCGGCCGCGTGATCGGCGCGGGCGAACCGAAATACCTCAACTCGCCGGAAACCCCGCTGTTCCACAAGGGCCGCGAACTCTATGGCCTCTACGAACACCGCCGCGCCATCCAGGGCGACAACCGGGTGATCGTGGTGGAAGGCTACATGGATGTGGTGATGCTGGATCAGCATGGTGTCCAGAATGCGGTCGCCACCCTGGGAACCGCCATCACCGCCGACCAGGCCGCGCGCCTGCTGCGACTGGCCGACGCCGTGGTATTTGCCTTCGACGGCGACAACGCTGGCCGCAAGGCCGCCTGGCGCGCCCTGGAGAACAGCCTGCCGCAGGCGCAGGATGGCAAGCGCCTGTCCTTCCTGTTCCTGCCCGAAGGTGAAGACCCGGATAGTTTTGTCCGCACCGAAGGCGCCGATGCCTTCCACGCTTTGTGTGACCAGGCCATGCCCTTGTCCGACTTTCTGTTTGCGGAACTCACCAGCCAGACCGACCTCGGTTCCCAGGAAGGGCAGGTGCGCCTGGCCAAGCTGGCGGAACCGTACCTAAGCAAGCTCGGCCAGGCGCCCCTGCTCAAGCGCATGTTGCAACAGCGGCTGGCCAGCCTGACCGGCCTGGAGCCACCGCGCGCGCAACGTGGCCTGCGCGGCGCACCGATGCAACGCTCCCCACGCGGCCGTGCCGGTGTGCAGCCATCCGCCTGGCAGATCGCCCTGCAAGCGGTGCTGCATGACCCCACGCGCGCCACCCGGATGGTGGAATTACCCGAGAGTGAACGCCCCGAGTCGGTAGCGCTGGCGACCCTGGTCGCCCTCCTGCGCGAGCATCCCGAATTGAGCACGCGCGACCTCGTCGAGCACTTCCGTGGCCGTGAGGAACAAGGCCTGCTGGAACACGCCGCCGCCGGCCTTCTGGCCTGGGACGAGGATTACGACGTGGAAGCTGATTTCCAGGGCGCGCTGAACACCTTATCCGCCCAAGCCGGGCGCGCCCAGGCGCGGGAACTCTCCGGCCGTAAACCGAGCGAACTCACGCCCGAGGAAAAAACCCGCTTGCTGGCTTCCCTACAACGACGGAAACCACCGCCCGCCTGATCTGTCCAATCCGCTTCTCAGGCCTTGGGCATAAATCGCCCAAGTTCATGTATAATATCGCGTTTTTCCGCAGGTTCTCACGGAGCATTGCCATGGCGACGACGGCCAAAAAGACCCCCAAACAAGCCGCACCCACGGCCAAGCCGGCCCCTGCCGGGCCCAGGAAGAAAGGGGCGGCGGGCAAAGCCAGCGCGGTCGAACATGCGGCCGCCAAGCCGGAAGCCAAGGTTGATGCGGAGACTCGCCGCACCCTGCTGAAGAATCTGATCATGCTCGGCAAGGAGCGGGGTTACCTGACTTATGCCGAAATCAACGACCACCTGCCCGATGAGATTCTCGACGCCGAGCAGATCGAGAGCGTCATCAGCATGATCAACGACATGGGCATCCAGGTCTTCGATCAGGCGCCCGCCGCCGAAGAATTGCTGATGTCCGAAACGCCCGCACGGGTGGCAGACGAGGATGCCGTCGAAGAAGCGGAAGCCGCTCTCTCCAGCGTCGACGCCGAATTCGGCCGCACCACCGACCCGGTGCGTATGTATATGCGCGAAATGGGCATCAAGGACCTGCTCACGCGCGAAGGTGAAATCGAAATCGCCAAGCGTATCGAGGAAGGCCTCAAGAACATGGTGCTGGCCATCTCCGCTTGTCCACTCACCATCGCGCAAATCCTGGATTTGGTGGCCAAGGTCGAGAAGGATGAACTGAAGATCGACGATCTGATCGATGGTCTGGTCGACAGCGCCGGCAAAGACATCGTCATGAACATGGCGGAAGAGCCGGAGGCGGCCGAGAGCGACGAAGACGACGAAGATGATGGCGGCGCGGCGATCGCCGCGGCCAACCTGGCACAACTCAAGATCGACGCCCTGGAGCGCTTCGCCGGTATCCGCAAGTGCCACACCCGGATGCAATCGGCCCTCGCCAAGCAAGGTTTCGCCAGCAAGCAGTACCAGAAACTACTGGAAGAGATTTCCGGCCATCTGATGGGTATCCGCTTCACCGCCCGCCAGGTGGACAACCTGTGCGATTCGGTCCGCGACATCGTCGATGAAGTCCGCTCGCACGAACGCGCCATCATGAACATCGCCGTCAACAAATGCGGAATGCCGCGTCAGCATTTCATCCGCACCTTCCCGGGCAGCGAAGGTTCCCTCGACTGGGTGGCGCAGGAACTCGCCGCCAAATCGTGCAATACCGAATTGCTCGAGCGCTTGCAACACGATGTCAATGAGCACCAGAAAAAGCTGACCGAGCTGCAAACACGCGCCGGCATTTCGGTGAAAGAACTCAAGGACATCAACAAGAAGATGTCCACCGGCGAAGCCAAGGCGCGCCGCGCCAAGCGCGAGATGATCGAGGCCAACCTGCGCCTGGTGATCTCCATCGCCAAGAAGTACACCAACCGCGGCCTGCAATTCCTCGACCTGATCCAGGAAGGCAACATCGGCCTGATGAAGGCGGTGGACAAATTCGAATACCGTCGCGGCTACAAGTTCTCGACCTACGCTACCTGGTGGATACGCCAGGCCATCACCCGCTCCATCGCGGATCAGGCGCGCACCATCCGCATTCCGGTGCACATGATCGAAACCATCAACAAAATGAACCGCATCAGCCGGCAGATTCTGCAGGAAACCGGCCTTGAGCCCGACCCGGCGACGCTGGCGGAAAAGATGGAAATGCCCGAGGACAAGATTCGCAAGATCATGAAGATCTCCAAGGAGCCGATCTCCATGGAAACCCCGATCGGCGACGACGAGGACTCGCATCTGGGCGACTTCATCGAGGACCAGTCCACCCTGGCGCCGGCCGAGGCCGCGATGTACAGCAGCCTCCAGTTCGTTACCCAGGAAATCCTCGATAGCCTGACCCCGCGCGAAGCCAAGGTGCTGCGGATGCGCTTCGGCATCGAAATGAACACTGACCACACCCTGGAGGAAGTCGGCAAGCAATTCGATGTCACCCGCGAGCGCATCCGCCAAATCGAAGCCAAGGCGTTGCGCAAACTGCGCCACCCTTCGCGCTCCGAACGGCTGCGCAGCTTCCTGGAATAATAGGATTCACACGGGGGCGACCCCGACGGGCCTCTAGCTCATGCCTGGTTAGAGCAGCGGACTCATAATCCGTTGGTGCCGAGTTCGACTCTCGGGGGGCCCACCAGCAACACAGCGGCTTGCAGCGATGCAGGCCGTTTTTGTTTCTGGGGCTCGGGACACTGACGGGACACTCACAGAAAAACTCAGGCAGCATTCGGCTGGCTGCCCGGCCCGGCCTTTCCCCTCTTCAATCCATCACACCTACTTGTCTCTTCCGCCCGCTAGACCTGTGGACAAGTGACCTTTTTCGACCGTCACTGTCCCTAAAGTGTCCCTTGTAACAGCCTTAATGCCTGCGACACCTTTAAGGTAGCGACATCAATAAACTAGACTACGAGATTACTAATCCGTTGTTGTGTTTTCCTCCCCGTTGTTCTAGCCTGTATTCATCGCTTCCATCGGGGAACACGAATGTCCACCATCGAGAAACGCACCACGGACGCCGGCACGTCATACCGGGTGAAAGTTCGCCTCACGGGCTACCCGCCTGAAACCGCCACCTTCGAGCGCCTGACCGATGCCCGCGCATGGGCCGCCAAGACCGAAAGCGATATGAAGGCCGGCCGGCACTTCGGGCAGAGCAAGCGCCACAACTTCGCGGAACTGGCCGACGAATACGCCCCCCATGCGAAGGACGCTCCCCGCCTGGACTACTGGCGCGAGACTTTCGGCCCTGAGCGCCTGGACACCATCACCCCGGCCCGCATCGCCAAGGAACGCGACAAGCTGCTGTCCGAGGAAACCGACCGGAAGGACGCCGCCACGGGCGAACTCAAGAAGCGCACCGGGGCCACGGTGAACAGATACCTTGCCGCACTGAGTTCATGCCTGTCCTATGGCGTGAAGGAGCTTCAATGGCTTGAACGCAACCCGATGGAGCGCGTCAGGAAGCCAGCCGAGGGCAAGGGCCGGGTGCGGTTCCTCTCCGACGATGAACGCGCCGCCTTGCTGATTGCCTGCCGGCCCCATGCCGACCTTTATCTAGCCGTGGTGCTGTCTCTGACCACGGGGGCGCGCCAAGCGGAAATCATGGGCTTGCGCTGGGGGCAGGTGGATTTCGCCAGGCAGGTTATCAGCCTGACCGAAACGAAGAACGGCGACCGCCGCGCGCTGCCGCTGGTGGGCGAAGCCTTCACCCTGCTACGCGAACGCGGCCGGGTGCGGACGCTACACGATGACCGCATTTTCCCGCCCACGGCACGAGCGAGGAAAGCGGACTGTCTCGACCTGCGAGACCCGTGGACAAAAGCCCTCAAGACCGCTGGTATCGAAAACTTCCACTGGCACGACCTGCGCCACACCGCCGCGTCCTATCTCGTCATGAGCGGGGTTTCCCTGCTGGCGGTTGCCAAGGTGCTGGGGCATCGGACGCTTCAAATGGTGGCGCGGTACAGCCACCTTTCGGACGAGCATCTCGTAGCGACCGGGCAACGCCTGGCGGATAGGCTGGGGGTGGGGCAATGAACCACTACATCCCCTACCTGAAAGCAAAGAAACTCCTTGAGGCGCGTCTTGGCGCGACCGCCGAGGAAATCGCCGCGTGGGTGGATTTTGGTCCGGTGATGATGGTCAAGCACGGCCGCAACAAGGACTTTCACGCCGCGATGCAAGACCACTTACCGTCATTCCGATATTGGCCATGCCTGCCACTGGAGGGGCTTGCAGCCTATTCCAATGCCAACGAGCTCGATGAGCCACCCCGATTTCACTTCGATTGGGAAGTCCATGGCAATGACTACCTTGGGCCGCTCCAAAGTTGCTGGTTCCGGGCCGAGGACATAGCCGCCTTTCAGCCGATGAGCCGGTACATCACAGGGGAGGCGCTGAGGGAGCGATGGCAGGAGCTTGGCGACCAATTTGATGCCTTCATCATCACCAGGATTGAGGAATCGGCCTTGCTGGATTTTTACCCCACGGGGGTAGAAACCCAATGGTCGAGCGAGAACTGCAATGCGCCTACCAAAGAATCGGCGCTATTTTTGCTGGCGCACACTCTTGCGGTTGAGGCCGAACACGGCATCGAGTCACCCGAAATTCAAGCGCCACCGGCAATTGAACAGGCTCAAGAGGAAAGCGCCGGCACCGACCGTGCTGCCCTGATGGCTCGCCACAAAGAATTGACCACTATCAAATGCAGGAACCCTACTGCCACGCTTTCCAAGGAATTCGGCATATCGGAAAGCTGGGTGCGCACCATCAAGCGCGAGGAACGGGAAAAGCCCACTTCAGGCATGGGTGCAATGGTTCAACAGTTGACGGCATCGAAGGTGCACAAAATAGGCAAGTAGTTCCGCCCCGGCAGTTCCGCCCCCGCGCTGTCACTGGCATTACAGGGCGGAACCCCTTCCGCCTTTGACCGGAACCCAGGTTCCGCCTTGAGTGTTCGCATCGTTATCAATCTGGCGCAAGCCAAAGGAAACGACGATGCAACCCCAAGCCATACAACAACCCGAAGCCGGCCGCACCCCCGCCACCTTCACCGAACCCCCACCCCGCCGCCTGTTCACGCTGCCGAAGTTCGCCGAGAGGCATTCCGGTATGACCACGCTGGCGGCACTCACGAATTTGGTTTTTAAGGCCAAGCCTCGCCAGAGCAGCAAGGGCGAGATTCCCGGAAACGGAATGGAGGAAGCCGGGGCAGTTGTACGCCTTGCCGGCAGGGTGTTGGTTGACGAAGACGCCTATTTCCGCTGGGTGGACTCGCAGCAATCCAGGGGCCAGAAGTGACAACGGCCGCGAAAGACCCTGGGGAGGGGCGCGGCCGTTTGATGAAGCAAGCAGATGGTAGCCGCACCCGTGCATTCGTGAAAGCCTGGATCGTGCGCTTGGACTTGTGGGGATGGATTCCATACGGCCTGGCGACAAGGCTGATTCAGCGGGGAGGGATGCGCCATGAATGACGCCATTTCCCAATTCCGCGCGGCGCTGGCCGTGCGCGGCATCCTCCCCCCGCTGGAAATCTGCGCCGATGGCGTCCTGCACCGCTGTGACGCCGAAGGCAAGGGCGGCAAGCGCGATGCGGCCTATCTGCTGCACCTGGACGGCATCCCTGCCGGCGGATTTGAGAATCATCGTGATGGCCTGGGCTGGGAGACCTGGCGAGCCGACATTGGGCGCGCCCTGACCCATGCAGAAGATGCCGAGCACCGGGCCAAGATCGAAGCTGCGCGGCGCCAGCGAGAAGCCGAACAGGCCAGCCGACACACTGAAGCGCGCGAGCGGGCCGGCCTGATTCTGGCGGCGGCATTCTCTGCCACCGACCACCCATATCTGCTCAAGAAAGCCATCCAGCCCCACGGCGCGAAGGTGATCGAGGCCGAACAGGCCCGCGCCATCGCGCCCAATCTCTCGCCATACCTGGCCGGTCTGCTGCTGGTGATCCCGATGCGGGCCGATGGCGTCCTGCACTCGTTGCAGTTCATCGCGGCGGACGGCATCAAGCGGCCGTTGACCGGCGGCAAGGTGGCGGGCGGGTATTACTCCATCGGCACCACGAAGGGCGCGGCGGCCTTGTGCGTCTGTGAGGGTTTCGCCACGGGCGCGTCGATCCATGAGGCGACGGGCTACCCGGTGGCGGTTGCATTCAGTGCCGGCAACTTGATGGCGACCGCGAAGGCCATGCGCGCCAAGTTCCCCGACCTGCTCTTGATCTTGTGCGCCGATGACGACTACCTGACCGCCGGCAACCCTGGATTGACCACGGCGACCGAGGCGGCGCGCGCGGTGGGCGGCGTGGTGGCGGTTCCCGACTTCGGGAGGGCAACGTCATGAGTGAACAAACCGACTTCAACGACCTGGCGCAACTGTGCGGCCTGGAAGCCGTAGGACGGGCCATAGCGAGCGCGGCGGCACCGGCTAGTGCATCGCATCAACAAGCCGAATGGAACGCGCCAGCGGATGATTCTGAGGGCAACGGCTGGCCTGAACCACAACCGCTATCCGCCAAGGTGGAACCAGAACCCTACCCGGTTGACGCCCTGCCCGACACCATCCGCGCGGCGGTTGAAGAAGTGGCGGGCTTCGTCAAAGCACCCTTGCCGATGGTTGCATCTTCGGCGCTGGCTGCGCTGTCCCTGGCTGC
>PFJX01000119.1 GCA_002784045.1 Hydrogenophilales bacterium CG_4_10_14_3_um_filter_63_21
AGGCCACTATCCACCCTCATGGGCTCATAGCATGAGCCTTTCACTACTTAACGCGAACTGAGCCTTTTTTAACTCCAGGCCGTTTATTTCGCCGGGCAGGCGTCGTCGCCGTGCACCTTGCCGGGAATCAGCAGGAACTGCTCGAACGGGCCCATGACTCTCATGGCTTCACCCTTCGGACCGTCGAACTTGAGGCGGCCGAACATCATGGCGCGCATCGGGCCGTATTCGCCGGCGCCCATTTCACGCCAGCGCTTGGTTTCGGCGTGCATCTTGTAGTCCATGTCGTAATTCAGCGTGGCATGCTGGATCGGGCCGGCATAGACGCAGGTGGTCTTGCCACCCTTGGTGGAGATGGTCATTTCTACCTTGCTGGCCTCACCGCAGTCGGTGCGATACATGTGGATGACCTTGTAGCCGCGGCCGCCGTCGTTGGGCGCCCACTTCACGGCCAGTTCATTGGTGAGGGCATGGTTGGTGTTCCAGTAGGTGCAGGCCTGCTGCGCCCACTCGTTGGACATCAGGGGGGCGGCTTGAGTGTTGCTCGCGGCCAGGGAAGCCAGGCCTACGAGGGCCAAGGTAGTTACGCGCATGGGTGTCTCCTCCAAATGCGGGTTAGGCGGAAAAATGCCGGCGCGAAGGGTAGCCCGCACCTTTGTGGCTGTCAAAAAACACTTTGCTGGCGCGGCCCCGGAACCTCTCAAGTCGATCATCGGGCCGCCCCAAGATCAATTTGGCCCCCTCGGGGGGCGGTTCGGGCGATTTTCCCGAGCCGGGGGCACAGCTATCTCGGCAGGTGCTGCTTCAACGCGCCATAGAGCCAGGTGCCATGCAGCGCTCCCGCCAGCACCACGATGGCGCCCAACGAGCCGGTACCGGCGAGGGCGAACATGGGGCCGGGACAGAGCCCAATCAGCCCCCAGCCGAGGCCGAAGATCAGGCCGCCAATGACATAGCTTTTCGTGCCCGGCGCCTTTTCCGGAATGTCGATGGCCTGGCCGTCCAGGGCTTTGCGTTTTCCCAGGCGCTTGATGATCTGGATGCTGATGGCCCCCGTGGCGATGGCGGAAAAGAGAATCCCATACATGTGGAAGCTCTGAAAATGGAACATTTCCTGGATGCGATACCAGGATGCCGCTTCCGATTTGATCAGGACGAAGCCGAACAGGATGCCAATCAGGAGATAGGGAAGGTAGCGGGTCATTGCAGCATCCGGGGAACCAGGAGCCAGGAGGCGGCGAGGCCGCCACCGAAGATGCCCAGCACGGCATAGAGCGAGGCTAATTGCAGGGTGGACAAGCCGGTGATGGCGTGGCCGGAGGTGCAGCCGCCGGCATAGCGGGTACCAAAGCCGACCAGAACGCCACAGGCGAACAGGAAGGTGAAGTTGTGCACACTGGTATGGAAGAGTTCTTCCGGCACCAGGTCGAGGCCAGGCTGGGTGAAACCCCAGGAGGTCAACATGGACTGCGCCGCCTGGCTGAGTTCCACCGGAACCGGGTTGGCGAATACCACGCCGGCGAGATAGCCGCCCAGCGCGGTGCCGATGACGAAGACCAAACTCCAGGTATGTTCCCGCCAGTTGTAACGGAAGAACTTGACGTCGACCGTGGGCGGCTGGGTGATCGCGCAAAGATGGCGCAAATTGCTGGAAATCCCGAATGAGCGATTACCAATGAATAACATCATCGGCACCATCGAGCCGATCAACGGCCCCGCTACATACCAGGGCCAGGGGTGGGTTAGCCAGTCCATGTGTCTCCTCCAGGGAATGTGCTGAGGCGGGATTGTATAAGTATTTACTTATAGACTGATTATTTTACTCGGACTCTGGTTGGCGAGTACCCGCGCGGCTGTGTGTGGCTACTCGATTTTCAGGCTCGGTACAGGTCCAGCCCGCGCGGCAGCCAGCGGGCGAGGTGGCGCTGGACGCCGCCCTGATACCGCTCCAGCAGGGCGGCGGCGGCATTCCGCGCCTGTTCCAGCAAGTCGGCATCCGCCTCGGCATCGGCGAAGCGCAGCAATTGCTGGCCAGACTGGCGTGCGCCGAGGAATTCGCCGGGGCCGCGCAACAAGAGATCGGCGCGGGCGATGGCGAAGCCGTCCGTCTGGTCGTGGATGATCTTCAGGCGCCGCTTGGCCGTATCGGAAAGTGGCCCTTCATAGAGCAGCACACAGGAGGATTCGCGCGCCCCACGCCCGACGCGGCCACGCAGTTGATGCAGTTGCGCCAGGCCGTAACGCTCAGCGTGCTCGATCACCATCAGCGCGGCGTTGGGCACATCGACACCGACTTCGATGGCCGTGGTCGCCACCAGCAGGTGCAGCTCCCCCGCCTTGAAGGCACTCATAACGTCGGCCTTCTCGTGCGATTTCATGCGCCCATGCACCAGGCCAATGTGTAATTCAGGCAACAGGGCGACGAGTTCAGCATGGCTTTCCTCGGCCGCGCGCAGTTGCAGTTTTTCCGATTCTTCCACCAGCGGGCAGACCCAATACGCCTGGCTGCCGCTGAGGCAATAATCGCGCAAGCGGGCGATCACCTCGGCGCGGCGATTGGCGTTGATCGTGCGGGTGGCGATGGGCGTGCGTCCAGGTGGCAACTGGTCGATCACCGAGACGTCGAGGTCCGCGTAGTAGCTCATCGCGAGGCTGCGCGGGATGGGGGTGGCGGACATCATCAGGAGGTGAGGAGTGAGGGGGGAAGGGTAAACCGCGCCTTTCTCCGTTAGTGCCAGCCGTTGCGCGACACCGAAGCGGTGTTGTTCGTCGACGACCACCAGCGCGAGATGGTGGAAGTTGACCTCGTTCTGGAACAGCGCATGGGTGCCGATCGCGATGTGAATGTTGCCGTCGGCGAGGCCGGCGAGGGTGGCCTTCTTTGCCTTGCCTTTGTGCGCGGCGGTGAGCCAGGCGACTTCGATGCCCAGCGGGGTCAGCCATTCGTGGAACTTGAGGTAAAGCTGTTCGGCCAGGATTTCGGTGGGCGCCATCACCGCCGCCTGGGTGCCAGCGGCCAGGGCAGGCAGAACAGCGAGCGCCGCGACCAGCGTTTTACCGCTGCCGACGTCGCCCTGCAGGAGCCGGTTCATCGGGTACGGATGCGCCAGATCGCGATGAATTTCGTGCAATGCCCGCTGCTGTGCGGCGGTCAGGGAGAAGGGCAGGGCGGCCAGCAGACGTTTTCCCAAAGCGCCGTCGTCGGGCAGGGGGAGGGCGCGCAGCACCTGGCGCTGGCGCGCGGCCTGACGCAGAGAGAGTTGCTGGGCGAGAAGTTCGTCGAACTTGATTCTCCGCCAGGCGAGGCTGTCGCGCGCCTCCAGCGCGGTGAGGTCGGCGTCCGGTGGCGGGTGATGCAGTGCTTTGAGGGCGTCCGCAAAACTTGGGAAATGCCCCCGCGCCGGGAGCGGGTCGCTCAGATCCGCCTCGGCCAGGGCGGCGGCGACCGCTTTGCGAATGGCGTGCTGCGACAGCCCCGCCACGGCGGGGTAGATGGGGGTGAGCGACTCCGGCAACGGGGTGTTGTCGCGGACCACGCGAAATTGCGGATGAACCATTTCCGCGCCGAAGAAGCCGGGCCGAATCTCGCCCAGCAGGCGTACCCGCGTGCCGGGTTTCAGTAGCGCCACCTGGCTGGGATAAAAGTGCAGGAGACGGCAGATCAGACGGGCATTGCCGGAGGCGCCATCGAGCACTTGGACGACCAGTTGCCGGTGCGGCCGGTTCTGGATTTCGGCATGTTCCACCACACCTTCGACCTGCACGGTGTCGCCGAGGCGGGCATCGCGCAGGGAGGTGATGCGGGTTTCGTCCACGTATCTGAGCGGCAGATGCAGGATCAGCTCGGCCGGGCTGGCGTAGCCCAGCTTGCGGGCGACCTCTTCCTGCGACGCAGCCGCCATCTGGCCCGGGTCAGCCGATCACCAGCACCGCATCCGCTTCCACCAGCGCGCCACGTGGCAGGCTGGCGACGCCGACAGCGGCGCGCGCCGGGTAGGGCTGGCTGAAGTACTGCGCCATGATTTCGTTGACCTTGGCGAAATGGCCGAGGTCAATGAGGAAGACGTTGAGCTTGGCCACATCGGCCAGGCTGCCGCCGGCCGCGGTGGCGACGGCGCGCAGGTTGGAGAACACCTGGTGGATCTGCGCTTCGATCCCCGCCACGAGTTGCTGGCTTGCCGGATCAAGGCCGATCTGGCCGGAGAGGTAGACGGTGTTCCCCGCCTTGACGGCCTGGGAATAGGTGCCGATGGCGGCGGGTGCGTCGGGGGTGGCGATGATCTGTTTGGACATGGTTAGGTGTGAGGCGTGAGCGGTAGGGTGGATAAGCGAAGCGCATCCACCTCGGGTGGCGGTGATGGTGGATGCGCTTCGCTTATCCACCCGATGGAATCAATAGGTTGCATTGTGATTTTTGAGCGGCGTGAGCGGGGTCACACCACATTCACCCCGCGCTCATCGCCCTTGCTCTTCATGCGCATGATGCGCACCACTTCATGCAGGCCGCGCAGGGCGCGCATCAGGCGGGCGAGGTGCAGGCGGTTCTGCACGCCAACGGTGAAATACAGGCTGGTATAGGCGCCGGCTTCTTCTTCCATGCGCACGTTGTCGATGTCGGAACCTTCGGAGGCGATGGCGGCGGCAACCTTGGCCAGCACGCCACGCTGGTTGGCGACGATGACGCGGATGCCGACTTCGAACAACTTGTCGAGTTGCGCGGCCCAGGCCACATCCACCCATTTGTCCGGGTCTTCGCGGTAATGGCGAACTTGCGGGCAGTCGTGGGTGTGGATGATCAGCCCCTGTTCTTTCTTGATCTGGCCGATGATGGGGTCGCCGGGAATCGGCCGGCAGCATTTTCCCAGGCGTACCACCACCCCTTCGGCGCCACGAATGAGCATGGGGCCGGCCGCTTTGCCGGGCAGCGCATCGGCCTCCTTGGCCAGCAGTTGCCGTGCCACCACATAGGCGAGGCGCTTGCCCAGGCCGATGTCGGCCAGGGTGTCTTCCCGGCCGCGGCCGAGTTCCTTTTGGAAGCGCTCCCATTGCGCGCTACCCAGGCTGTTCGGCGCGTTGCCCAGGGCGCTTGCGGCCTGGTCGAGCAAGCGCTCGCCGAGCTGGATGGATTCGTGCCGATGCGTATTCTTGAGCGTGCTACGGATATGGGCACGTGCCTTGCCGGTGATGGCGAAATGCGCCCACGCCGGGTTGGGCCGGGCGGATTCCGAGGTCAGCACCTCGATCCGGTCGCCGTTCTTGAGCGGCGTCGACAGCGGCATGAATTCATTGTTGATTTTGACCCCGACGCAATGATTGCCCACGTCGGTATGCACGTTGTAGGCGAAATCCACCGCCGTGGCACCGCGCGGCAGGGCAACGATGCGGCCGTCTGGGGTAAACACGTAGACCTCGTCTGGGAACAGGTCGATCTTGATGTGTTCCAGGAATTCCGCCGAATCGCGGCTGTCGGCCTGGATGTCGAGCAGGCTTTGCAGCCACTGGTTGGTCTGGATCTGGAGTTCCGAGACCGAGCTATCGCCGGCTTTGTAGAGCCAGTGCGAAGCCACGCCGGCTTCCGCGATGCGGTGCATCTCCTGAGTGCGGATCTGCACTTCCACCGGCGCTCCGAACGGGCCGAACAAGGTGGTGTGCAGGGACTGGTAGCCATTCGGCTTGGCGATGGCGATGTAGTCCTTGAATTTGCCGGGAATGGGTTTGTACAGCGCGTGCAGCGCACCCAGGGCCACGTAGCAGGAACGGATGTCTTCAACGATGACGCGGAAGCCGTAGATGTCGAATACCTCGGAAAATGCCAGGTGCTTTTCCTGCATCTTGCGGTAGATGCTGTAGAGGTGTTTCTCGCGCCCAAAGATATGGGCCGGAACCTGGCAGCCGGCGAGCTTCGCCTCGATCGCCAGTTTGATCTTGTCCACCACCTCACGGCGGTTGCCACGCGCCGCTTTCACGGCTTTTTCGATGACCTTGTAACGGGTTGGGTAGAGATGCTGGAAGGCCAGGTCTTCCAGCTCCTGATACACGTGGTTGAGGCCCAGGCGATTGGCGATGGGGGCGTAGATGTCCAGGGTTTCCTGGGCGATGCGGCCCTGTTTTTCCGGACGCATCACGTCCAGGGTGCGCATGTTGTGCAGACGGTCGGCCAGCTTGATCAGAATGACGCGCACGTCGCGGGCCATCGCCAGCAGCATCTTGCGGAAGTTTTCGGCCTGCGCCTGGGCCTTGTTTTCGAACTGGATCTTGTCCAGCTTGGTGACGCCATCCACCAGGCTAGCCACCGCTTTGCCGAACTCATGGGCGATTTCAGCGGAGCTGACGCCGGTGTCTTCCACCACGTCATGCAGCAGGGCGGCAATCAGCGTCTGTGCATCGAGTTGCCAATCAACCAGGGTTTCCGCCACCGCCAGCGGGTGAGTGATATAGGGTTTGCCGTCCTTGCGAAACTGGCCCGCGTGTGCACGCTCGGAAAACTGGTAAGCACGCTGGAACGCCGCGATATCGGTGTCATTCAGGTAAGCGAGGCGGTCGCGCCGCAGGGGCGCTGGCGCCGCCGCGGGGGGCGCCGGTTCCGCATTCGCCGCCGCTTTCATCGCGCTGTTTTGTCGCTCAGGGTTATGGCTTTTTCAGCACTTCCACGCCAGTCAGGCCTGCCGCTATTTCGCGCAGGGCGAGTACGGCGGGCTTGTCATGGTTGGCTTCCACCCGGGGGGTGGAACCGGTAGAAATCTGGCGCGCGCGGTAGGCCGCGGTCAGGGTCATTTCGAAGCGGTTGGGGATTTGTTTGAGACAATCATCCACGGTTACGCGGGCCATACGTTTTCCTTCATGAAAGGTTGGGAGAGGAGGCGATTCTATCGGAATGCGCGGTCAGCCCTCGCGCACCTTATTGCGGTATGGACAGTCCTCCTTCACGCATTCGACATAGAGATGCAGGGCATGTTCAGCCAGTTTGAAGCCATGCTCGGCGGCGATGGCACGCTGGCGCGCCTCGATTTCCGGATCGTAGAACTCCTCCACGCGGCCGCACTGCATGCACAGCAGGTGGTCGTGGTGACTGCCCTGGTTGAGTTCGTAGACCGCTTTGTCATTGTCGAAACGCTGGCGGATCAGAATGCCGGCCTGCTCGAACTGGGTCAGCACCCGGTAGACCGTGGCCAGGCCGACGTCGATATGCTCGGAGAGTAACGCGCGATAGACGTCGTCAGCGGTGAGATGGCGCTGTAGGCCGGACTCGAACAGGGCGAGGATTTTCAGGCGCGGGCCGGTGACCTTGAGGCCGCTGTGTTTGAGTTGATCAGTGCTTGCCATCGCGTATGACAGGGTGAGAGGCGGCGCGCTATGATAGCGCGCCTTTTATTCCTCCCCGGCAATTCCCTCTCTCTGGTTTACATGCGATTCATCGATCTTTCCCCGAATCTGTTGTTGGCCACTTTGTTGGCCGGTTCCCTGGCGGGCTGCGGTAGTTGGCCCAATCCTATCGAGCATCTCTCCCCCCACAAGGCCGAAATTCAGCAGGGCAATGCCCTCAGCCAGGGCATGTTGAGCCAGCTCAAGCCCGGCATGACACCCTCCCAGGTCCGTTTTGTTCTGGGAACCCCGCTGCTGGTCGATCCTTTCCGCAACAATCGCTGGGATTATGTCTATCGCCTGCAAAAGGGCGGCAAGCTGGTTGAGCATCGGCGCATCACGATTGTTTTCGAAAACGATAAGTTGAAAACGATCGAGGGCGATGTCGTGGCCGCGGAGCCGCCGGAAGGGGTGGGAAAATGATCAAAGTGGTGATTGCGGGCGCATCGGGACGGATGGGCCGTGCCCTGCTGGAAGCGCTGGCCGCCGCGCCGGATCTGGCTCTGCACGCGGCACTGGATCGTTCCGGCAGTTCCGCGCTGGGCCATGATGCCGGGGAGTTGATCGGCAACCCGTTGGGCGTCGTGGTCAGCGATGATGTGGCCGCCGCCCTCGACAGCGCCGATGTGCTGATCGACTTCACCCGTCCCGAAGCCACCCTGCATCACTTGGCCGTGTGCCAGGAAAAAGGCGTGGCCGCGGTGATTGGCACGACCGGATTCGACGTCCAGGGCAAGGCGGCCATCGCCGTCGCCGCGCGCCACATCCCGGTGGTATTCGCCCCCAACATGAGCGTGGGGGTCAATCTGGCGTTCAAGTTGCTGGATATGGCCGCGCGCGTGCTGGATGAAGGTTTCGATATCGAGATCATCGAGGCGCATCACCGCCATAAGGTCGATGCTCCCTCCGGTACCGCGCTGGCGTTGGGGGAGGTGGTGGCGAACGCGCTCGGACGCGAGCTGAAGACCTGCGCGGTGTATGGGCGCGAGGGCGTGACCGGCGAGCGCGATCCTTCCAGCATCGGTTTTGCCACCGTGCGCGGTGGCGACATCGTCGGTGACCACACCGTGTTGTTCGCGGGAATGGGCGAACGCCTGGAAATCACCCACAAGGCGAGCAGCCGGATGACCTTCGCCCTTGGCGCCCTGCGGGCGGCACGCCACATCGCCGGGCGGCGAGCGGAACACTCATGCGGCCTGCTCGATATGCAGGATGTATTGGGACTGAGATAGCGGCTTTGACGCGCGATTCGCGTTGAATAGGGACAGTTGGATGCGGCGGTACGGTGGGTTCTTCCTGATTTTTTTCTCGCTCCACGCCGCGGCAGTGGAGGTGATTGTCAATCGTGGTGTGGCCGGCACCAGCCTGGCGCAGGCCTCGGCGCGCGCCTTGTTCGGCATGCGCCTGGCCAAGTGGCCGGATGGCCGCCCGGTGCAGGTGTTCGTGTTGCCGGATGATCATCCCGCCCATATCGCTCTGTGCAAGGAACAACTGAATATTTACCCTTATCAGTTGCGCCAATCCTGGGACCGACTGGTCTACTCGGGATTGGCACAGGCGCCCATCGAGGTGGCTACTGAAGAAGCATTGATCAGCCGGGTGGCGACGACCCCTGGTGCCCTGGGATATGTCAGGAAGGTGAAACAAAATGATCCAGTCAAGGTTCTCCATGTTGTTGAATAGGGCCGCCCTGCCCCTCGCCTGCGCGCTGTCGATCTCGTCAGCCATGGCGGTTGAACTGGGCCAAGGCGTGCAGGCACACGGTTTTCTCAGCCAGTCCCTGGTGTATACCAGCGACAACCGCATGGGAGGCAATAGTGACGACGGGATCGCGACCGAGATGCGCGAAATCGGCGGCAATCTGTCCTGGCGGCCCGGCGCGGACTGGCTGCTGTCCGGCCAGGCGCTGGCACGCTGGGCGGGGGCATCGGATAACGGCGACTTGCGCCTGGACTACGGTTTTGTCGATCGCACCCTGCTCGCCGATGGCGATACTTCGGTGGGGGTGCGCCTGGGCAAGATCAAGAACCCCTATGGTTTCTACAACACCACCCGCGACGTGGCACAGACCCGGCCGGGCATCATCATGCCGCAGGCCATCTACCTGGACCGCGCGCGCAACTTCTTCCTGGCAGCGCCCGGTATTGGGTTTTATGGCAACCACGAAAGCGCCAACGGCAATTTGTCCTGGCAGGTGAGCGCGTTACGGCCGGAAGTGGACGATCCTGATCTGACCTATTTCATGCTCGGGAGAGGTCTCGGACATTTCAGCGGCAAGGCCTCCTGGCTCGGCCAGGCCTTGCTGGAAAGCGAGGGCGGGCGCTGGCGGGCCGGTCTTTCTCTGGGTCAGATGGCCATGAAATATCATCCGGCCGCGATTGATCCTTTCATGGCAGGTCAAACACGGCTGCCCACTTGGGTGCTATCGCTTGAACACAACACGGAGTACTGGTCGCTGACGGGAGAATTTTCACAAACCAGCGTCCATAGCAACGGCTATGGCAATCCTGCCATCGAGCAAGACAACACGACAGAGGCCTGGTACCTCCAGGCGACCCGCCGCTTTGGCGGAGGTTGGCAGGGCTTCTTGCGCTATGACGTGCTCTACATGGACAAGCATGACCGCGACGGTACTGCTTTCGCCGCTTCTATTCCGATCTACCGAAGCTTCCCCTACCTGCGTTTCGCCAAGGACTGGTCAGTCGGTGTGCGCCGGGATGTAGGACGCTGGACCTGGTCAGGCGAGTGGCACCATGTCGATGGCACCGCCTGGCTGTCACCGACGGACACGCCGGTCCGCACCTCGGTGGAAAAGTGGGATCTGTTGCTGCTGCAAGGAGCTTGGTATTTCTGAGATTTCCGAGCCTATGGCCAGGCTGCCGGATGGACATGGCGGCAAGCGTATGCCGCCGCTGTTCCTGGGCATCCGCGGCCAGATCATCCTGCTTGCCGGTCTTACCCTGGTCCTGACCGCGGCCGTCTTTACCGGGCTGCAACTACGCCATTTCGATCAATTGCGGGAGCAGGCCTGGGTACAACAGCGGCAGCAGAGTCAGGATCTCGCGGCGCGTCTGTTCGTGCATCAATCAGCCCGCCTGCAATCGCTCGCCACGCTGATCGCCGATCTGCCCGGAATGCGTTCCGCGCTGAGCCAGGGCGATCCGGCGCTGTTACAGCAGGCTTTTCAGCCGTTCTGGACGGAACTCAACCTGACGCATGGCCTTGATCGTGTCGCATTTTCCGCGCCGGATGGGCGCAGTCTGGGCAATTGGGGGATGTCCACGAGTGCGGCCGCTACTCGTGGGCTGGCCCTCGAAGCTGGGCGGCGTGAGTTGCCAGTGTATGGCCTGGATTGCACGACCACCTGCTATTACACCGCCACCGTGCCCCTGGTTGACCATGGCCAGACGGTGGCGGCTGTGCTGCTGGCCGTGGGCTTGCAGGATCTGATCATGGATTTTCGCAGCCTGTCCGGTATGGAAGTGGCTTTGCTGGGTCGTCTTGTGGGAAGTGAAAAAAACCAGGCTGGCGTTCTCGGCGGGCGCCTGCTTTCAGTCAGTGGGGGGGTCAAGTACGAGGAACTTCTGCGCTTCATGCGTCCGGAAGAACGTCTGGGCACCGGTTTTGTGCTGGAACGCGGCGATCGCCGGTATCAGTTGTTCACGTTCAATGCGCCCGCCGCCGGTGGGGATAAGGTCCGTTTCCTGATCATGCGGGACAGTACCGCAAGCTTTCAGCAAATGCGTGAGACCGTCTGGAACAGCCTGTTTCTGGGAGGAACCGTTCTGCTGATGGCGTTGCTCACGCTGTATCTGCTGTTGCGGCCCAGCATGAATCGCATCAATCAAGCCGTGCGCGCCTTGCCTCTGCTGGGCGTTGGATTGTTCGCGGAAGCACGCGGTGCTTTCCATGGCTGCCAGAGCCGATTGTTTCGTGATGAGGTGGATGACCTCGGGCACCTGACTTATACCTTGGCCAATACCCTGGAACACTTGCAGGCGCAGTCCCGGCATCACGCCGCTTCACTCCAGGCCCAGGCCGCCCAGCTTGAGCATGAACGCGATTTCGTGAGCGGCATACTGGATACGGCACCGGTATTGATTCTGACTTATGCCGCGAGCGGACGGATCCGCCTGGCCAACGCCCATGCCATCCGTGCCACCGGGTTACCCGCGCGCGCGGTGATAGGCGCGACTTTCGCCGATATGTTCCTGACCCCAGCGCAGCGTGGCGAATACCTGGATAGCCTGGCGCGGCTCAAGGTCGGTGTGCCGACCCAGGGAGAAGGTACGCTGGTACGCGAGGAGGGTGGCGAGCGCGAGGTGGTCTGGTTCCACTCCTGTCTCGACGAAAATGAAGGCGAGATGGCTTATCTCTCGGTTGGCCTGGATGTCACCGATCACAAGCAGACGGAACGCCGCCTCTCCCTGCTGGCCGATCATGACCTGGTCACCGGCCTGTACAACCGGCGTGCCTTCAAGCGCGAACTGGAGAACCGGCTCAGCCTGGGCGAACATGGCATTCTGCTGGTGTGCGACATCGACGAATTCAAATCGGTGAACGAGGCTGGTGGCCAGGAAGCGGGCGATGCCGTGTTGTTCCAGTTCGCTCGCTTGTTGCAAGGGCTATCCCCGGTGCCGACCGTGGCGGCGCGCTTGGGCGGTGACGATTTCGCCTGCGCGTTTACCGGGCTGACCCCGGCCGAGGCGATTGTCCTGACCCGCGGTATCAATCAGGATTTGCTGCACTTGCATCAGTATTCGGAATTGAGCAGCCGGCACCGCCTGTCAGTCAGTGTTGGGGTGGTCGCTTATCCCGAGCAGGGCGGCAGCGCCGACACCCTGCTCGGCAACGCCGATGTCGCGCTCTCCCAGGCGCGCGCCAAGGGGCATGGCTCCTGGCATCTTTACAGCGTTGATGATCCCTACCAGGAAGCGGTCAGCCAACGTGCCTACTGGCGTGGCGAAGTCGAGCAGGCGCTGGAGGAAAACCGGTTCGTGATGCACTTCCAGCCGATTCAGCACATCGTCTCCGGGCGAATCAGCCATTACGAGGCTTTGATACGCCTGTGCAACCGCGATGGCAGCCTGACTCCCCCCGGCTTGTTCATTGAAGCGGCCGAGAGCACCGGCCTGATTCGCCGCATCGACCACTGGGTGATCGAGGCGGTGGTGAAGTTCGCCGCGGCCCACGATCATGGTGTGAAAGTCGCGCTCAATCTGTCCGGCCGCAGTTTCGACGACGACACCGCCTTCGAGGCACTGCAAACGCTGTTGGAGCGGCATCAAGTCGCGGGGGACCGGTTGTTGCTGGAAATCACGGAAACTGCCGCGCTGGCCAACTTCAAGGGCGCGACCCATATCATGGGCAAGTTCCGCAGTCTGGGTTGCGCCTTTGGCCTGGACGACTTCGGCGTCGGCTACAGTTCGTTTCAATACCTCAAGGAACTGCCGGTGGATTTTGTCAAGATCGACGGCTCCTTCATCAAAGGCCTCACCCACAATCCGGACGATGTGGTGTTCGTGCGGGCACTGACCGAGGCGGTACGCGGTTACGGCAAGGCCACGGTGGCGGAATTCGTTGAAGATGAAGCCACCCTGGACATCCTGCGTGAGATCGGCGTCGATTACGCACAGGGTTATCTGATTGGACGGCCGGCACCGATGTAGCGCCGGCGTCTCGCCGGCGCTACATGCCCCCCTTGAACCTCCCGCCATCCGCCCCATCTATCCCCCTGTTTTCAACAAGGGAGATGCCCGCCATGACCGAAACCGTTGCCAAAGAAACCTTAGGATTCCAGGCCGAGGTGAAGCAACTGCTGCACCTCATGATTCACTCGCTATACAGCCACAAGGAAATCTTCCTGCGTGAGTTGATTTCCAACGCCAGTGATGCCGCCGACAAGCTCAGATTCGAGGCACTCAGCGATCCGGCTTTGTTCGAGAACGATGCCGAACTGAAGATCAAGGTCAGCGTCGACAAGGAGGCCAAGACCCTCACCATTCGCGACAACGGCATCGGCATGAGCCGCCAGGAGGTGGTCGAGCATATCGGCACCATCGCCAAGTCCGGCACCCGGGAGTTCTTCGGCAAGCTCAGCGGCGACCAGAAGAAGGATGCCCAGTTGATTGGCCAGTTTGGTGTCGGCTTCTACTCCTGCTTCATTGTCGCCGACCGGGTTACCTTGACCACCCGTCGCGCCGGACTCACCCAGGAACATGGGGTGCGTTGGGAATACGCTACCGCCGACGAAGGGGCCGGCGAATACACCCTGGAAACTGTGGAGAAAGCCGAGCGCGGCACCGAGATCGTGCTGCATCTCAAGGACGACGAAGCCGAGTTTCTCGACGACTGGCGGGTCAAATCGGTGATTCGGGAATACTCCGACCACATCGCCATACCGGTCGAATTCACCGATGAGAAGGGTGAGGCCGAGGCGGTCAATCGCGCCAACGCCCTCTGGGCGCGGCCAAAAAGCGACATCACGGAAGAAGAATACAAGGCCTTCTACAAGCACGTCGGCCACGACTACGAAGACCCCCTGGCCTGGGTCCACGTCAAGGTGGAAGGCCGCCAGGACTACACCGCGCTGCTCTATGTACCCGCTCACGCGCCCTTCGACCTGTGGGACCGCGATGCCAAGACCGGGGTCAAGCTCTATGTGAAGCGCGTGTTCATCATGGAAGACACAAAGAAACTGATGCCGGCTTACCTGCGCTTCATTCGCGGCGTGATCGACGCCGCCGACTTGCCGCTCAACGTCTCGCGGGAAATCCTGCAAGAGACGCGCGACATGGAAATGATCCGCAACGGCTGCGTGAAGAAGACGCTGGACCTGCTCGACGACATCGCGGAAAACCGCAAGGACGAATACGCCAAGGTCTGGGAACACTTCGGCAAGGTCTTGAAGGAAGGCGTCGGCGAAGATCATGCCAACAAGGATCGCATTGCCAAACTGCTGCGCTTCCGCTCCACCCAGGTGGATGAGGAAAGCGTCAGCCTGGCCGATTATCTCGGCCGCATGAAGGAAGGCCAGGACAAGATCTATTACCTCACCGCTGATACGCTGCCGGCGGCCAAATCCAGCCCGCATCTGGAAGTGTTCCGCAAGAAAGGTGTGGAAGTGTTGCTGTTGACCGAGCGTGTCGACGAATGGGTAGTGTCCAATCTGTTCGAGTTCGAAGGCAAGTCGCTGGTGTCGGTGGCGCGTGGCCAGGTCGATCTGGCCGCCATCAAATCGGAAGGCGAGGAGCCGGAAGCACCGGCCAAGACGGAGGAGGAGGCCAAACCTTTCCTGGAGCGCCTGAAGAAAGCCCTGGAAGGCCGCACCAAGGAGGCCCGCGCCAGCCACCGCCTGGTCGATTCCCCCGCCTGCCTGGTGGCCGACGAGGGTGACATGAATGCCAATCTGGCCCGGATGCTGAAACAGATGGGCCAGGCCGTGCCGGAAACCCAGCCGATCCTGGAAGTGAACCTCGGCCATCCGCTGCTCAAGCGCATGGAAAGCGAGGAAGGCGAACGCTTCGACGAACTCGCCGGCCTCCTGCTGGATCAGGCCGTGCTGCTCGACGGCGGCCAGCTCAGCGACCCAGCCGGGTTCGTGAAGCGGGTGAATGGGTTGCTGTTCGGGTGAGGCGCAAGGTTGGGATGTGTACATGCTAAGATGCACTCACGTACATATTCCCGCCACCACCATGCAAACCGTCACCCTCACTGCCCTGCGCCAGAATATCTTTCAACTCGCCGATCAGGTACTGGAAACCGGCGAGCCGGTGATGATCGAGCGCAATGGCCGGCATCTGTTGTTGGTGCCTGAGCGGCCGAAGCTGGATTTGAGCAAGCTGCCGCGTCGCAACGCCATCATCGGCGACCCGGAAGACCTGGTCGATATCAAGGTCTGGGACGAAGCCGAATGGGGTGAACCCGCCCTTTTGGGCGAATGCGACCGGGAAAGCGGCAAGGCGTGAGCACTGCGCCGCTGACTCATCTCGATACCCATGTCGTGCTTTGGCTGTACGACGGGGAGGCCAAGCTTTTAACCCGGATATTGCATGAATACTCGCGCGCCCTCGCTGGTCCCTTGTCCGCACTGGAAAGTCTTGCTCAGTCGGGCGTATGAATAACTACGCCGCTCCTTCGCAAAATTCCCATTGCAAACAATGGCCTGCGCGATCATCACGCGAATTCATGCACTATCCGGGTTAAGTGCCGCAGCCCGTGCCGCCGTAGAGGCGGGGTGTCTGGAAATTTCACCTATGGTGGAGTTGGAAATCCAGTATCTGGTGGAAATGTGCCGCTTTCGGGATACGCCCGATCAGGTCATAGGCACGCTCACCCGTGATTTCGGTTTGAGCGTCAGTTCTGCCCCGTTTCCTCGCATCATCGCCAGCGCCCGCGAGTTGAGTTGGACCCGTGGCGCCTTCGACCGTTTGATTACCGCTCAAGCTATGCACGAAGGCGCGCTTCTGGTGACGCGGGATCGCCGCATCCGCGACAACTTTGCCGGGGCAGTGTGGTGATGGTGTTTGTGAGCCACGTTGTTCCCATGCCTGACTTCGGCCTGCACCTGACCTTCACCAATGGCGAGCATCGTCGGTTCGATGTGCGCCCTTATCTCGACAAGGGGGTTTTCCGGCAGCTTCAGAATTACGAGCGATTCAGCCAGGTTCGCGTGGTTGCGGGAACGGTGGAATGGCCCGGTGAAATCGACCTCTGCCCTGATACCTTGTACGAAAAATCCGAACGCTTGCCGGACGAATACCACTCATGACCCAAATCACCCTCGCCCTTTCCAAGGGCCGCATCTTCGAAGAAACCCTGCCGCTGCTGGCGGCGGCGGGCATCGTGCCGAGCGAGAGCCCGGAGTCCTCGCGCAAGCTGATTATCGGCACCAACCGCCCGGAGGTGCGCCTGATCATCGTGCGCGCCAGCGATGTGCCCACCTACGTGCAACAT
The DNA here is from genome assembly GCA_002784045.1 of Hydrogenophilales bacterium CG_4_10_14_3_um_filter_63_21. Lineage (GTDB taxonomy): Bacteria > Pseudomonadota > Gammaproteobacteria > Burkholderiales > Thiobacillaceae > PFJX01. Next base: position 16,318 of record PFJX01000119.1, read on the forward strand.
GGCGCGGCCGATCTTGGCATCGCCGGCAAGGATGTGCTGATCGAACACGGTGGTGAAGGGCTCTACCAGCCGGTGGACCTCAACATCGCCAAGTGCCGGATGATGGTGGCCACCCCGGTTGGTTTCGACTACCAAGCCGCCGTGCGCCGGGGCGCGCGCCTGCGGGTGGCGACCAAATATGTGAATACCGCGCGCCTGCATTTCGCCGAAAAGGGGGTGCATGTCGATCTCATCAAGCTCTACGGCTCGATGGAACTGGCACCCCTGGTCGGCCTGGCCGATGTCATCGTCGATCTGGTCTCCACCGGCGGCACGCTGAAGGCCAACAATCTGGTGGCGGTGGAAGAAATCATGCCCATCAGCTCGCGCCTGGTGGTGAACCAGGCCGCGCTGAAACTCAAGCACGACACCTTGCAACCCATCATCGAAGCCTTTCGCGCCGCGGCCCAAAAATAGCCGGTTGGCGCCATCGGCGGAAAAGTGTGGCCGGCAACGCTTGAGCCGGCAAGGGGCGGGCCACCATAATCCGCGCTTTGCCGTTGTAACTCCCACCACCCTGAAAATAGTGAGGCTAGTAAATCATGCGTCCCCAAACAATGAAGTTGTCTGTGCTGTTGGCTGCCCTGGTTGTCGCCGTCGCCGGCTGTGGTGAGAAAAAGACCGCGGAGGCGCCAGCCAGCCAGGTGGCGGCCAAGGTGAACGGTGAAGCGATCAATGCAGTAACTATCGAGAGCGAGTTGGCCCGGGCCGGTGTGAAAAATTCCGCTCAGGCTCAGGATGCTGCCAATCGAGTGCTCAGCGCCCTGCTGGAACAACGCCTGTTCGTGCAGCAAGCGAAAAAAACGGGTCTGGAGAAAGAGGCGAACGTGATGCAGTCACTCCAGGCGGCGGAACGCCAGGTGCTCGCTCAGGCCTATCTCGACAAGGTCACCGCGCGCGCGGCCAAGGCCAGCGATACCGAGATCAGCGACTACTACGGCAAGCATCCCGAGCTGTTCGGCGAGCGGCGCATTTACCGTTTGCAGGAAATCATGATCCAGGTCAGCCCGGAAAATGCCGGTGCGGTGAAGGCCAGGCTCGCTAGCGGCGCCAATCTGAATGATCTGGTGCAGTGGCTCAAGTCGCAAAACATCCCGGCGCGCGGCGTCCAGTCGGTCAAAGCCGCCGAGCAACTGCCGCTGGAATTGGTGGCCAGGTTGCATCCCCTCAAGGACGGCCAGGCCATCACCCTGGAAGGCCCCAACCTGATCACCATCCTGGCGCTGACGGGCTCGCAGAGCCAACCGCTTTCTCTGGAACAAGCGAAAGCGGCGATCGAGCGCTTCCTGCTCACCGCGCACAAGCGTGATCTGGCGAAGGCCGAGCTCGACAAACTACGTGCCGCGGCCAAGATCGAATACGTGGCGCCTTATGCCGAGGCCAAGGTGGCGGGCCATGTGGCCAGTGCGCCATCGGCCTCGCCGGCTGAGCCGGGGGCGGTCGAGAAAGCCCTTTCCGGCCTTAAATAAGCGGGTTTCAGCAGGGCATAGGGCCATGAACCGGCCGCTGCTCGCCCGCGGCATCCCTTTCGCCCTGTACATGGTGTTTCTAGCCGTGGAACAGGGCACGCGGGCATGGGGTGGCGCCAGCTTCGACACACGCTGGCTGTATCCCGTCAAGGTTGCCGTGGTGGCGTTCGCGCTCTGGCATTTCCGGAGCGAGTATCGCGAGTTGCTGGTGCGCCCGGCACGCACCCCTTTGATCGTCTCGCTTTTGCTCGGCGTGCTGGTGTTCATGCTGTGGGTCAATCTCGATCAGGGCTGGCTCAACCTCGGTGGGACTACCGGCTATGATCCGCGCACACCGGACGGCGGCTTGAGCTGGACGCTGATCGCCTTTCGCCTGGCCGGTGCCACGCTGCTGGTGCCGCTCATGGAAGAGTTGTTCTGGCGCTCCTTTCTGCTGCGCTGGATCGAGCGCCAGGACTTCCTTTCCGTCACGGCGAGCGAAGTCGGCCTGCGCGCCATCCTCCTCTCCAGTATTCTCTTCGGTAGCGAACACACTCTCTGGTTCGCCGGCATCCTGGCTGGCCTGGCCTATGCCTGGCTGTATCGAACCTATAACACGCTCTGGGCGCCGATCGCCGCGCATGCCAGCACCAACCTGATTCTGGGTCTATGGGTGCTGCAAACCGGTGCCTGGCAATTCTGGTAAACCGTTCAAGAACATGAAACAGACCATCCTGATCACCGGTGGCGCCGGTTACATCGGTTCCCACGCCTGCCTGGAATTCCTCGCCGCCGGCCATGACGTCGTGGTGCTCGACAACTTGTGCAACAGCAGCGCGGAATCGTTGCGGCGGGTGAAGGCATTGAGCGGCCGCGAGTTTCCCTTCATCCAGGCCGACATCCGCGATCGCGGCGCGCTCGACGCGTTGTTCCGGAAACACGCCATCGACGCCGTGATCCACTTTGCCGGCCTCAAAGCGGTGGGCGAGTCGGTGGAACAGCCGCTGCGCTATTACGACAACAACCTCGCTGGCAGCCTCACCCTGTTCGAGGCCATGCAGGCGGCCGGGGTGAAAACCGTGGTGTTCAGTTCCTCCGCCACGGTCTACGGCGATCCCGCCTCGGTGCCGATCCGCGAGGATTTTCCGGTGGGCGCCACCACCAACCCTTATGGCCGCAGCAAGCTGATCATTGAGCAGATATTGGCTGACCTGGCGGTCTCCGACCCGGAGTGGCGGATCGCCCTGCTGCGTTATTTCAACCCGGTGGGCGCGCACAAGAGTGGCCGCATCGGCGAGGACCCGCGTGGCATTCCCAACAACCTGATGCCCTACATCGCCCAGGTGGCGGTGGGCCGGCGCGAGTATCTGAACGTCTGGGGCAACGACTACCCGACGCCGGACGGCACCGGGGTGCGCGATTACATCCATGTGGTCGACCTGGCTCAGGGCCACCTCAAAGCCGTGGAAAAACTCGCTGTGGGCACCGGCGTGCGAATCTGGAACCTGGGTACCGGGCGCGGCTACAGCGTGCTGGAAATGGCGAAGGCCTTCGAGAAAGCCAGCGGGCGCCCAGTGCCCTACCAGTTCGCGCCGCGCCGTGTCGGCGACATCGCCCAGTGCTATGCCGACCCGGCGCTGGCGGCCCGCGAACTGGGCTGGAAAGCACAGCGTGGGCTGGATGAAATGTGCGAAGACACCTGGCGCTGGCAATCCATGAACCCGCAAGGTTTTACTGAATAAGGAGACAACATGATCCTCGTCACCGGCGGCGCCGGCTTCATCGGCGCGAACTTCATCCTCGACTGGCTGGCTGAACACCACGAGCCGGTCCTCAACCTCGACAAACTCACCTACGCCGGCAACCTGGAGAACCTCGCTAGCCTGCGAGGCGATGGCCGGCATCTCTTCGTCCAGGGTGACATTGGCGACCGCGCCTTGATCGGCAAATTGCTCGCCGAACAGCAGCCGCGCGCCATCGTCAATTTCGCCGCCGAGAGCCACGTCGACCGCTCCATCCACGGCCCGGAAGACTTCATCCAGACCAACATTGTCGGTACCTTCCATCTGCTCGAAGAAGTTCGAGCCTACTGGAACGGCCTGGGGGACGCCGAGAAGGCCGCATTCCGCTTCCTCCACGTCTCCACCGACGAAGTCTATGGTTCCCTCGGCCGCGACGACGCGCCCTTCACCGAAGAAACCGCGTTCGCCCCCAACAGCCCCTATTCCGCCAGCAAAGCCAGCTCCGACCATCTGGTGCGCGCCTACCACCACACCTATGGCCTGCCGGTGCTCACCACCAACTGCTCCAATAACTACGGACCCTACCAGTTCCCCGAGAAACTCATCCCCCTGATGATCCTCAACGCCACCCAGGGCAAGGCGCTGCCGATCTACGGCGATGGCATGAACGTGCGCGACTGGCTCTATGTCTCCGACCACTGCGCCGCGATTCGCGCCGTGCTGGCCAAAGGCCGGGTGGGCGAGACCTACAACATCGGCGGCTGGAATGAGATGCCCAACCTCGACATCGTGCACCGGGTCTGTGGCCTGCTCGATGAGTTCCAGCCCAGCGTCGACGGCCCCGCCACCCGCTTGATTACCTACGTCAAAGACCGCCCCGGCCACGACCGCCGCTACGCCATCGACGCCAGCAAGATTCACCGCGAACTCGGCTGGAAACCTGCCGAAACCTTCGCGACCGGCATCCGCAAGACGGTGAAGTGGTATCTGGACAACAGCGGCTGGGTGGAAAACGTGGCGAGCGGCGAATACCGCAAGTGGCTCGATACCCACTACGCCACCAGGAGCGAGTCATGAGTGTTACCAATATCCGCAAAGGCCTCATCCTCGCCGGTGGCTCCGGTACACGCCTGTATCCCGCCACCCTGGCGGTGTCCAAGCAGCTCCTGCCGATCTACGACAAACCGATGATCTACCACCCGCTGACCACGCTCATGCTGGCTGGCATCCGCGACGTCCTGATCATCTCCACCCCGCAGGACACGCCGCGCTTCGAACAACTTCTCGGCGACGGCAGCCAGTGGGGCCTCAACTTGCGCTACGCCGTGCAACCCAGCCCAGACGGCCTGGCGCAGGCCTTTATCATCGGCGCCGACTTCATTGGCGGCGGCCCCTCCGCCCTGGTTCTGGGCGACAACATCTTCTACGGCCATGAAATGGCGCAAGACCTGCGCGCCGCCAGCGACCAGGCCAGTGGCGCCACCGTTTTCGCCTATCGGGTCAACGATCCCGAGCGTTACGGCGTGGTCGAGTTCGACGCCGCCGGCCGCGCCATCAGCCTGGAAGAAAAACCCACGGCGCCCAAGTCCAATTACGCCGTCACCGGGCTCTACTTCTATGACCACCGCGTGATCGACATCGCCCGCGGCATGAAACCCTCGCCGCGCGGCGAACTGGAAATCACCGACGTCAACCGGCGCTACCTGGAATGGAACGAACTCAACGTTTCAATTCTGGGGCGCGGCCATGCCTGGCTCGATACCGGCACCCACGAATCGCTGCTGGAAGCCGGCCTGTTCATCGAAACGATTGAAAAGCGCCAAGGCCTCAAGGTCGCCTGTCCGGAGGAGATTGCCTACCGGCAGGGCTACATCGACGCACAGCAGGTGGAGAAACTCGCCACCCCTCTGAAGAAAAACGCTTATGGCCAATACCTGCTGGCCATGCTCAACGAGAGGATCTTCTGATGCGGCCCATCACGACTGAACTGCCCGAAGTTCTCCTCATCGAACCGAAAGTCTTTGGTGATGCGCGCGGCTTCTTCATGGAAAGCTGGAACCGCAAGACCTTCCAGAGCTTGGGGCTGAACCTGGATTTCGTGCAGGACAACCACTCCCGCTCCGGCCAAGGGGTGTTGCGTGGCTTGCATTACCAGCTCCACCAACCGCAAGGCAAGCTGGTGCGTGTGACCAGCGGCGCGGTCTACGATGTCGCCGTCGATCTGCGTAAATCCTCACCCAACTTCGGCAAGTGGACCGGCCACGAACTCTCGGCTGAGAACAAGCACATGCTGTGGGTTCCGCCCGGCTTCGCGCACGGCTTTCTGGTGCTCTCGGAAACCGCCGACTTCCTCTACAAGACCACCGAGTACTACGCGCCGGAACATGAGCGTTGCGTGCGCTGGAACGACCCGGCGATCGGCATTCCGTGGCCATTGGGTTTGCCGCTGGGCGGCGAACCGGCGCTATCGGCCAAGGACAAGGTGGGGAGCTTGCTGAAAGACGCCGAGGTCTACCCATGAAGATTCTGCTGACCGGCGGCAGTGGCCAGGTTGGCTGGGAGTTGCGCCGCACCCTGGCTTGTCTTGGCGAAGTCGTTGTCGTCGATTCCAAAATCATGAACCTGGCGGATGCCGACGCCATCCGCCGCGTGGTGCGCGAGGTGGCTCCGCGGATCATCGTCAACCCAGCCGCGCATACCGCGGTCGACAAGGCGGAAAGTGAAGTTGATCTGGCCTACGCCATCAATGCCAGCGCACCCGGAATTCTGGCCGTTGAGGCCGAGAAACTGGGCGCGCTGCTGGTGCATTATTCCACCGACTATGTGTTCGATGGCAGTGGCGCTAGATACTGGCAAGAAGACGATGCGACTGGCCCGCTCAATGTCTATGGCGCCAGCAAATTGGCCGGTGAACAGGCGATCCAGGCCGCCTGCCAACACCATCTAATCTTTCGCACTTCCTGGGTCTATGGCGCGCGCGGCGCCAACTTCCTGCTCACCATGCGGCGGCTCATGCGGGAGCGGCCGGAACTCAAAATCGTCGCGGACCAGATCGGCGCCCCCACCTGGAGCCGGATGCTGGCCGAAGCCACCGCGTTGATCCTGGCCCAACACCTCTCACCCGCACGCGGCGCCGACCGGCCCGAGCCGTGGGGCGTGTATCACATGACCAACAGCGGCGAGACGTCCTGGCATGGCTTCGCGCAAGCCATTCAGTCGCTCGACGGCGAGGAATCCAGGGCGAGGCTGTTGCCCATTCCCGGCAGCGACTACCCCACCCCGGCGAAGCGCCCGCTCAACTCGCGGTTGAACAACGACAAGCTGGCGCGCGTGTTCGGCGTGCGTCTGCCGAATTGGTGGCAGACGTTGAGCCTGTGCATGCAATCGTAGGATGGACATCGTATTCGCCGCTCTGCTGGGGTTCGCATTGGGTCTGATCCTGCTGTTCTGGCAGCGTGGCCGCTGGCAATCCCGTGTCACCGAACTGGAAATCCGCCTGGAACAGGAACGCGACAGCGCCGACGAAAAAGCCGCGTTGTTGCGGAATGCCGAGCGCGAGCTGGCCGACGCGTTCAAAGCCCTCTCCGCCGACGCTCTCAAGAGCAACAACCAGGCGTTTCTCGACCTTGCCCGGCAGAACCTCGCCAGCTTCCAGGAACAGGCCAGGGGCGATCTGGCGGCCCGCCAGCAGGCGGTGGCTACCCTGGTCAAGCCACTGGCGGAAACTCTGGATAAGCTCAACACCCAGCAGCGGGAAATGGAACAGTTGCGCAGTGGCGCCTACGCCGGCCTCACCGAGCAGGTTAAAGGCCTGCTGGCCGCCCAGCATGATCTGAAGAGCGAGACGCATCGCCTGGTGACTGCCCTGCGCCGTCCCGAGGTGCGCGGCCGCTGGGGCGAGGTGCAGTTGCGCCGGGTGGTGGAAATGGCCGGGATGCTGGATCACTGCGATTTCTTTGAACAGGAAGCCACCACTGATGGACGCCGCCCCGACATGGTGGTGCGCCTGCCCGGTGGCAAGAGTGTGGTGCTGGACTCGAAGGCGCCGGTTGCCGCCTATCTGGAAGCGGTGGAGGCAGAACATGAAGACACCCGCCAGCGCGCGCTCGCTCGCTACGCCCAGCATGTGCGCACCCATGTCCAACAACTGGCGGCCAAGGCCTATTGGGAACAGTTCGCGCCGGCGCCGGAATTCGTGGTGCTGTTCCTCCCTGGTGAAGCCTTCTTCGGCGCCGCGCTGCGGGAAGACCCCGACCTGATCGAATATGCCAGCGAGAAGAAAGTGATCCTCGCCACGCCCACCACCCTGCTGGCCTTGTTGAAGGCGGTCTATTACGGCTGGCGCCAGGAGGCCCTCGCCGACAACGCGCGCCAAGTCAGCCAGTTGGGCGCCCAGTTGTATGAGCGCCTGTCCAAATTGGGTGAGCACTGGAACAGCGTCGGCAAGAATCTGGGCCAGGCGGTGAAAGCCTACAACGACGCCACCGGCTCGCTGGAAAGCCGGGTGTTGGTGACGGCGCGCAAATTCGAGGAGTTGCAGGTGGCGGCGGAAGGCAAGAGCCTTCCGATAACCCAGCCGGTGGAGCTGGCCGCGCGCATCCTGCAAGCCCCCGAGTCGACAGCGGAAAAATAACCCTTGGGTTCCACCTGGATGCTCCTGGCTGGAGCCTCATTCGCGCTCATGAGCGTGCTGGTGAAGCTGGGCGTGCAGTGGTTCTCCAGCCATGAACTGGTGTTCTACCGTTCCCTGACTGGCTTGCTCCTGCTGCTGGCTGGGATGACGCTGCGCCACGGTATCAGGACTGGGCGGCACTTCCTGGGGGAGCACATCGGCCTGCATCTGCGGCGTAGCGTGGTCGGCTTTCTCGCCCTGGCCACCTACTTTTACGCCGTGGCGCATTTGCCCCTTTCGCTGGCCATTACCCTCAATTACACGGCGCCCCTCTTTCTCGCCCTGCTCATGCCCTGGCAGCTCAACGAGCGGCCCAATCGGCCGCAGCAGGTGACGGTGGCGGTGGGCTTCCTCGGCGTGGCGCTCATGTTGCGGCCCTGGGACAGCGCGCCGCAAGACCTGGTGGCCGGCCTGGTCGGTCTGTTCTCCGGGGTGATGGCGGCTTTCGCCTATGTCTATGTGCGCCGTCTGGGGTGCCTGGGTGAGCCGGAATGGCGCACGGTGTTCTGGTTCGCGCTGGTGTCCACCCTGGGTGCCAGCGCGTTGGCCGGCCTCGGCGGCTGGCATGTGCCGGCCACATCAGAGCACGTCGCCGTGCTGCTCGGTATTGGCCTGTTCGCTACCCTGGGCCAGCTCGCCATGACCCGCGCCTACCGCAAGGGCGATACCGTGGTGGTGGCCGCGTTCGCCTACAGTACGGTGGTGTTCGGCAGTATTCTGGATGCCTTAATCTTCAACATGGAGATGCCGATCTCAGCCTGGGTCGGCATGCTGATTACCGTGCTGGCCGGTATCCGGGCGGTACAACTCACGAGGAATGGAAAATGATTGCAATCAGCAGTGAAAAAAACCTGGTTTCCGTCTCCGTTATCGGCGAATTCACGCTGGCGGACTACAAGGACTTTGAGCAGCACATGCTGCATGGCCTGCAATTTGAAGGCGGCGTCAATGTGTTGCTCGATCTGCGTGACATGGTTCGCTACACCCTCGATGTGGCCTGGGAAGAGATCAAGTTCTCGCGTGAACATCGCTATGATTTCCGCAAGATCGCCGTGGTGACGGCGGATGAATGGATCGTCTGGCTGGCCTGGCTGAACCGCCTGTTCGTCGATGCGGAAGTACAGGCGTTTGATGATCCCGGCATCGCCCTGGAGTGGCTGAACGAGGAAAAAAACTGATTTCAGGCGCTGGCGGGCGCTTCCTCAATAATCTCGAAGTCGTGAGTCATCGCCGCGGTCTTGCCCAGAATGATGCTGGCGGAACAGTACTTCTCCGCAGATAACTTGATGGCGCGGTCGACGATCTCCGGCTTCAATCCACGTCCGCGCAACGTGAAATGCATGTGAATCTGGGTGAACACCTTGGGATGATCGGTGGCTCGTTCAGCACTCACTTCGACTTCGCAGCCGGTCACGTCCTGGCGGCTTTTCTGCAGAATCATCACCACATCCACCGAGGTGCAGCCGCCGGCGCCCATCAGCAGCATTTCCATCGGCCGCGGGCCCAGGTTGCGGCCGCCGATATCCGGTGAACCGTCCATGATCATGGCGTGGCCGCTTTCCGATTCGGCCATGAAACAGACGTTTTCAACCCATTTGACGCGGGATTTCATTGAATTTCTCCTAATGGCGAATGCGGTACCAAACCAGGCCGATGCCTTCATGCATGGCCAGATAACTGTCGTAAAGACCCTTTGCGCTGGGTACGAAATCCAGTGGGCGCGGGCCATGGCCACGGGAATAGCCGGTTCCGGCCGGCACCACGCGTAAGCCCTCGTGCTCGAATGCCGGCAGCGCGCGTGGCAGATGCCAGGCATGGCTGACCAGGTAGATGCGGCTGATGCCTTCTTTCTTCAGTAGCGCGGCGGAAAAATGCGCATTTTCCCATGTATTCTCGGAACGATCTTCCACCCAGCGCACCTTCACGCCGAATTCCCGCTCCAGCGTCTCGCGCATCAACTGTCCCTCGGGGCGGCCACCGTCGGGCGCCCCCCCGGCCACCAGCAACGGTTTTCCCAGTTTTCGCGCCAGCCAGGCGCCGTAGCGCACTCGCTCCAGAGTGAAACGCCCTACCGTATCGCCACCGTATTCCACCGTATCGTAGCGGCTGCCACCACTCAAGACCACGATGGCATCGGCTTGCCTGCCGTCAAGATTACTGGCGGGTGGTTTCAATGCATCGAGCATTCCATCACCCACGAACGGTGTCGCCAGCAGCCACAGCGCGGCCAGGCTGAAGCCGATCAAGGTTTGCCCCAATACCCGCCGTCGCTTCAGCAGCAGCAGGCCGAAACCGCCGAGCAGGAGCAGGTTGAGCGGTGGCAACAGGAAGGCCGCGAGGAAATTGGTGAGCAACCAGGTGATCGACATGGGCCGCGATTATCCCGATGCATCCATCCAAGGCAAATACCGGTTTGACAGGAAATCGGTAAACCCAATAGAATCCAACGCTTTCCGAAGCCTCCTTTCTTGGTACAACGAACATGAAAACCTTCTCCGCTAAGCCCCACGAGGTCCAGCACGACTGGTACCTGGTGGACGGCACTGACCGGGTGCTGGGACGTCTGGCGTCCGAGATCGCCCGCCGTCTGCGTGGCAAGCACAAGGCCATCTTTACCCCGCACGTGGATACTGGCGACTACATCGTCGTGGTCAACGTCGAAAAGCTCCGCGTCACCGGCAACAAGGCCGAAGGCAAGAAGTACTACAGCCACACCGGCTACCCCGGCGGCATCAATGAGACCACCTTCGGCAAGATGCAGGATCGTTTCCCCGGCCGCGCGCTGGAGAAGGCGGTGAAAGGCATGCTGCCCAAGGGTCCCCTGGGCTACGCCATGATCAAGAAACTCAAGGTCTATGCCGGCGGCGCTCACCCGCACACCGCGCAGCAGCCCAAAACCCTGGAAATCTGAGGTCTCGAATGATCGGTAACTACTACTACGGCACCGGCCGCCGCAAGAGCTCCGTTGCTCGCGTGTTCATGAAAGCGGGTTCCGGCAACATCGTCGTCAACGGCAAGGCCGTCGACCAGTACTTCGCCCGTGAAACCGGCCGCATGATCGTGCGTCAGCCCTTGGTGCTGACCGAACGCGCGCTCACCTTTGACATCATGGTGAACGTTAACGGCGGCGGCGAAACGGGCCAAGCTGGCGCAGTTCGCCACGGCATCACCCGCGCCCTGATCGAATACGACGCGGAGCTGAAAAGCCAGCTGAAGAAAGCTGGTCTGGTCACCCGCGATGCCCGCGAAGTGGAACGCAAGAAAGTCGGCTTCCACAAGGCGCGCCGTCGCAAGCAATTCTCCAAGCGTTAATTTGCGCTGGATATTCGAGAAGGCCGCCCGAGGGCGGCTTTTTCGTTTCTGTTTTAAGGAGTCTCAGCATGATCAAAGCAGGCATCGTCGGAGGCACCGGTTACACCGGGGTCGAACTTCTCAGGCTTCTCGCCCAGCATCCGGAAGTGGAACTGGTCGCCATTACTTCCCGCAAGGAAGCCGGCATGCCGGTGGCCGACATGTTCCCCAGTCTGCGCGGCCGGGTAACGCTCGCCTTCAGCACGCCGGAAGATGCGCCGCTGAAGTCCTGCGACGTGGTGTTTTTCGCCACCCCGAATGGCGTGGCCATGAAACAAACTCGCGAACTGCTCGACGCCGGCGCCAAGGTCATCGACCTGGCCGCCGATTTCCGCATCCAGGACATCGCCGAATGGTCGAAGTGGTACGGTATGGAACACGCCTGCCCGGATCTGGTGGCTGAAGCGGTGTACGGCCTGCCCGAGATCAACCGCGACAAGATCAAGGGCGCGCGCCTGATTGCCAATCCCGGTTGCTACCCCACCGCCGTGCAGCTGGGCTTCCTGCCCCTGCTGGAAGCCGGTGTGGTCGATACCGCCTGGATGGTGGCCGACTGCAAATCCGGCGTCTCCGGCGCCGGCCGCAAGGCGGAGATAGGCGCCCTGTTTGCGGAGGCCTCCGATAATTTCAAGGCCTATGCCGTGCCGGGACACCGCCACTGGCCGGAAATCCGCCAGGGGCTCAACCGCATGGCCGGCCACGAGTCTGGCAAAAGCGTCGGCCTTACCTTCGTGCCGCACCTCACCCCGCTGATTCGCGGTATCCACGCCACCCTGTACTGCAAGCTGAGCCGCGACGTGGATTTGCAGGCCCTGTTCGAGGCGCGCTATGCCGACGAGGTCTTCGTCGACGTGCTGCCGGCCAAATCGCACCCGGAAACCCGTTCCGTGCGCGCTTCCAACCTGTGCCGCATCGCCGTTCATCGGCCCCAGGGTGGCGATACTGTGGTGGTGCTGTCGGTGATCGACAATCTGGTGAAAGGGGCCGCTGGCCAGGCGGTGCAGAACATGAACCTGATGTTCGACTTGCCGGAAAACAGGGCGCTCACCCAGATTCCGGTAATGCCTTGATTTTTGTGGACGTATCCCCACTTAGCCCGTGGTTGACGGGCGCCGCCCCGGCGCCAATAATGCCCCGCACTTAGACCTGACATAGGAGTATCGCGATGAATGCCGCGACTGAAATGAGCCCCTTCAACTTTACCGATAGCGCCGCCGACAAGGTGAAAGCCCTGATCGAGGAAGAAGGCAACCCCGAATTGAAACTGCGCGTATTCGTCACCGGTGGCGGCTGCTCCGGCTTCCAGTACGGCTTTACTTTTGACGAAGTGACCAACGAAGACGACATGGTCATGGAGAAGAATGGTGTCACCTTGCTGATCGACCCGATGAGCATGCAGTATATGGTGGGCGCCGAAGTCGACTATACCGAGGGCCTTGAAGGCGCTCAGTTTGTAATCAAGAATCCCAACGCGGTGTCCACCTGCGGTTGTGGTTCTTCCTTCTCTGTCTGATGCCAAATCGACCTGAAAAGGCGGCGCAAGCCGCCTTTTTCGTTTGGAGCCGAAAATGCCGGAAAAATACAAAAAGGTAGCTTGCCCCACCTGTGGCAAGGCGGTGGAATGGCGCCCGGAAAACGCCTGGCGACCGTTTTGCAGCGAACGATGCAAGTTGATCGATCTGGGCCAATGGGCGGATGAGAAATTCAAGATACCCGTGGAGGAAAACGATGGTCTCGACGCGAATATTGGCAACCCTGTGGGCAGCTAGTGCTTACTTGCAGAAGTCTGCGTTAGCACCGAGAGCCGCTTGGCTGCGGTTCGCGCCTTGCGATCGGGCGCCAAGCGGATCGAATGTAGCGAGACTTCTGCAAGTAAGCACTAGGAGCCTGCTCGCCGGCTGGCTGCTACTGGCGCCCTCGGTATTGGCGGTAGAGCTACCTGGCCTGGCGCATGCCGAAATTTATCGCGCAGGCATCGATCCGGCCCGGTATTGGGCTAGTGAAAAGATGGATGGCGTCCGCGCTGTCTGGGATGGTGAGCAATTGCGTTTCCGCAGCGGCCGCCCGGTTGCCGCGCCGGCCTGGTTCACCCAGGGCTTCCCCGCGCGGACACTGGATGGCGAATTGTGGATAGGGCGCGGCCAGTTCGAGCGACTTTCCGGCATCGTGCGCAAGGAAACGCCGGACGATGGCGAATGGCATCAGGTGCGCTATCTGCTGTTCGAACTGCCAGGGGCGGAGGGCAGCTTTAGCGAGCGCGTCACGGCGATGCGCCAAATTGTCGCCGAGGCCGGTTTGCCCCAGTTGCAGGCGATCGAACAGATACGGATCGCCGATCGGCAGGCGTTGCGGCGCAAGTTCGATGCCGTGGTGAAGGGCGGTGGCGAGGGTCTCATGCTGCATCGTGCCGATGCCCTGTACCGTGCTGGCCGCAGCGATGATTTGCTCAAACTGAAGCCTTGGGACGATGCTGAAGCGGTGGTCGTCGCGCACCTGTCGGGTAGCGGTAAATATGCCGGCCGCCTGGGAGCGCTGCTGGTGGAACTGCCGAATGGCCAGCGCCTGCGTATCGGAAGCGGCTTTAGTGATGCGCAACGCGACCATCCGCCCGCCGTGGGCACCACCATCACTTACCGTTATCGTGGCCAGACCGCCAAGGGACTGCCGCGCTTCGCCACATTCTTGCGGGTGCGCGAGGCGTTTTGAATGACCTGATACCCAACCGCCAGCCTATGCGCGTCTTGTCCGTCATCCCGCCGATGACGCAGCTCAACACTCCCTACCCGTCGACGGCGTATCTGACCGGCTTTCTGCGTTCGCGCGGCGTCGACGCGGTGCAGGAGGACCTCGCCCTGGCACTAGTGCTGCGGCTGTTTTCGCCGCGGGGACTGTTGGCAATACGCGCCTCTATCGAGGCGCTCCCGAAAAGCAAACTCACACCGCTGGTTGCGGCGTTCGATGCTCAGTTCGATCGTTATCTCGCCACGATCACGCCCGCCGTGGCTTTCCTGCAGGGGCGCGACCCCAGCATCGGGCATCGCATCGCCGGGCGGAACTTTCTGCCAGAAGGACCGCGCTTCGATTCCCTCGATGTCTACATCGACGATCCTGACAACCCCGACGGCGGCGATCCGCTGGCCTGGGCGTTCGGTGCACTCGGGGTGCAGGACCGCGCCCGCCACTTCGCCACCCTGTACCTGAACGATGTCGCCGACGTGTTGCGCGAAGCGGTCGATCCACGTTTCGAGTTTGTGCGCTATGCGGAATCCTTGGCGCAAAGCCAGCCTACTTTCGAGCCGCTGGCCGAGGCGTTGGCAGCGCCGCTCAACCTGGTCGACAAGACGCTGCGCGACCTGGCCCTGGATGCGGTGGCGCGGCATGCGCCGACGGTGGTTTTGTTGTCGGTTCCCTTCCCCGGCACTGTCTATGCGGCATTTCGCATCGCCCAGACGATGAAGGCGGCACATCCCGGCATCGCCATTGTTTTGGGCGGTGGCTTTGTTAACACGGAATTGCGCGAGTTGAGCGAGCCACGCGTGTTTGACTATTTCGATTATGTAACGCTCGACGATGGCGAGCGTCCACTCCTGGCGCTGCTGGAATATCTGCGTGGCGAGCGGGGAGTGGATCGGCTGGTGCGAACCTTCGTGCGTTCACGGGATGAGGTTCGTTATATCGACACCGACGAGCCCGACATTCCCTACGCCGAAGTGGGCACGCCCACCTGGGACGGCCTGACTCTCGATCGTTACCTCTCAGTGCTGGACCTGCTCAACCCGATGCACCGGCTCTGGTCGGATGGGCGTTGGAACAAGCTGACCGTGGCGCACGGTTGTTACTGGAAGAAGTGCAGCTTCTGCGATGTCTCACTCGATTACATTTCGCGCTATGACGGTATTGCCGCCGCCACGTTGGTGGACCGTATCGAGGCCATCATCAATGAAACCGGGCAGACCGGCTTTCACTTCGTCGACGAAGCCGCGCCACCGAAAGCCTTGAAGGCGCTGGCCGAGGAATTGCACCGACGCAATCGCGCGATCTCCTGGTGGGGCAACATCCGCTTCGAGAAGTCATTCACCCCGGAGCTATGCCGGCAACTCGCGGACAGCGGTTGTATCGCCGTCTCCGGCGGCCTGGAGGTCGCCTCGGATCGCCTGCTCAAGCTCATGCAAAAGGGGGTGTCGGTCGAGCAGGTGGCACGCGTGACGCGTGCTTTCGCCAATGCCGGCATCCTGGTCCACGCCTATCTGATGTACGGCTTCCCGACGCAAACCGTGCATGACACGGTGGATGCGCTCGAATACGTGCGGCAACTATTCGCGGCGGGGTGCATTCAATCCGGCTTTTTCCATCGCTTCGTCTGCACGGTGCATTCACCCGTAGGCCAGCACCCGGAGCAGTTCGGCATTCAGTTGCAAACCCGGTTGCAGTCCCTGCCCCCCGTCTCCTTTGCCAGGAACGATGTCGGCTTTATTGATCCAACCGGCGACCCGACTGGAGTGAACCACGATGCCCTCGGTGTGGCGTTGAACAAAGCGCTGTACAACTATATGCACGGCATCGGCCTCGATGAAGATGTCCGCAACTGGTTCTCGGACCGCGTTCCCCGTACCCGCGTGTCGCGCCACTTCATCGAGCGGGCGCTCG
>PFJX01000036.1 GCA_002784045.1 Hydrogenophilales bacterium CG_4_10_14_3_um_filter_63_21
ACGCGCGCAAAAACTCGCCAAGGAGGCGCTGGAGGGGGGCGACTGGTCTGACGTGGAAAAACATGCCGCCGCCGACGCCATAGC
This sequence comes from Hydrogenophilales bacterium CG_4_10_14_3_um_filter_63_21, assembly GCA_002784045.1. Classification (GTDB taxonomy): domain Bacteria; phylum Pseudomonadota; class Gammaproteobacteria; order Burkholderiales; family Thiobacillaceae; genus PFJX01. The sequence goes on from PFJX01000036.1 coordinate 85, forward strand.
GGAATGGCTGCCTCTGGTGGTGGAACGCATCGACAAGGAAGCGCTCAAGAAACTCAAACTCGGCACCTTGCGTGGAAATCCATGACCGCCCCCGTCATTGATCCGCTTCTGAACGCACGTCCCGCCAGCCTCACCCCCGCTCGCGCGGAAGCCTGCTTGCCCAGCTACGAAATCAACCCCGAGTGGCAGGCGCGCCATGATCGTGGAGAGATTCCTGAAGGCATCCACGGGATGGGCGGCATGCTGCGGTTGGTATGGCCAGAGGAACGGTTTACCGTGGAAGAGGCTCGCTGGATCCTGGGCCTGCGTGAAACCGCCTCCTGGCGGGCGCTGGCCAATGAGGTTATTGGCAACAGCAACCAGATATTCGGCAGGGATCTGGAACACGCGGCACTCCGGTCGCTGGGGCAGGAGATGGAAACACCATGACCTCATCCTTCTCAATAGAACGCTTAATCCGCTGATAGGACTCCCCATGTTTGGCGCCATCTTCGGTGACATCGTCGGTTCGGTTTACGAGTGGAACAACGTCAAGGCCAAGGACTTCCGCCCGCTGGTCGCGCCGCGCGCGTTTTTTACCGATGACACGGTATTGACCATCGCGGTGGCGGATGCCTTGCTCAACCACCGCCCGCCGGCCGAGGCGTTCAAGGATTGGGGGCGGCGCTATCCGAATGTGAGCTGGGGCGGGTGCTTTGCGCGCTGGCTGTTTTCCGAGGAGACGGCGCCTTACGGCAGCTTCGGCAACGGCGCGGCGATGCGGGTGTCGCCGGCCGGGGTGCTGGGGCGCGATCTGGCCGAGGTGGTGCGGTTTTCCGATCACGTCACGGCGGCGACCCATGACCATCCAGAAGGCTTGAAGGGCGCGGCGGCGACCGCCACGGCAATCTTCCTGGCGCGCCACGGCGCGAGGGCGGATGACATCCGCGCCGCGGTGACGGAAACCTATGGCTATGACCTGTCCGCTGAGGTGGCGGCGATTCGTCCCGGCTATCGCTTCGACGAAACCTGTCAGGGCAGCGTGCCGCAGGCGTTGATCTGCGCGCTGGAGGCGACGGATTTCGAGGATGCGATCCGCAATGCGATTTCGATAGGTGGCGATTCCGACACCGTTGCGGCGATCTGCGGCGGGGTGGCGGAGGCGCGTTTCGGGATGCCGGAGGCGCTGGCCGAGGTGGCCTGGGCGCACTTGCCGGCGGATATGCGGCGGGTGATGCAATCCCTGTATGCCGCCGCTGCGGTCTGAGGCGCCATGTTGTATCTGCTCAATTCCCCCGTCCTCACCGCTTATGGCGATTGGCGTTTCGTGGGGCCACTGGCGGTCGAAGAGGCTCAAGCCCAGGTGGCGAATGGCTTCGTTTCGGCCATCGGCCACGCGGGCGCGGCGCGGTTTCTGAGCCGTTTGCTGGGCGTGGAGGTGCCGGTCAACCGGGTTATGGTGGCACTGCGGGTGGGCGATGCTGCCCTGGTGTTGCGTCTGACTGAGCGACTGCCGGAGGGCGTGGTGCTGTCGGATACGGAACTGGTGGCTTGGCCGTGCGAACTGGGCCTGCTTACCCGCCTGGGGTGATGCGGCGCTGCGTTCAGCGCCCGAGCAGCACTTCCAGCACGAACTTCACCCCCACGTAGGCGAACATCAGGCTGATGAAGCCGGCCAGAGTCCAGCGGATGGCGGTGCGGCCGCGCCAGCCCTTGATGTGGCGGCCGAGAAGCAGGGCGGCAAAGATCAGCCAGGAGGTGATGCCGAATACCGTTTTGTGGTTCCAGGGCAGAGGCTTGCCGAAAATTTCCTCGGAAAACAGGATGCCCGAGGCCAGGGTCAGGGTGAGTAGAACGAAGCCGGCTTCGATCATGCGAAACAATAATTTTTCCAGGGTCAGCAGCGGCGGTAGGCCAGCCACGATTTTTGGGGGTACCGCCTTGTGCAAGTCTTTTTCCGCCAGGGCGATGAGCAGGGCATGCAGGGCGGCGATGGTGAAGAGGCTGTAGGCCGCGAAGGCGACCGCCAGGTGCAGTTGGAAGGCCGGCATGGCGCTGTGGACGGCGGCACGCGGAACCGGCGAGATGGCTTCGATCGCCACCGCGATGCCGGCGAAGGCCAGCACGAAACCCTGCAAGCCGGCCAGGTGGTAACGCCAGGATGCCACCACATAAGTCATGACCGTGAGGGCGGCGATGGCTGATATCGAGGTCGAGAAACCGAGATGGATGCCCTGGCCCTCGAATACCCCGACATTCAGCAGATACAGATGCAGGATCAGGGGAATCACTGGCAACAGGCGTGGCACCCAGCCGGTGCGGAAGCAACCCGGCTGTCCCGGCCAGAACCAGGTGGCCAGGCCAAGGTAAGCCAGTGTGCAGAGTGTGTAGAGGATAGGGTCAGACATGAGCGGTGGGGTGGGCTAGAGGTTGGCTGATAAACTGCGCGAGTTTATCCCATACGCTTAGCCAACATGTTCGATAACCTTACCCAGCGCCTTTCCCATGTGGTCAAGAATCTGCGCGGCCAGGGGCGCCTGACCGAAGCCAACGTCCAGGACGCTTTGCGTGAGGTGCGCGTGGCGCTGCTGGAAGCCGACGTGGCGCTGCCGGTGGTGCGCGACTTCATCGCACGGGTGAAGGAAAAGGCGATGGGCGCGGAAGTGCTGAAGAGCCTCACGCCCGGACAGATGCTGATCGGCGTGGTACACCGAGAGTTGACCCATTTAATGGGCGAGCAGGCCGCGCCGCTGTCTTTCGCCACCCAGCCGCCCGCCGTGTTTCTGATGGCCGGCTTGCAGGGCGCCGGCAAGACCACCTCGTCGGGCAAACTGGTGCGGGTCATCCGCGAGCAGGGGCGCAAGAAGATTTTGCTGGTGAGCTGCGACGTCTACCGCCCCGCCGCCATCGAACAGTTGAAGCTGGTTAGCGCCCAGGCCGAGGCCGATTTCTTTCCTTCCAGCCCCGAGCAGAAGCCGATCGACATCGCTCGCGCGGCGCTGGATTACGCAAAAAAGCACTTTTACGACGTGCTGATCGTCGATACCGCCGGCCGCCTGCATGTGGACGCGGCGATGATGGAGGAAATCAAGGAGCTGCACGCGTTATTAAAGCCGATCGAAACCCTGTTCGTGGTCGACGCGATGCAGGGCCAGGACGCGGTCAATACCGCCAAGGCCTTCAACGATGCCCTGCCGCTCACCGGCGTCATCCTCACCAAGCTGGATGGCGATGCCCGCGGCGGCGCGGCGCTTTCGGTGCGCCACATTACCGGCAAACCGATCAAGCTGGTGGGGGTCGGTGAAAAGCTCTCCGGCATCGAGGTGTTCCACCCGGAACGCATGGCCAGCCGGGTGCTGGGCATGGGCGACGTGCTCTCCTTGATCGAGGAAGCGCACAAGGCGGTGGACCACGAGGAAACCATCAAGGCGGTGCGGAAGCTGAAAAGTGGCAAGGGTTTCGACCTGGAAGATTTCAAGTCGCAGATGCAGCAGATGAAAAAGCTGGGCGGGCTGTCCGGCCTCATGGACAAGCTGCCGGGCGCCGGCCAGATCGGCGCCGGTGAAATCGCCCAGGGTGAAAACCAGATGCGCCGCATCGAGGGCATCATCAATGCCATGACCCCCGCCGAACGGCGCAATCCGGCCCTGCTGAAAGCCTCGCGCAAACGCCGCATCGCCGCTGGATCGGGGGTTCAGGTACAGGATGTCAACCGCCTGCTGACCCAGTTCGAACAGGCCCAGAAAATGATGAAGTCGATGGGCAAGGGCGGTCTCGCCAAGATGATGCGCGGCATGAAGGGCATGATGCCGGGGATGCGTTAACCTAGATTCCTCAGTTGAACGCGCCCGAGTGTGCGGTTTCCGAGCCATCTGGCAAGGCGCGACGACGCA
>PFJX01000013.1 GCA_002784045.1 Hydrogenophilales bacterium CG_4_10_14_3_um_filter_63_21
GCGCTCCAGCCAGTCGTCCAGAAGGAGGGGAAGCCGGGATGCAAACGGGATGCGCTTGATCGGCAGACTCGGCAATGCATCCATTAGGGCGCGGACCTGCCTGTGCACGGCTTCTTCAGAGAAATGCGCGCGGATGAACTGGAAGCCCGCCTCGGCAAGCGCCGTATGCTGCTGCGGATCCTCCAGCAGGTGTATCACCTGCTGTGCAAACGCCTCAGCCGTATCGCCGACCAGGACGTTGCTTCCCGGCGTCAGGCCGAAGCCGTCGATGCCGATGCTGGTCGTGACCACCGGCAAGTGATAGGCCATCGCCTCCCCAATCTTGCCCTTGACCCCGGCCCCATAGCGCAGAGGGGCGATCGAAATGCTGGCCTTTTCCAGATAAGGCGCCGTCTCGGGTACATAACCCACCACCTGGACATGCTCCGACTCAAGCGCCAGTACCTCCGGCGTGGGGCCATAGCCGACGACCCACAGCCGGACATCAGGACGAACTCTCGCGATCAAGGGCAATATGTCCCGCGCAAACCAGACAACACCATCGATGTTTGGCGCAAAAAGGTAAGAACCGATAAAGACTAGGCGCGCAGCTTCACGCCCACCCACGGGGCAGGCTGGAATCTGATGAATGTTCGGAACAATGAAAGCGCGCACATCCGGAATCTCGGGCAGGACAACATTCAGGTCTTCTTGCGACACAGTCAGAACCGCATCCGCCGCGCGGTAGGCGGTTAGTTCGTCCCTCTTGACCTGCTCCGCCAACAGGCGATCCTCGGCCAGGCCGGTATGCTCCGCCTTGGAAAAAAATCGGCGATAAGCCACATCGCCGTTATCCACTACGACCCGCGCATGGGGCTGGAATGTGCGCACCTCTGCCACCCACGGCACGGCATGGAAATAATTGGGAAAGATCACCGCGTCGTAGTCACATGCCTGCAAGGCGATCCGCACGCCGGGTTGGAGTATTTGAATGCCGAGAGCGGCAACGCCAGCACGATAACGCTCAGACGCCGCCTCGCCATACTGCTCGACCTGTGCCTCGGGCGAATAAGCCAGAAAGGAAAGCCGGTGCGTGCTCGCCAGAAATTCGAGTATCCGAATAAAGCGAAGATCCCCGCCGAGACGATCCGGCATGGGGAAGAAAGCAGAGATGATCAACAACCTCATGAACCTGGGTTCCTTATGCAAAAACCCGCACTGCGCCTGGCGGGTTGAACGGGATGCGTAGGCACAGGACTCACTCCGTCCCGCGAATGATGGCGTCAAGCGCAGCAACATGCCGGGCATTCCAAGACTCGGCGAAGACGCTGGCGTCGTGGGACAGGCGTGCCGCCAGTTCGGCATCGTTGCAAATACGGACTACTGCATCGGCAAACGCTTCGGGCGTATCGCCGGTAAGAAAGATCGGCGGCGTTGCCTCTATGCCTTTGCTACCGTTGCTGGTGGCGACCAATGGCATTCCGTGCGCCAGGGCCTCGATGGACTTGATGTTGAGACCGGTACCAAAACGCATGGGAACGACGACGACATCAGCCTGAGCGTAGGCCAACGCGAGGTCCGGCAAGACGCCCAGTTTCACCACACCCGGTTGATCCGCCACGACCTCGCAGATGCGGCCCGCCAGCAGCAGCCTGGCTTCGGGCAGACGCGCACGCACCAGGGGCAGGATCTCCGCCAGGAGAAAGTCGAGCGCATCGTTGTTTACCGGATTCAACGAGGCCACAAACAGCATGCAACTACCTGGTGACCGGCCGCGATGACTAGGCCGTAGCGGCACCAGATGGCCCACAGTAACCGTCTTGCGCCCGGAGATTTCGGAGAAGAAAGCGCGCTCCATATCCTGAATGGCGACCACCACATCAGCTCGCCGCAGTCCCCGCGCCTCTTCCCTGCGGGTCGTGGAAAACCACTCCGGCTGTCGCCCCTCTCGCAAAAACAACTGATGGCGGTCGGTGAAGACGTCATGGGTATCCACGATTTTCAAGACATCCGGACCGAAGCATTCCAGCGCACGCGAGAAGAAAACGTATTCCACCATGACGGCATCGAAATGATGCTGTGTGTGCAGATCGGAAATTCTGGACAAAGCCCAGGGGTTGAACCAGTCATCGATCCGCAGAGTATGGCGATAGGTCGGGTCACGAAAACCGAACCAAGCGTCCTCAATCCGCTCCCGCAAGGACCGGCTGCGTTTCGGCAGCGTGTAGGAAAGGGGATAGAACCGACCTCCCAGCAGCGTGCGCATCGCCTCTTCGTCGCCGGAAGCGGTGCGCAGAAAAGCCAGATGAACCTCATGGCCAAGGGAAATCAGTGCTTTGACCAAGGCAAGGATCCGCACCCGATTACCCGCCGTGGTCGGGTGGGTTGGGGTGGGAGAAATGATCAGGATCCGACGGGGTGCGCCAGATTTCCGAATTTGGACCAGATCATTCATGGCGCATTCAATTCATCGTGGATCACTTCGAGGTATCGCCGGCCATAGCGTATGTCGGGTTCCAGATGGTTGCCTTCCGCCCACTCATTCCAGGATTTGACGAAAACGAAACGATGCTCTTCAGCTAGATGCTGAACCTGATGCAGGGCTCTGTGCAGATGCTTACGGAATAAATCGGGCGTGGAGCCGTGTAGCACCATGCCATTGGAACCGCTGCGAGCGGTATTGTCCCAATTCGGGATCACGCAGGGATAACCCTCAATTCCAGAGACTGGCTCGGAGATCAGGTAGTCACTGATGTATTTGTATTGATGTATGGTGGGCAGGCGACGGGTGTCCTGATACCAGTGTTTCAATTTTCCGACGGGATTGTTCCAGGCGGGTCTCGCCTCGGAATCGCGACGCCGGGGAGGCAGGCGCACATTGATCACTGCGTCGAATCCCGCATTTTTCGGATCCCAATCGGGTGATTTGTGTTCCGCAACCAGAAACAGCCCCGGCAGGCCCGCACGAACCGCCAGGTCGCGCCAGAGATCGGTCACTGCCATTGAATCGGGCAATTCCTTGGGGCTGTAAACCACAAATACCGGCTTGCCATCGACACGGATATAACGCGGGTCGAGAAACGCGCGTAATAGATATTCGAAATGCCGGCGATGATCCTCCATTCCCGGGTAGGTCTGCTCGATCAGCATTCGATTCGGCGCACCATGCCAGACTCCAGTCCAGCTCTGATTGCCCCAGCATAAACAGAACGGAAAATTCGGCTGCCCCGATTCCAACACCTCATTGAAAGGCAGATCGAGGATGCGCTTACCTGCAAACCAGTAGTGGTAATAGCAGAACGCCTCGATACCGTATTGCCTGGCCAGTTCGGCCTGCGCCAGCCGTGCTTCCGGCAGGCGCAGGTCGTAGAACCCCAAGTCGGCCGGTACATGGGGTTGGTAGTGCCCGGGGAACATCGGTTTGGCCTTGGCCGTATTCGTCCACTCGGTAAAACCCTTGCCCCACCACTCATCGTTTTCCGGGATCGGGTGAAACTGCGGCAGATAGAACGCGATCATTCGTGTCATGGGTGCGGCCTGTCAGGTGATGCCCTTGATAACGGGTTGTACGGTGGGCGGAAAAAAAATACTCCGGAACAGTGCGAGCGTGCGATCGAGGCTGGGCAGTCCCCGCAGGCAGGCGAGCAGCAGGGGCGGGTCCATCTTCACGTTCATGGCATACCGACGGGCATACCAGGCGGCATACGACATCGCATCCCCTTCTGACCAGCGCAGCAGTTTGGCGTCATCGAGGGGTAGGGCCGTCGTCGCGGCTGTGGAAGGATGGAGCTTGTGCGCGGCAGGAATCGGCAGGCGCTTGAGTCCTTCGGACCAGCCGGCACAGTGGTATTTCTCCACTTTGCCAGACAGTTCGCAGCCGATTTGCTTCCGCTCAACGGGGGGGCGTAAGGCCAGGAGCCGTGCCTGCTCGACATAGCCATCGGTGCTGACGGGGGGCTGGATATGGTCGATGGCAGGGCCGTTCGAGCGATAAATCGGCGGCAGGAAGTCCGGCGCACGCACACAGGGCAGTCCAGCGAGTCCGGCTTCGAGCAGGGCCGTGAGCGAGCCGAAAGGGAAGCCTTCGAGATAGATGTCGGCGGCGGCAAAGTAGCCTTGCAGCGCCCGTTGCGAGCCCACGGCCACGATGCGCCCCTCGCTTTCACGGAATGCGCGGTCCCAGGCCGGGTTGTTCCGCGATGGCCCGATGGCGATCAGATAGGCACCGGGCACGGTGTCGATGATCTTTCCGGCCGTGGCGAGGAAGTCGATGCCTTCTCGCGGTTCGTATTTCGATTCGCGGCCAAGCGTCAGGTAGACGCAGGCGTCTTCGGGGATACCCAGGGTTTTCCGTACGTCTACGGCAGTCGCATCGGCCGTTGGCTTCTCGGGCAGGGGGATGTTGAGCAGATGGCTGCGGTCCACACCGCGAAATTCCCGAGTCAATTCCGTGCCTTCTGGCCGGATCTGCAAAACCATGTCGGAAATGGCAGCCCCCACCCAGAACAGATGGTCGGCCATGTTGAGCAGCAGGACGGGCGGGCAGTCGGCAACGCCGAATGCAATCGTTGGAATGACATCCCACATGTGGTGATGCAGGACGATGACGTCGGCTTGTGCATGGGCCAGCTCGCGCAGATTCCTGGCGCATTCGAGCGGCGTGTCGGCGTATTCGACGAGCGAGAAGAACTCGCCGCCGGTTTGCCTGACGGCGGCATGCAACTCGGTTTCCTCGGGGTCCAGGTACTCCAGGACGGCGATGCTGTGTCGCTCGCCCAGCGGGTTGGCGTGTATCCAGCGTTTCAGGAGCGCGTTGTGGCCGCCGATGCTGTCGGTGCGCGTCATGACGTGCAGCCAACGCCTTGTTCCGGCCTGCGAGGGTTGCCACGGCATCGTGGTCTTTATGTCTGCTGCAAGCTTGAGCAGCAAGGCTTCGAGTTCATGCGAAACCAGCATGCCGCAACCAAACCCCGCCAGCTTCCCCGCCAGTTGGCACCAGCGTGCGCTTTGAATCTTGTGGCCGATGGCGTGGGTGCGCTCTGCGTTTCTGAGGCACCAGTCGAACAGGCTGCGGTTGAAGTTCAACTGCGCGCCGGTCAATTCCATCATCATGGGCGCAGGACCTTCATCGCTTCGAGGGTTGCATCGACGACGGTTTCCACCTGCGCTTCGGTGAGCTGAGGCCCCATCGGCAGGCTGAGCACCTGTTCGGCCATCGCACGGGTGATCGCCAGGTCGGGGGCCGGATAGCCGGCGTAGGCCTGTTGCAGGTGGGGCGGGATGGGATAGTGAATCAGCGTCTGTACGCCCATCTCGCCGAGTTTGGCTTGTAGGGCATCACGTTGCATCAGGCGCACGACATAGAGGTGCCAGACCGGCTCGGCCTTGGCGACCACCGTCGGCAGGATGAGCCCGGTCGCTGCGAAGGCCTCGCTGTAGCGCTGCGCAGTGCGCACCCTTCTTGCGTTCCAATCGTCCATATAGTGCAGCTTTACGCGCAGTATCGCGGCTTGTATTTCGTCCAAACGGCTGTTGAAGCCTTGGACCTCATTCACGTATTTCACCCGCGAACCATAGTTGCGAAGTACACGAATCCGCTCGGCGAGCTTAGGATCGTTGGTGGTTACCGCGCCAGCATCACCGAAAGCCCCCAGGTTCTTTCCGGGATAAAAGCTCCAGGCTGTAGCATTGCCCAACCCACCGATAGCAGCACCACGATAACGTGCACCGTGTGCCTGAGCGCCATCTGCCAAAACTTCTAGGCCATGCTTTTCGGCGCAGGCAAGTATGGGTGCCATGTCAGCAGGCTGGCCATAGAGGTGAACGGGCAAGATAGCGCGGGTGCGAGGAGTGATCGCATCTTCGATACGCTGTGGATCCATGTTGTAAGTGCGCTCATCCGGTTCAACAGGAACAGGGGTAGCACCTACCTGGCTTACCGCAAGCCATGTTGCAATATAGGTATTGGATGGTACTAGCACCTCGTCGCCAGGGCCGATATCCATAGCCTGCAGCGACAAGCGCAACGCTTCGAGCCCATTACCCACGCCGATGCAATGTTGCGCTCCACAATAGTTGGCGAACTCCAACTCGAACGCTTCCAATTCGGCGCCCAAGATGTACCAGCCGCTGTCCAGCACCCTGGCCACCGCAGCGTCGATCTCCGCCTTGAGTTCTACATAAGCTGCATGAAGGTCGAGGAAGGGGATACTCATGCCTGCCACCGCGCTCTCATGAACTCTGCGTAATCACGATAATAATCGGCCTCATCATATTTGTTTGACGCCAGTACCATGCAGACCGATCCGGAAGAAAAGTTATCTAACTCCCGCCATATCATAGGGCAGATATAAAGGCCGTTATAAGAGCGGTTGAGATGTATACGCTGTTTGTCCTTGCCATCATCCAATACCACATCAAAGCTCCCTGACATGGCGATGATGAGCTGATGCAGATCCTTATGGGCATGGCCACCGCGCTCCGCTCCGCCGGGCACATCATAGAGGTAATAAACACGTTGGATATCAAATGGGATTGGGTTGCCAGACTCAATAAATGTCAGATTGCCCCGTGGGTCGTGGATCTTGGGAAGGTCGATCATGCGACAGGTGTCAATACTGTAGGGCATGCTTGCAATCACTCCATCAACACTTGGCCAAAATTCTGGCGGGATTTCCAACAACGGTAACGCCGGGGGGGACATCTTTCGTCACCACGGCCCCGGCCCCTACCATGGCGCCTGCTCCGATTCGCAAACCTGGAAGGATCGTCGCCCCGCCCCCGATGCTGGCACCGTCTTCAATCCAGGTTTGCAGGCAGACGTAATTAGTGTTGCGACTTTTTGGGTATTTGTCATTCGTGAAAGTGACGTTGGGGCCAATATGAACATCGTTACCAATACGGAGGCCATCCCATAACTGCACCCCATTTTTTACCGTGACACGGTCACCGACGACCACATCATTCTCAATAAAGCAGTGAGCGCAGATATTACAGTCATCACCAATTATTGCGCCGGGCAAGACCACAGAAAATTGCCAGATCTTAGTATTTGACCCGACTTGATTGGAAGTTACATCACACAAAGGGTGACAAATCACAAAATATCCTCTCTTACTGTCTCGTTACTACAAACTTGAAACAAAATCTTGAAAATCATTCCACTGACGCTCCTTGCTATAGAGCGCAGAAATTTTTCTTTGAGTGCGTTGTGCAACCTCTGCATGAGCGGGCCAATCAGCCAGGACACGTTCAATCTGATGAATCAACTCAGCAGAATTTCTATAGGTATAAAAATCGACTTCGGGCTCAAAACCATCAGGATAATTGCCTTCTTCTGAAATCAGAAACGCACCCAAGCCGATACCCTCGTAAAGACGCATGTTACTCTTGAAGTCGCGATTGTCATCCGTATAAGCGTTGACTACAATCTTTGCCTGTGCGATTGAGCCATAAAGCGTGTCACCGTATAATGGCGGCAGGGATTGCTCCCTGACGTTCCTGCTAGGGAAACTTATAACAGGCCGGCGAATGTGAGTCCATGGCAAACCCGGGATTCGAAAAATGGTTTGTAGATGTCGCGTTTCTGTATAAGTCAGGTGACAACGAATGTCTCTACGCGAGGCCTGCTTATATTTGAGCAAATCATCAATAATGCCATTTCGGTTGTCAAACATGCCCTTGAAGTATTGCCCATAAAATAGTACATCGATAGATTTATTGGCATGAATGCGCCGGTGCCAGCTAGAAGGAATGCTTGGCTGCAGCTCGCAAGCTGCAAGCCCCCGCCTCTTCCAGTAGTCGATATAGGGGCGATGCAGTGATAATTGGCCATCATATTCATAAAATGTCCGAGGCTCAGGTTCAATTATGCCATTCCAATAAATATCCTTCCGCACCCTGGACTTGCCAAGCCGTTTGATAAATTCGCCATCGCAAAAAGCTGACATATTATAAAATATATCTGGTTTGTATTCCTCAATCTGGGCCAACTTGATTTCACTTAGGTCTCGAGTTCTTAGGCCATGCTCTCTGGCCCAGCATTGTTGAAGTCTTTCGTAGTCCCAGATTGTATAAAAGACTTCATCCGCCTTGTGCTCAAGCGCAGGCAAAAGAAGGTAAGTTGATGCATAGCCATCGTTGACCACCAGACGACGCAGAGTCTCAAAATCCATGTCATCCGTAACATCGTACTTTTCTTCAAAGAGTGGGATATGAGGTGTGTACTTATGGATAGTCTGAAAAACTCGAATCAAGAACGGTTCCTTTATATGCAGAGTATTTTATCTAGTAAAGACAGGCCCGGTCGGTGCAATTGCTTAAGCGTGGTGTAACAAAGTAAATTGGTTCTATTTAATTCGACTGCGTATGGCTTGAAATTTATTATGCAAAAGGCTCAAAGAAAGTCATTTTTTTAGCTTTCCCTTGAAGTACTTTATTGGCTCGGCAATTTTCCAAAGAAAAGAAAGCTTAATTGTATCAAGCTCTTTCTTCAAATGCGCATATGCCATTTTTGTATTGCCGAGCTCCTCTTTTAGTTTTGCATACTCGCCTGAGGTATAGGCATTTTGATAACTACTCTGTAATGAGCGCCCGCGCTTGAGAATAACGCTATTATCGTACTGGTCGCATAGGCAGTTGAATAAATCTTCAGTAAGATCAGATTTGTTCTCGTATCCGAAATATATTTCTTTTGCATACAAAAATGCATTGTATATATAATAAGCAAGTGGATTGTCTTCCTCCAAGCTGAGACCAGCGGCGAATTCGAATAGCGATTTTATACTTAAAAGCCTATCAACAATAACCTTCTCGTTGTATTCTCTTTGTGTTATTGAGTCTTCTCTTAGAAGCCTATAGTAAGGAGCGTACTCTGTGCAATAAACGGAACAGGCATTATGGATTATAATTGGGACAAGGTCAGTGTCCTCATGAAAAACGTTTTCCCTAAATTTAAACCTATTGACAAGACTACTTCTGAATAGGTGCAAACAAGCAGACACATGAAAAGACTCACAAGACAGAGCAATTTCTATAAACTTCTTCCCTGTGAATATTTGATCTAATACCGGTTTGTCTCTCCAGTAATGGTAATAGCCATGTTGCGCCAAGTTCAAGCTGCCATTGACATGACTTGTAGCGCTGAAGGCGACGATGTCGACGTTCTCTTCTGATGCTAATTTATGCAAGAACTCACAACTATTAGTATCAATAAAGTCATCGCTATCGACAAACCAAATATACTCTCCACTGGCTATTCTCAATCCTGTGTTCCTGGCCCCTCCAAGACCGCAGTTGGTGTCATGCTTGATATATATGATGCGTTGGTCATTTTCGTCATAATATTTGCATATCTCATGATCTTCCAGGTCCGGGGAATTATCATTAATAATGATAATTTGAATATCAGACATGGTTTGATTGACAATACTATCCAAACATTTTTTTAGAAACTTAGATGTATTATAAACCGGGATGATTACGCTAACTTTCGGTGTTTTCATGCCTTGTGGATTGGAGATATATGTTTGATGTCGATTGGATTTATAGCATGCTTTTGTTTCATCTTGTGGCCATCTACGCACCAAACAAATAAGCCTTAATCTTAATGGCAAGCGCCTTCAGGATGGTGGAAAACGCTGCGTTATTATATATGGAGTAAGGTGTATAAAGATCGTTGCCTGCGGCTTGTTTCTTAGTCGCTAATTTTTTGTACTCTTCAATAACTTTATTAAGCAGTTCAATATGACGGTCTTTGAGGATGCTATTGACTTCGCTGTTGAAATTATTCATCAGATGCTTGAATATTGCCGCAGAGGATTCGAGCTTTTCAATGGTGGTCTTCGTAGACCATACACCGCCTTCATGTATTCTGTATACTGACATACATTCGTCTATAAATTTAATCTTCCCAGTTTGTGCAGCAAATAGTAAAAATGGGTAGTCACCCACTTGGCATGATTCAAAATAGCCCGGCAATCCTTTTGAGTAATAATTTCTGACAAGGCTTGATGCTGTGTAAATATAGTTATCCTTAGCGAGGTCGGTGATATTGGTGGTATCCGGGCCTATTTTTTTTAGGTAATTATCAACCAGATTTCCGTTATTTAATATCTTGGCATTATGGAAACATATTGAATAGTCATCGTTGGCTTCTAAAAAATAAATCTGCTTTAGTAATTTTTGTGGATGTATCCAGTAATCATCTCCTTCGCAAAGGGCAATATATTTTCCATTTGATCTTGGGTAATTGAAGCTTGGATTCGGCTTCTTTCCCTTCGAATATTGATTCTCAACTTGGTAAATTGGTCTAATGATATGAGGGTAATTATTCTCGTATTCACGAATAATGTCAGCCGTTCTATCTGTGGACGCATCATCGTTAATCAAAACCTCAACGGGAAACGTAGTTTCCTGCATCAAAAACCCGTCAAGGCACTTACGAATAAATTTCTCATGATTGTAGGTGGTGCAGCAAATGCTGACGATCGGGACTGTTCCTTCTGGCCAAGTTTGCTCAGCGATCTTCATAGGCTGGCATATTCTCAAGCCTGCTTTATTAAACCCTGCTAGAATCTCTTTAGATTCATTAACGCTCACTCGCGCTACCTCTTCATTACATTTGATTAATATTGCAACCACATCGGTGCAAATAACTTTGTTCGAAAACTGGTATTCCTTGTGTATCCCTTGCATCCAAGTGAATCATGCTAACACCCACAGAAATAAATCTTATACCGTTTTCAGCAAACCCTTCCGGGGTAATTGGCACATCCCGGGGCGATTTCTTGTACGGAAACATGCCGGTTAGCGCTAGATTTATGATGCCAAGGGGATCAGACACCATTTAATCCTGGGGCAGTGGCTGCCTGTCGCTGCCGATATTCAGATAAACCGTATCCATGGATTATTCCTCAGCGGGCTGTCTGTTCAGGCTGTCGCCTCATTGCGCAACCACCTTAACCTAGCCTGATACCTTATCCGCTAGCCGCGCTCATTAATGGCATTCAGCAATTGCGACGGGGTATTGATCTGGAGGGCCTCCTCCTCGGGAAACTTGATGCCGAAGTGTTCCTCCACCGCCAGGAACACGCTCATGACATCCAGCGAGTCGATATCGTTGTCTCTGAATGTTTTTTCCGGGTCGAAAGCCGCCATATCGGATATCAGATCCAGCCCGGCGATGATCTCGGTGAGTGCCTTCATTTCAGTCATTTCATACTCCAATTCGTTTGCAAACACAACTTGACCAGGACAGGCCGACACCGAAACCGCTCATAACTAGCGTCCGAACAGAAGGGTTGTCGAGCTCACGCTTCAGCAAGATCGGGATCGATGAGGAAACCGTATTGCCGGTGTACATGATATCCATACGCACACCGTCTTTATTCAGCCCTAGTCGTTTTGCCAGGGTTTCGACGATATAGCGGCTACCCTGATGGAAAATAAAGCAATCCACATCGGATTTACTCAAGCACGCCAGTTCCAGCAATCGCACTATATCTTTGGGTACCACAGTGGCTGCGAAATTGAACACCTCTCGGCCATTCATGTGCAGGATGCCTTTACGACAAGTCAGCGCACCGGTCAGGTCGCCTTGCGTCCCGAAAGTAAAGGGGCCGCACAGGAAGATCGGATTCGGTCCAATCAAGGTTGCGGTCGCGGCATCACCGAACAGGAGAACGGTATTCTTGTCGTTCGGGTCGATGACTTTGCTATAGGGGTCGCAGGTGATCAGAACGCCACGCGACAATCCGTTGCCCGCCAAAAATGACTGCAATACCGAAAGGCCATAGACGTAGCCGGAACAACCCAATGACAAATCGAATGCCGCACAGGTGGGGGACAAGCCAGCCCGGCCGTGGACCAAGGCGGAGACATGCGGCAGATTGCTGTCCGGATTCTGGGTAACCACTACAAGGACTTCTATTGCGTCACGCGCCAATCCTTGTTGTTCAATCAGTTTTTCCAATGCTGCAAGGGCCAAGTCGCTGGTGTCTTCTTCCGGCGCCTTCACCGCACGTTCCAGAACCCCGATCTTGTCGACCAGGAAGGCTTCATCCACATCGAACGTATCTCTCAGGTCGAGATTCGATGCTCGGCCCGGAGGAATGTGAACTGCGATGGCTTCGATTCCAAGCATGTCGTTCTCACACGATAGAGAAATAGATTTCACCGACTTTTTGCCCGTCCAGGAGGACTTCGCTGCGAGTCAGGCGGTCATTGAAGCTGGCTGCGATCACCAGCGTCCGTTCATCTGCTTGGGTATGGCCTGAATAGCGCGGGAAGCGCCCTCTTACAAACAGCCATTTGCCCGAGTACTGGGGAAAGACTTTGTAATGGAGCGCCTTTGTCATCGCCACCCATACTTCGATGTCGCTATAGGCGATGGAGCCGCGCAACACGCCTCGCTTGGCCGCAAGATCGTATTCCATCGGCGCGACCATTTCATCTTCCGGATACGGATAGCGACCCGTCACAGGCTCCTCGGTTTCGATGAGATAGGCCTTCTGCCGCTGGCCGGCCTGGGAAAAGGAACACACCGCAAAGGCCTCGACGCCCTCTGGCAAGGCGCCAAGGATCAGTTCGATTCGATGGCGTGCGAGATGATGAAAAGAAAAGTCGATGTCCTGGATGGGGGCGTCAGGGAGCGCGTTCTCCAGCCACGATAAGGTCTGGTTGAAGACATCGGTACCATGCAGATAGTCGCGCGCACCCTTGAACGCCAAGTCAAGTGTTGTTTCCGGCATCACAGTTCTCCCATTTCAGCGATTCGGGCCGGCATGGATGGGGCCGACCATGCGCGCCGGATTGCCGAACAATGAGGCGTGAGGCTTGACGGACTTCACGACCACGCTGCCCATGCCGATCTGCGCACCCGCGCCGATTTCGATGTTGTCCTTTACGGCCACGCTCATGCCGAGTGTGGCGCCGTCATGGATTCTTGTGTGTCCGCCGACCAGGGTGCCGACGGACATCCAGACGCGCTCGCCGATTTCGACGCCGTGCCCAATATTGCAAAGATTCCCGATCACGCACTCCGCGCCGATTTGCGTGCTGGTCGTGATGCCTCGCACCACGACGGTACCGGCGCCGATTTCCACACCGGGACCGATGATCACGCTGGCGAAATGCGGAAAGTTGCGGACCTTGCCATCCAGGCCACGATAGGCATTGATGCCTGCCACGCCGATCGTGGTGTTGTCCCTGATGATGGTGCCGGCCTGTATCCAGGTGCCCCGGTGTATGACGCAGTGGGCGCCAATATGAACGCCTTCGTCGATGCGCGTTTCCGGATGGATGTCGGTATATGCGCCAATTTTTGTCCCGGGGTGAATGCCAAACGGACGCGGAACGGCATCGCTCACGGCGACCGATTCAGCGGCCAACAGGCTGTGCCCGAGATCGATGAACAGCGCGCGGGGGTCCGGTACGGGTAGGCAAGTGATGCCGGGAAAGCGGTTGCTCAACGTGACGGCCAGACTATCGGTACACAGAACCAGCGAGCCGGCCGCGACTTCAGCGTATTCAGCCCCGGGGTCCCGATCACAAAAGCACAACTCACCCGCCTGAGTACGGCCAAACCGTGCAATCCCGGAGACGCTGCTTGGCAGGGCGGCACTGGGCAGCACCGCAGCGAGCAGAGTCATAGGGAGTTCGCCTGTCAGTCCGAATCTTTCGATGGTTGGAGGCATCTGTTTTTCGAATGGGGCAGGTTACGGGTGGGAGGCTAGATGCTGGCTGACTTGAGCCGCCAAGGCCAAGGCCTGGCGAACTATCGCACAGATTGTGGCAATTTCCGTGGCGCCCAAAGTCGTTCCTGTAGGTAGGATGAGCAACTGCGAAGCCACTTTTTCCGTGTTCGGCAACAGCAGATGAGCGTGCGGATAATAGGATCGATACGGCTGCATGCGATGGCAGCCGGGCCAGAAATAGCGCCTTGCCAGCACGTTTTCAGCTTGCAGAACCTTTATCAACGCATCACGCGACAAGCCAGCCTTTTCTTCGTCTACCTGTAAGACGATGTATTGGTAGTTGTTGCTTTCGTTTTCGTCGTAACGCACAAAGCGGAGTCCGGGGATGTCGCCCAGCTCGTTCAGGTACTGGAGATAGTTACGTTTGTTGCAGGCGACGAAGTCGTCGAAGCTGTCCAGCGAGACGATGCCCATGGCGGCCGAAATTTCACTCATCTTGCCGTTGGTGCCGATGTGGATGGCGTTATCCAGGCCGGCGAAACCGAAGTTCTGCATTAGCCGCACTTTCTCCGCCAGCGCGTCGTCGTTGGTGGTGACCGCGCCGCCTTCGAAGCTGTTGAGTACCTTGGTGGCGTGAAAGCTGAATACTTCCGCGTCGCCGAAGCCGCCGATGGCACGCCCACGGTGGCCGCAGCCGATGGCGTGAGCGGCATCGAACACCAGTTTCAGGTTATTCCGTTTCGCGATGTCGGTCAGCCCCTCGATATCACACGGGCGGCCCCAGACATGAACGCCGACGATGCCGGTGGTTCGCGGGGTGATCATCTCTTCGACCCGCTCCACGTCGAGGGTGTGCGTGTCGGGGTCGATGTCGCAGAACACCGGAGTAATTTCCTGCCATTGCAGGGCATGCGCGGTGGCGATGAAGGTCATCGAAGGAACGATGACCTCACCTTTCATCTCCAGCGCACGGGTGACGATTTCCAGAGCGATGGTGGCGTTGCACATGGCGATGCAGTGCTTGACGCCCAGTCGCTCGGCCAAGCGCTTCTCGAATTCCTGGACTTGACGGCCACGATTGGTGAGCCAGCGGGAATCGAGAATGTCTTCGAAGCGCTGCATGAGTGCTGCGCGGTCGCCGATATTGGGGCGACCAACGTGGACAGGCTCGGGAAACGCGGGCTGGGAGCCGAACAGTGCGAGTTGGGTCTGTGCTCCTGTTGCGGTCATGGTTGTGCGGTCTCCGTTGAGAAATGGTCGATGGCCTCATGTATGAGACGGGCTTCATCTTCGGGGACGGTCACCCGGTCAGTGGTGGCGAATTGCTTCGGACCGCTGTAGTCGGGCGCCATCTCATAGCCCTGGGCTTGGCAGCAGGCGTGCAGTCGTTCATACACGCGAACCGGTGATTCGCAGAAGTCCTCGTAATCGACC
The DNA here is from genome assembly GCA_002784045.1 of Hydrogenophilales bacterium CG_4_10_14_3_um_filter_63_21. GTDB lineage: Bacteria > Pseudomonadota > Gammaproteobacteria > Burkholderiales > Thiobacillaceae > PFJX01. The sequence goes on from PFJX01000013.1 coordinate 15,108, forward strand.
ACCAGCCGCCGTTCCTCGGACACCCGCGCCAGGGCGGTTTCTATCGCTTGGTTGAGGTAGTGAATCTGCCCGGCCACCTGGTGATAGGGGTCCATTTTTTTTAGCATGGCGTATTCCTTGGGGCGGAAGGAGTACCACTCGTCCAAATTGCCCGAGTACTTGAGCCGCGCAGTCAGGAGCGACTGCACATTGAAGAAAGGCCGCCGCTTTGTGTAAACGAAGACCACGCGGTCGAGCAGGTCGTCGAGATAGTCAAGATTGCAGTTGGCGATCATCCCTTTCATCGCCAGCGGCTTGTCGAAGGCTGCTTCGAGCGCGGCCAGTTCGGCGAGGAAAGTAGCGCTGTCGATTTGCGCAAGCGCGTCATGGTCGAGGTAATGGACATCCTGATAGGGGAAGAAGCGCCGCCAGAAATACCAGAACTCGTTGGGTGCGAGGATGCCGCTGGTTTTTCCCAGGCTGGAGTCAAAGCTGGCGCGTGCATTCTTGAGTTCGCTGAACTCATCACGGAATTGATAGGCCGGGTCGGTGAGCATCTGCTGCAATAGCGCGCCTATGTAGGGCGCCTGGAAGAACCGGGAGAGCAGATTGCTGGGGTAAGCGAAGCCTCCCATCGCGGCCAGCCATTGTGTCACCAACGTGGTCCCGCTGCGCGGCGCGCCGACGACCAGAATGAGAGGTAGGCGCGGTTTCCCAAATCGTTCGCGGACGCCGGCCTCTACTGGTGCAAGCAGGCTGTTGATTTCATTCAAAAGGGATTCCAGGCCTGTATTGCGCTGGTAGCTGGTCTGGCGCTGCTGGTGTTCGCTAAGCGTTTTCATGGTCCTAGACAACGGCCACAGGGGCGCGGTACTGAGGGAAATACGGGGGCGCCGATACCAAACCTGCAGTCAGGCGCCGATAACCATCCCGGTTGAGGATGCGCCCACCCAGCCAGGCGACGCGCTGGCTGTCGGCCCAGCCCGCCTTGAAATCCGAGAGTCCCTTGCTGCCGGTCGTCGTGCCCGCTCCCGAGCCAAGGTTGGCGATCACCGCACCCGATTCCTGAAAAAAATGAAAGGCATACCAGAACAGGGCGTAGGAGGAACGTAACTCGTACCCCCGGCCACTTTGGGCGGAGAGGTGATAGTAGGCATTGTCGCCCTGCCGCAACCAGAGTTGAATGCCCAGCGTTTCTTCACCCACATACGCCCGGAATACCACCATCCCTGGCACCTCGAGTTGTTGCCGTAGGGAAAGCGGAGAAAAATTGGCGTAGCCGGAAATATTGTGACGCGACACCAGATTCGCATAGAGATTGATCCAGTCGTTCGCCACACTCGCCGGGGAGTGGCAGACCTCGACGCTCACCATCTGTAACGCCTTGCGCAGGTTGCGCCTGTGGTTCGAGCCTTTTGGCTCCACCAAAGCTTGCCTCAGATCAACCGTGTAATGCTGCTTGTATGGATACAGAACATCGGGAAAAGCCTCACGCAACATGGCTTCGTCGTAGTCGCCGAGTGGATCGACCACGGCGGTGAAAGAAACAATCTCGTCGCCGAGGGCGGCCAAATCCCCAGCCAGCCGCGACCAATCGCCGCAGCACAGCAGTGGGTAGGTGCCCATGCCGTCGAACAGGGGCGAGCCCGGTATCTGCCGCCTGATCCACCAGCTTTGTGCATGGGGGAGGGGGGTCGCGTCACCGTGATGGAGCGCGCGCGCATAGGCTTCGCTCTGGTAACCGATAGGTGTCATTGAGCGATCTGCATGGCGGCTGGGGAATGGGCGCCGTCAGGCACATGCTCCCACCGGGCGTGCCCATAAATGAAACTACGTTCGGCAGGTTCGGAAGGGCACCCGCACCCCAGCGTGGCGAGCTCCTCAGGCCGCATGATGGTGAAGGATTCCCTGATGATCTTGCGCGCCAGGATGCTGGACTGTTTGGCATCCCAGATCAGCACGTCAAAACCATATGCGTTGGGGAACAAGAATAGGTTGGGCAAGGTACAAAGGATGTGTCCTTTGCCCGATAACGGTGCCAGCGGTACGCCTTGAATCCCGGAGTTGATACGGTATACCGCACTGCCCATACGCAACACGTTGATGACCACACGCGCCCCATCCACCGGCTCTTTCGCTTCATAGTCGATACGCACCATCAGATGCGCTTCGACGGGCACATGGGCCAACGGACTGCCATCGACCCCTACCAGATTCACGTCGATGATATCTAGATTGGCCGTGTTACTTTCGCCTTCATCGGTCGGATCAACAACCTGTTCAGACATCAGTTCGATGTAACGTCCGGACACATCGGCGGCCTTGTCATCGGCAACAAGCACGCCGTTCTTCAGCATGATGGCCCGCTTGCACATTTCCTGAATCTGGCCCATGGAATGGGAAACAAGAATGAAGGTGCGGCCATCCTTTTTCAAGTCCTCCATTTTCTTGAAGCATTTCTTCTGAAAACCAAGATCACCAACTGCCAATACCTCATCTACCAGCATGACTTCGGGCTCGTTATGAATGGCAACCGCGAACCCTAGCCGAACATACATCCCCGACGAGTAATGCTTGACCGGCGTATCGATGAATTGCTCAATTTCGGAGAAATCCACGATGGAATCGAATTTGCGGTCGATCTCCTTCTTGCTCATGCCGAGGATAGAGCCGTTCATGTAAACGTTTTCTCGTCCGGTCATTTCCACGTGGAAACCGGCACCCACCTCGATCAGCGCCCCAAGCCTGCCATTGAGTTCGAATCTTCCTGAACTGGGCTTGGTCACGCCGGCAAGTATCTTGAGCGATGTGCTTTTGCCAGAGCCATTTGGGCCAATGATGCCTACGGATTCCCCCGGCTGAATTTCGAAGGAAACGTCACGCAATGCGTAGAAGTCTTCTGACTCGGCTTGCGTTTGTACCGGAGCCTTTCCGCCTTTGAGCATCCGGGTGAGGCGGTCCTTCAGGTTCTCCGTTTTCTGATGGGAAAGGGAATACATCTTGGATACGTGGTCGAAAACGACGGCGGGTCGGCTCATTTCTTTTTCTCTGTTGCGGGGTGGTCTGGGTGAATCAGTCGGTTTTGCGTTTGGATGCGGTGTTTATCTTGGGAGGTCATAGCGACGAATACCTCTTTTCCAATTTCACCACATATGCCGCGACTCTCGGCACCAGCGCCAGAAGGTCAGGCGCAAGCACGGCAACAGAAGAATAGATTTCTGCCATCTTGTCGGCCGCGTATTCATGGGCAATCAGATTGCGTAGCTCGCGGATCCGCACCAGATCCCTAGCGTCATTTATCCAACCACGCTTTTCGGCACGATGCATGCGATCCAGCAGGGTACCCGCTGGTATGAGTTCAATGTCATCAACTAGACGCATGATGCGTTGAGTCAGCAGGTCAGAGAGCCGCGCAAATCGACTGGTCAGCGCTTCTAGTCGCTCCATGTCTTCGGGGCTCCAGTCAGCGCCTGGCAGCAACGCTCGCGTTCGTTCCAGCGAAAAGCGCAGATGGTCCGCAGCCTGATGTAAATCGGCGATCTCATCATGTAGGAGCAACAGCTTGTCTCCGGTCATGAACAATTCCTCTTGCTAGTGCTTGCTGAGTTCGCACCGGAAGAAACCAACAACTCGCGGACTACGCGATGGCAGCGGTCTAAGGTCATAGCCGGATTCCCTCCTTGACTGCAATGCGTGCAAAAGGCCGGGAGAGGTCAGGTTGAATTACGAGGTCAATTTTCTGTTCGCCTATCTGTCCATGCAAGCAGGCCAGGATATCGAGTTTCGCCATCAGGTCGATCTGCGATGAAAGCACCAGAAGGTCAATGTCGCCGCCCTTGGCGCTGTCGTCGGCGCGCGAGCCGAACAGGTAGACAGGCGCATCGGGATCGACGGCGCGGATGGCGTCAGTGATGGCTTGTCGTTCGGATTCGGTTATGCGCATGGGGGCGGGTTTGGGAGGATCAGCGCAAGCCAAGCTGCTGCGCATGTTTTCCAACGCGCAGGACGGTGTCGAGGAGCAGCCGGGTGGCTCCATCGGCGGCCAGCAGGGCTTCGAGAAACAGTTCGGGCGCGGCCATGTATTCGTGCACAAGCTGATTGCGCAGCTTGCGGCTGCCAACGAACTCCTCGGCACTGTCTATCCAGTGCATCCTTTCCGCGTAAGCCAGCACATCAAGCAGTGACTTGGGCCGCTCTCCCATCAATTGGGCAAACCTGGGTATGAGTTTCTCTCCGATATGGTCCTGCAGGCGCCCGAATCTGGCGACAAAGGCATCGATTTTCTCTGCCAGATCTTGTCGGGTAACAAGGTTTTTCACCCATGCCAGATCGATCCGTTCGGCGAACAGGCTCTGTTGGGTGTAGGCCAGGTGCGCTGCTTCGCGCTCGGCCAGTTCGAGTGCGAACAGGGCGTTTTCGGCATGCTCTGCCAAATAGGCCAGGCTCACAGCATGGCTCCCTGGCGATGCGCAACCTGGAAGATCGGGGCGTCTGGCGTACGCGCGTCCTTGATCAGGATATCCAGCTTGCGGTCGCCCAGCGCCATGACAAGCGCGCCTTCGATCTTGCACAGCATGCTCACTCTGTTCGGAATGACGTCGTCGCTTTCGACGAGCAGGTCGATGTCTCCGCCGCGCTCCTCGTCATCCACGCGGGAACCGAACAGCCATACCCGGCTGGCCGGCCCGGCCAGCCGGGCAACCGTGCCTTTGATGATGTGGACCTGTTCGGGTGTAAGGCGCATGGCGGTTTGGGGGTTTACGGCTTGGTGAAGCCGAAATAGATCGCATCGGCGGCGGCCCATTGAGGGGCGGTACGCAAGGCCTGGATTTCCTCGGCATTCAGGCGCACGGCGCGAGCGGGTTGGGCAGCGGCGGTCATCATGCGATGTCGGCCAACTTCATTTCCGGGTGGAAGCCGGCGCCGACCTCGATCAGCGCACCCAGCCTGCCATTGAGTTTAAATCTGCCTGAACTGGGTTTTGTGACGCCTGCGAGTATCTTCAGCGATGTGCTTTTACCAGAGCCGTTTGGGCCGATGATTCCGACAGATTCGCCCGGCTGAATTTCGAAGGAAACGTCACGCAGTGCGTAGAAGTCTTCTGACATGGCTTGTGTTTGTACCGGAGCTTTTCCGCCTCTGAGCATCCGCGTGAGGCGGTCCTTGAGATTTTCCGTTTTCTGATGGGAAAGGGAATACATCTTGGATACGTGCTCGAAAACGACTGCGGGTCGGTCTAAGGTCATAGCCGGATTCCTTCCTTGACTGCAATGCGTGCAAAAGGCCGGGAGAGGTCGGGTTGAATTACGAGGTCAATTTTCTGTTCACCTATCTGTCCATGCAAGCAGGCCAAGATATCGAGTTTCGCCATCAGGTCGATCTGCGATGAAAGCACCAGAAGGTCAATGTTGCCGCCCTTGGCGCTGTCGTCGGCACGCGAGCCGAACAGGTAGACAGGCGCATCGGGATCGACGGCGCGGATGGCGTCGGTGATGGCTTGTCGTTCGGATTCGGTTAAGCGCATGTTGGGTTGCAGGGGCGTGAATACTCTGTGGTTTTTAGGCATCAAGCGTTTATGGGCGAAGGGTGGCCCCTGTGAAGGAGACCTGCCCGTAGGAGCGGACCGCGTCCGCGATCTTTCTCGTGGGCGGATCGCGGACGCGGTCCGCTCCTACAGGGGGGCAATTGCTTCACGTCAAGCAAGGAGAAATCCTGTCACAAAGTGGTAGCGCCCTTGCCGGACCAGGTCCAGCACCCTGGGCATGTCGATGTTCATGTAGTCATGCACGATGCGGTTGCGCAGTCCAATCACGGCATTCCAGGCAGGAAGTTGCTCCTGGTCTATCTTGCCTTGGCGTGCCAAGGCGGCAAAGGCATCGTAAGCCGATATCGGGACTACCTCGCCGCTCGCTTTGAGCAACTGTTTGGCTTTGCCGATGGCGTTTTCGATGAGTACCTGGAAGGCGTGCAATACCCCATTCTGCTCAAGCGGGGTAAGCAGGAGCCCTTGCGCAAGGCGTTGTTCCGCTATGCCCAGCAGAGCCGACTGCTCGGTGGCAATACGTGCGGTTTCGGCTTGGTACAGATCAAGCCGCATGGGCGCTTTCCCAGTAATAGTCTTCCAGCTCACGCCAGGTCCGGGTCAGGAAGCGCGCCCAGGGCAGGCCATCTTCCCCCTTGAGCACGATGCCGTCTTCCGCGACGCTGGCGCGCATGGCCAGGTTCGCGCGGGACAGGTCGATCAGATCGATCCCTTCCGGGCCGGTGCCCAGGTTGTCGGCAATGCGTCTGCGCAGGGTTTCCTGAGTGCCGATCAGTGCCAGCCAGTCTGTCTGCGGGCGCCATTGCAGGGCAATGTCCCAGTCGCTCGCCGCTGCTGCCGTGCCTTGGGCACGGCTACCAACCAGCGCTGCGAACTCCAGTTCGGAAATGCCCGAGAGCAATTGCGTCAGCCCGGCCAGGCGTGCAACCGTTTGCTTGATGGTCTGGGACTGGTCTGGCGGAAGGCGCATCGTGGTTTGCAGGCTTACGGCCTGGCCAGGCCGAGACTGGGCGCATCGGCGGCGGCTATCCTGCCCTTCATTGACAGGAGTTCGTCGCCATAGGGGCCGGCGATGAGGGTGTATAGCTGTTCCAATTGTTGCGGCAGGTAGTCGTGGACGATGCGGTTACGCAGGTCACGCATTTCGAACCAGAGGCTCGGCGACGCGATCATTTCCAGCTTGTGTGTGCGCTGAAGCAGATCACGGTAGGTTTCGGAGCTATCCGCGAACATCATCCTTTCGTAGGTGCGGAAGAATTTGATGCACACCTCGATGGCCCGCATGTAGCGATCGGCAAGTGCGTCATAGGGTTCCCGCTCCTTGGGCGCGTAGTTATGGCCGCTGGAATAGGGCTGGTAGTCGGCCAGAGAGGCTTCGACCAACGCCAACGCATCGAGCGCCTTGCGCCGCGCCGACTCGTAAAGTACAGGGAGCGCCTCATTCATGAAAACCGCACCGGTTGCAGCATGCTCAGAAACGCCGTTTGCTCCGGCGTGAGGTCTTGCGGATTCAGGACCACAACATCGATCTTTTCTTCGCAGCGCATGAAGAACTGGGTAGTGATGCGGCGGGATAGTTCGAAGGGGGGGGTCTCCGAGAAGACCAGGATGTCGATGTCGCCTCCACGCCGCTGCGGGTTGGTACGCGAGCCGAACAAGAAGGCCTCGGGGTTGCCGGCACTCTGCAGCGCGGCCCGCAAGGCCTGCACTTCCTCGGCATCCAGCCGCACCGATGGGGCGGCATTGGCAGCGGCGCCGATCATGCGATGTCGGCCAGCTTCATTTCCACGCGCTTGAATTGCGAATAGCCAAAGACCAGCAGGACGATGCCGACGCCGAAGGCATAAGCCAGCAGGTTCATATCCGGCATCTGGTGGCGCAGCAGGACGGAACGGTAGCCGTCCATGATGCCAACCATGGGGTTGAGGCTATAGAGCGCCTGGTAGCGTGCCGGAACCATTTTCAGGGGGTACATGATGGGGGTGAGGTACTGCCAGAATGTGATCAACACGGGCATCAGTTGGCTGACGTCGCGATAGAAGGCGTTGAGCGGGGCGAGCAGCAGCATCAAACCGAATACCAGAATCATCTGGACGAGGAAGATCGGGATCGCCATCAGCGCATAGGGGGAGAGCGACACGCCATAGTAGATGAGCATGACTACATAGATCGAAGCAGCGATAGCGAAGTCCACCAGCGAGGCAACGAGCCCGGCGATGACCAGAGATTCGCGCGGAAAGTAGATCTTGGTAATCAGTCCGGCCTGGTTGGTCAGCGCGGTGGTGCCGCGGTTGAGGGCATTGGCAAAGAACAACCAGGGCAAAAGACCGGTGAACAGGAACAGGGGGTAGGGGATGCCCTCGCTGGGAACCCGCGCGAAGACGGAAAACACCAGGGTCATGATCAATATTTGCAGCAGCGGCTGCAACACGGCCCAGGAGACGCCCAGCGCGGCCTGCTTGTATTTGGCTTTGATTTCGCGCATGGCGAAATTGATGATGAGTTCGCGGTATGCCGGGAGTTTTTTGATTTCGCTAAACATACGGGTAGTGGGTAGTTGATCTGAGTGTGGCCGCGGCATTCTATGCCAAGGCGTCTGGAAAATTGAACCTGACGCCCGCATTCGCGGAAACGCACCAGCCCCGCGCGCCCCGGCTATCATTCCAACCCCTGATCCGCCCCCCCCGCCATTTCCATGCAAACCCTTTTCTTCGACCTGGGCGACCGCGCCTACCCCATCCACATCGGCCCTGGCCTGCTCGACCGGGCCGATCTGGTGTTGCCGCACCTGAAGCAGAAGCGCGCCGTCATCGTCACCAATGCCACGGTCGGGCCGCTGTATCTGGAGCGGCTCAGCCGTACCTTGGCCAGCGCCGACGAGCGCGAATCCGGGCGCGTGCCCTGCTCAACCTGGGCCACACCTTCGGCCAGGCCATCGAGGCAGGCATGGGCTACGGCGTCTGGCTGCACGGCGAGGGCGTTTCCGCTGGCACCGTCCTGGCGGCCGAATTGTCGCGGCGCATGGGCTTGATTGCGCCAGCCGATGTCGATCGCGTGGCGGCGTTGTTCCGCCGCGCCGGCCTGCCGGTGGTGGCGCCCGCTCTGGGCTACGACGCTTACATGAACTTCATGGGCGTAGACAAGAAAGTGGAAGCGGGGCGCATCCGCTTCGTCCTGTTGCGCAACTTGGGCGAAGCCTTCATATCCGGCGATTACGACCCAGCGGCCTTGCGGGCGACGCTGACACCTACGAGCCAGATCCATAACGTAACGCATTGGAAACGCACGCCATGACCGACCTCGCCCCGCAGTTGGCAAAATTCGCCGCCCAATCCGCCCACACTCGCGGCCGCCGCCACCCGGAGCCGGCCGCCGCGCCGCGTTCCGAATACCAGCGCGACCGCGACCGCATCATCCATTCCACCGCCTTCCGCCGCCTGGAATACAAGACCCAGGTGTTTGTGAACCACGAAGGCGACCTGTTCCGCACCCGCCTCACCCACAGCCTGGAAGTCGCCCAGATCGGCCGCACCCTGGCGCGCATGTTGGGCGTGGACGAAGACCTCACGGAAACCCTGGCGCTGGCGCACGACCTCGGCCACACCCCGTTCGGCCATGTCGGCCAGGATGTGCTCAACGACTGCATGAAGGACCACGGCGGCTTCGAGCACAACCTGCAATCGCTGCGGGTGGTGGACGAACTGGAGCAGAAATACGCGGAGTTCGAGGGGCTGAACCTGACCTTCGAGTCACGCGAAGGCATTCTCAAACACTGCTCGCTGAAGAATGCGGAAAAGCTGGGTGAAGTCGGCCGGCGCTTTCTGGAAGGCCGGCAACCCTCGCTGGAAGCGCAGATCACCAATCTGGCCGACGAGATTGCCTACAACAACCACGACGTCGACGATGGCCTGCGCTCTGGCCTCATCACGGTCGAACAATTGGAACAGGTGGACATCTTCGCCAGCCACCTCGACACCGTGCGGGGCCTCTACCCCGCCCTCAACGACCGTCGCCTGATCCACGAAACCGTGCGTCGGATGATCAACACGCTGGTGGTGGATTTGCTGGAACAGACCCGCGGCAACCTCGCCCAGCACAAACCGGAAAGCCTCGACGACGTGCGCCGCTGCCCGCCGCTGGCGGCTTTCAGCGCGAGCGTGCTGGAACAGCATCGCGAGCTGAAGCGTTTCTTGTTCCAGAACCTGTATCGCCACTACAAGGTGGCGCGCATGAGCGAAAAAGCGCAACGCCTGCTGCGCGACCTGTTCGATGCTTTCACCCGCGAGCCGCGTCTGATGCCGCCGGAACACCGCGCCCGCGCCGACCTTGACCCAGCCCGCGCGGTGGCCGACTACATCGCCGGCATGACCGACCGCTACGCCATCCGCGAACATCGGCGCATCTACGACATTGAGGAACTGGCGTAACCGTGTCCGCGATAACCCAAGCCAAAATCGCGGACACGGTCCGCTCCTACCAAGAGGAGTTGGTGCGCGAGCTGAAGCCAGCCGATGCGGAAGGGTTGGCCACCACCTGGGCCTTCGTCGTGATGCCGGACCATTGCCACTGGCTTATGCCACCGCATCCCGTTCTTCGTCCTCCGTTGTAGGCCGGTCAAGTCTGGCAGCCCGGCTTCTATGGCCATGACGCGCGCGAGGAAGCAGACCTGCGGGCGATGGTCGGCTCCTACGCGGAGCAATATCAATCGTGTATGGCCCCATTGATTTCTTGCGCGCCAGTTTACGAAGGTGGTGAGACGCCGGCGCTACGTTACCGCTGCGCGCCGGAAAGAGAAGCCGGGCGCGGTGGTAACATCGCCGCCTTCAATTTCTTCGTGTTTTCGAGGCGCTGAATCATGGCCGGTCATTCCAAATGGGCAAACATCCAACACCGCAAAGGGCGTCAGGACGCCAAGCGGGGCAAGATTTTCACCAAGCTGATCAAGGAGATCACGGTTGCGGCGCGGATGGGTGGCGGCGATCCCAACTTCAACCCGCGCCTGCGCCTGGCGATTGAAAAGGCCAAGGCGGAGTCGATGCCCAAGGACAACATCGACAACGCCACCAAGCGCGGCACCGGTGAACTGGAAGGGGTGAACTACGAGGAAATCCGCTACGAGGGCTACGGCCCCGGCGGCGCCGCCGTGGTCGTCGATTGCCTGACCGACAACCGCGTGCGCACCGTGGCGGATGTGCGCCACGCCTTCAACAAGTGTGGCGGCAACCTGGGCACCGATGGTTCCGTGGTGTTCCAGTTCAAGTATTGCGGCCAGATCATCCTGGCGCCCGGCGCGGATGAGGACCGCGTGATGGAAGTCGCTCTGGAGGCTGGCGCGGAAGACGTGGTGAGCAATGAGGATGGTTCCATCGAAGTCATCACCGCGCCCACCAACGACCTGGCCACGGTGAAAGAGGCCCTGGACGCCGCCGGCTGCACCACGGTGATGGCGGAGTTGGCGATGAAGGCGCTCAACGAGACCGAGGTCAGCGGCGACGACGTGCTCAAGTTCCAGAAGATGCTGGACATGCTGGACGACCTCGACGATGTCCAGGAAGTGTTCACGTCGGCGATTCTGCCGGACTGAGGGACATGAAGCCGAATTACGGGGCCGCTGCCATCAGGCATTTCAAGGATGCGAAATGCCTCAAGGACAAGCACAGAAGCCACCTTCCCGGGGCAGACCATCTGTTTGGTCTGGCCACTGAGTGCGCCCTGAAGCGCATCCTGGAGAAGAACGGTTTACTTACTCTCACCCCGGATGGCAAACCAGAACAACCCAATTTGCGCGGTACGCATGGCCATCCTCCGGATGTTTGGGACGAATACCTGAGTTACCAGGGAAAAAATCGTGCCTTGCCTGTCTTGCCTACAACGAACCCATTTTTCGGCTGGGATATTTCGGATAGATATTCCAATGGATCATCCATTACCGATGCCGTGGTAACAGTGCATCATGACGCAGCCCGCGCCGCGTTGAACGCCATGCAGGGTAGTTAGCAAATTCACGGAATGCGCCAATCCATGAAGAAAACAATCCGCTTTGACCAGGCTTTCCGGCAGGTTCTACAGGTTGTGATTCGCTGGCTGAATGCCACGGCCAATTCGGGCAAGGTGGTTTTGGTTCGCGATCTCTATGGGGTTTTTCGCATTGCTTTTGAAACCCAGCCAGAGCAGGAAATCCTCGAACAATTACAGGCGGAACTCAGCATAGAGGGGGGGAGTTATTTCCCGAGAACCTCCCGGCACTTTTTCTTCAAAGACGATCTCATCGCACCGGAAGCGATATTTGATTGCCTGGATGCCTGGACTCCCCCGGATGGCCCGGACAATTTCCAGGTGCTTGATCGCCATTTAACAGGTAGAGAGTGGCTTTTTCCCGCAACAAAAAACACCGGAATCACGCCGCCGCGTGCTGTTTTCTTCGGCATCAAAGGCGGAGTAGGTCGTACCACGGCCCTTGCCATGCTGGCCTGGCACCTCTCCAAACTAGGAAAAAATGTACTGGTGGTCGATCTCGATCTGGAGTCCCCTGGCCTGGGGCCATCACTTCTGCCTTCAATGAAAACATCGGGTGATAGCCGCATCGCCCAAGGCTGGCCGGAATTTGGTGTTGTCGATTGGTTTGTGGAAGATGCAATAGACCAGGCGGATGATGATTTGATCGAGGACATGCTGGGCAGCAGTAAATTGGCCAGCAATGGTGAAATCCGGATCGTACCCGCCTGTGGCGGCCTCGTGGATCAGGATTATCTTTCCAAGTTGTCGCGTGTATATATGGATTTGCCCAAACTAGGGAAAGATACCGAGGTTTTCGGCGACCGCCTTGCCCGTATGTTGGATCAACTGGAAGAAAAGACAAAACCAGATGTGGTGCTATTGGATTGCCGTGCCGGGTTGCATGATATTTCCTCGGCGGCATTGACCCGCCTGGGGGCTGTGAATTATTTGTTCGCCGTGGATACCGATCAAACTTGGGATGGCTATCGCCATTTGTTTTTACATTGGCGGCATCAGATCGAACGCCTCGACGGAATTCGGCAGCGCCTGCGGATGATCGGAGCGCTGACCCCGGCCAACGAAATCCCATCTGAATACGCAAAAAGATTCGCGGATCATGCCCACCGGGTTTTCCTGGAAATCTATGACAAACCGAGTGGCGACTCTGAAGAGTTCAATTTCTCTCCTAACGACGAGAGAGCCCCGCATTACCCGACGCTGATTAGTTCCCACCAGGCCTATTTAAGGTTCGCCCCACTGGAAGAGGCGGTTCAACTCGATGAAAGCAGAGCGCGGGAAGCATTCGGTGGCTTTTTCGAAATGGCTGTTTCAGATTTGTTCCCCGAGGAAGAGGCATGAGCCAGGCCGAAGAATTGCGCCGGTGTTTTCTTGAAGCACTCCCCAGCGAGGCTCAAGCAGAGAATTACACGCCGTTACCTGCGCAGATTTATGTTCCGCCGGCCCACCGTCGCGCGTTGTCACCGGACAGGCCGGTAGTCCTGGGTGGGCGAGGAACGGGAAAGTCGTTCTGGCAGGGAGCGTTGCTGGACGATGCGCGCCGCCGGCTCGTTGCGGACGCCTTCGATATGCCGGAACTTGAACGCGCCAAGGTCAGCATTGGCTTCGACCCCAATGGCATGAGGCCGGACCTGTTCCCAGACAGCCGAACCTTGCGTTTCCTCATGCAACAGGGCTACGAGCCTAGCGATATTTGGTATGCGGTCATTCTTCGCGCTCTGGGCGGGCCAGATTTGTTTCCACAGGAAGATTGGGATAGGCGAATTAAATGGACTATTGAGAACGTAGAAATGCTTTCTCGAAAGCTGTATGAGCTGGATAAGGAAAACCAGCGAGCAGGTTTTATACAGCTCGTGGTCTTCGATGGGCTGGACCGCACCGCACCACATAGCTGGAAGGATACTCAGGCTCTTTTGCGCGGCTTGTTGATGAATGCCCTGGAATTCCGAAGCAGGCGCGCCCTGCGCCTTAAGATTTTTCTGCGCCCCGATATGCTGGATGCCCAGACCACATCTTTTCCGGATGCGTCCAAGCTGGTCAGCAACGAGGTACGTCTGGATTGGGCGGATACCGATTTGTATGGGTTGCTCTGGCAATACCTGGGTAACGCCAGGGAGACAGGCGGCGTCTTCCGGGAGTTTGCCGCCGTGCTCACTAAAGTGAGGTGGAAAATGGTTAAGCAAACTTTTCCTGTGCCCGAGGCCTTGCGTACCGATGGCTCGCTACAGCGCGGGCTGTTTCATGCGCTGGCCGGGAAGTCGATGGGAGGGGGTGTGAATCGCGGGGATACCTGGAAATGGTTGCCCAACCATCTCGCGGACGAATCGGGGTTTGTCAGTCCACGTAGCTTCATCGTCGCCTTGCACCAGGCGGCTATTGACTCTGCAACCAGGGACTTTGCCGGCAAGGAGCCCACTTGCTTGCACTGGCGCGCGGTTCAGGATGGCGTTCAAGTCGCCTCGAAGGTGCGACTGAACGAGTTGTATGAGGACTTTCCCTGGATACGCCATGCGATCGAGCCGCTGAATGGCCTGGGTGTTCCCTGTGAGAGCACGGAAATACTGGCGCGTTGGAGAAAGAGCAAGACCGTGGAGAAAGTATTGGGGGGCCTGGAGGAGAAACTGCCACCTGCCCAGGTAACTCAGGATGATCCGGATTCCTTACTGCAAGCCTTGGTTCGGCTCGGGGTGTGCCGGATCATGGATGACGGCAGGGTCAACATGCCGGACATCGTGCGCGTCGAAGCGAATATTCCCCGCCGTGGCGGGGTACCGCTGCGCAAGGGGAGCAAGCCCTGAACTCTCATGGGTATTGGGGCTAGTTTGATGCGCCTCCTCGGCCTCGATCCCGGTCTGCGTATCACCGGCTATGGCGTCATCGACAAGGTCGGCCAGTCGCTGACTTATGTGGCCAGTGGCGTGATCCGCACGGAGACCGGGGAGTTGCCCGGGCGCATCAAGATCATTTTCGCTGGCGTGATGGAAGTGCTGGAGCAGTTCCGCCCCGAGGTCGCCGCCATCGAAAAGGTGTTCGTCAACGTCAATCCGCAGTCCACCTTGTTGCTTGGGCAGGCCCGTGGGGCGGCGATTGCGGCGCTGACTTCGGCGGGGCAGCCGGTGTTCGAGTACACCGCGTTGCAGGTGAAACAGGCAGTGGTGGGCAACGGCCACGCCGAAAAACAGCAGGTGATGAATATGGTCAAACGACTTCTCAATCTTCCCGCCGAGCCGCGCTCGGATTCCGCCGATGCCCTGGCTTGTGCGATCTGCCATGCCCACGGCGGCATGGGCCTGGCCGGTCTGATGACCGCGTCGCGGCGGCGCCGCGCCGGGAGGATGCTGTGAGCAAAGTTGCCGCCGCTCCCCTGGAGCCGACCCCCGAGGCGCTTGCCAATCCGATCAAGCGCTATCTATTGGCGACACGGCCGGCGTTTCTCACCATCGCCCTGGCCGGGTGCCTGCTCGGCTTCGCCACCGCTCTGGAGAGGGCGTTTTCCTGGCCGCTCGCTTTGCTGACGCTGTTTCTGGCGATTGCGACGCAGGCCGGCGTGAACGTGTTCAACGATTACTACGACCACCTGAACGGCAGCGATGAGGCCAATGTGGATCGCCTGTTTCCCTTTACTGGCGGTTCCCGCTTTATCCAGAACGGGGTGATGTCGCCGCGCCAGACTCTGCTTTATGCGCTGATCCTGTTCGCCGGGGTGATTGCCGGTGGCCTTTGGTTGATCGCGACACGCGGCGCCGGGCTGTTCTGGATCGGCTTCTCCGGTTTGCTGATCGGCTGGGCCTACTCGGCGCCGCCACTCAAGCTGAACAGCCGGGGCCTGGGCGAAGTGTGCGTGGCGGCGGGCTTTTTGCTCATCGTCGCCGGGGCGGATTTCGTGCAGCGCGGCGCTCTGTCGCTCAATCCCTGGCTGATCGGCCTGCCCTATGCCCTGCTGGTGACCAATATTCTCTATATCAACCAGTTTCCCGACCGCGCCGCCGACATTCAGGCGGGCAAACTGCACTGGGTGGCGCGTTTGCCGCCGGCAACAGCGGCACGCGGTTACTGGCTGATTTTGGCCGCCGCCGTGCTGGCGCTGTGCTGGCTGGTGGCGAGCGGCTGGTTGCCGGCGCTGGCGCTGGTTTCCCTGCTGGCCGTGTTGCCCGCGCTCAAGGCCGGGCGGGTGTTGTCGCAACATGCCGGCGAGCCGGCGAAACTGGCTCCGGCTCTGCAAATGACCATCGTCGCCGCGCACTTGCAGCCGGTGCTGCTGGGGCTGGTGCTGGCGTTGCGGTAGCACGATTCATATTCAGTCGTGCGCGCGGCGCACGCTACGGGAGGCGATACATGATTGGACGCTTGAGCGGAACCCTGCTCGAGAAACAACCCCCGCAAATCGTGGTGGATGTGGCCGGCGTTGGCTACGAGGTGGATGTGCCGATGAGCAGTTTCTACAACCTGCCGGCCACCGGTGAGCGGGTCAGCCTGTTCACCCACTTCGTGGTGCGCGAGGACGCGCAGCAGTTGTTCGGCTTTTTCACCCAGAAGGAACGGGCCGCGTTTCGCGAACTCATTCGCATTTCCGGGGTGGGCCCTAAGCTCGCCTTGTCGGTGCTCTCCGGCCTGTCCGTGGACGATCTGGCGAATTGCATCGTCATGCAGGATGCCGGCCGTCTGACCCGGGTGCCCGGCATCGGCAAGAAAACCGCCGAGCGTTTATTGCTGGAACTCAAGGGCAAGCTGGCCGATGCTCTGCCGCAAGGGGGGGGCGCCGGCCAGGCCATGGCGAGCGTGGCCAACGATGCGCTGAATGCCCTGCTGGCCCTCGGCTACTCGGACAAGGAAGCCCTGCCGGCCGTGAAACAGTTGCCGGAAGGCTTGACCCTGGAAGAATCCATCCGCCAGTCGCTAAAGTTGCTGGCGAGAAAATAAGTCAACTATTCGTCGCGTCTCGGGTCATCATTCAAGTCCGGCGGCCCGCAGGATTACTGGCCGTAATCAAGTACCCGCCGCCCCCCATGCCACACCGGGGGAATAGGCTGGCTCAGCCTCGCTGACACCGAGGCCGCTTTCCGAGTACGACCCAACCCACTACTGGAGTTAACCATGAATCGACTGACCATCCTGTTCGCCGCACTGGCCGTGTCCGGCATTGCCCAAGCCACCGACGCCCCCCCCACCCCGGCTACACCCACGACCCCGCAAGCCTGGGCCGGCAAGATGCTCGATCCCAGCCAGATTGCCAGCGCCTTCAAAGACCCCGCCGCCTTCCAGCAGTTGACCAATGCCATGATGAACCCGGCCACCTCGATGGCCATGATGCAGCAGGGCATGGACCCCAACACCGCCATGCGCATGCTCTCCGGCATGATGAATCCGGCCATCCTGCAAAACACGATGCAGTTCACCGACCCCGCCCTCGCCATGAAATGGATGGCGGCCGGCATCGACCCCCGCTTTGCCACCGCCATGCTTGGACAGGGCCTCAACCCGAATGCCTACATGAACATGATGGCGGCCCCGATGAGCCCGCAGATGATGAACATGGGCACCCAGATGCTGAACCCCGGCATGTACGCGAACTGGATGAACGCGCCCATGAACCCCGCCGCGATGAACACCATGATGGCGCCCATGAACCCCAATCTGTATGGGAACTGGATGGGCGCCGGTATGAACCCGAATACCTATGGCCCCTGGGGCCAGATGATGGCTATGCCTAGCGGCCAGGCAAGCGCCATCCCCCTGGATCCGGCCGTCTTGATGAAGATGCTGCAGATGATGCAGATGCCAATGATGCCGGCCCCGGCCGCGCCACAGCCGGCCAAGTAGTCCCGGCCTGGCGCGGGCCTCCAAACCGCCACTGGCCGTCGCGACTGGGGTCGGCGTCGCGACAAGCCGCTCGCATTGGCTAAATCGAGCGGTTTAGCCGCCCGGCTGACTTGAGACCTCTCAGGGAGAGCCAGGCATTAGCGCTCTCCCCGTCCTCCGTGGCGGAAGCGGAGATGGCTTGATTTCCCCGCCCCGGCCGCCATCTCCTCCGCATTCGCAACTCACCGGAGAACCTCATGGAACTCGTCTGCCCCACCTGCGGCGCGGTCAACCGTGTACCCAGCGAACGCCTGCAACAGCACCCGAAATGCGGCAAATGCGGCGCGGAAGTGCTACCCGGCCAGCCGATCGAGTTGAATGCCGGCAACTTCGGCAAATTCCTCTCCCGCGACAGCTTGCCGGTGCTGGTGGATTTCTGGGCGCCCTGGTGCGGGCCGTGCAAGATGTTCGCGCCGACCTTTAGCCAGATGGCGGGGAGTTACGTCGGTCGGGTGCGCTTTACCAAAGTGAATACCGAAGCCGAACAAGGGCTCGCCGGCCAGCACAACATCCGCAGCATTCCCACCCTGGCCCTGTTCAAGGGCGGGCGGGAGGTGGATCGGGTGGCTGGTGCGCTATCGGCGCGGCAACTGGAGGACTGGCTGCGGCAGCATTGAGCCAGCGCTACCGATGCGCGAGCGCTTGCAGCAGATATCCGGCGAGTTGCTCGGCAATTTCCCATCCGCTTTCCGAAACCCCCAGATCACGCGTGCGGGTGACCGCCAGGCCAGGGTAGCCACAGGGATTGATGGCCTGGAACGGCGCCAGGTCGAGGTCGACGTTGAGGCTGAGGCCGTGGTAGGTGCAGCCGCCCTTCACCCGCAATCCGAGGGCGGCGATCTTGGCGCCGGCCACATAGACGCCAGGGGCGCCTTCCCGCCGTTCGCCGGCGATGCCCAGTTCGGCCAGCAGGTCGATGATGGCCTGCTCCATCCGCCGCACCAGTTCGCGCACGCCGTAGCCACGGCGTTTCAGGTCGATCAGGAGATAGGCCACCACCTGGCCGGGGCCGTGATAGGTGATCTGGCCGCCACGGTCGATGGGGATCACGGGAATGCCGATGTCGGCGAGCAGGTGTTCGCGTTTGCCGGCCTGGCCGAGGGTGAACACGGGGGGGTGCTCCAGGAGCCAGATTTCGTCCGGGGTATCGGGCGCGCGCCGCGCGGTGAAGGCCTGCATGGCGCGCCAGGTGGGTTCGTAATCGACCTGGCCGAGATGGCGGAGAACGGCAGTTGTCAAAACAGCCGGCTGGATACCGAAGGGTATAAGCTGGGACTTGGCCGCCGTCTTTTGGCGGCTTAGTCCTTCGCTTAGGGGCTTCATCAGGGGCTTTATCAAGCCGGCGCGCTACAAGTCACAGCCCACGCGCTGCCAGCCATTCTTCCAGGGTGAGCATCACCCACAGCATTTTGCCGAAATAGGTGGCGTGGCCGGATAGATGTTCGCGGCGCAACAGGTCGATGTAGTGGGGCGTGAGGATGTCGCGTTTGCGGAAGTCGGACAGGCGATCCTCGATACGTTCGCGCAGTGGCGCGTAATCCCTGGCCCAGACTCCGAACGGCAGGCCAAAGCCGTGCTTGCTCTTGTCGATGATCGCGTCGGGCAGGAAACCTTTCAGCGCGGTTTTGAAGAACCAGCGCAGGTATTGGCCCTTCACTTTCCAGTCGGGCGGAATTTCGCCGGAGAAATCGACCAGGGCGTCATCCATCAGCGGGTAGCGCACCTCGATACCGGCCGCCTCGGTCATGCCGCCCACCTTGCGCAGGTCGTTGTCGGCCAGGGTGAACTTGATGTCCAGATGCAGCATGCGGTTGATGTAGGACAGTGACTCGGTGCGGTCGTACACCTCTTTCAGCCAGGCGCCGGGCTGGTGCGCATCGACGCCGGCGAGGAATTCCGCCGCGAACATCTCATGCAGCGGTTGCCGGTAGATGAAGTTGTATGACTCCATCCGTTCCGGCAGCGGTATGTTGGCCTGGCGCAGATAGCTTTGCAGCTTGGCTCCAGGCCCCCGCGCGCCGAGACCGGGGAGATTGGCCAACGGTTCGATCAGGCCGGCGCGCAGCCAGCCGGGTAGTTTGTGGTAGGCCTCGAACACCTTCTGCTTGGCATAGCGCGCGTTGCCACCGAAGAACTCATCGCCGCCATCGCCAGCCAGCATGATCTTGTGGCCATCCGCCGCCGCCAGCCTGGCGCAGAAATAAGCGGGCACGGCGGAGTCGTTGCCGAACGGCTCATCGTAGTGGCCAGCGATCACCGGGATCGCGGTCATGATGTCTTCCGGCCGCAGGTAGTATTCGTGCATATCGAGGCCGAAATGTTTGCCGGCGATTCTGGCGTATTCCATCTCGTCGAAACCCGCCGCCGGAAAGCCGATGGAATAGGTGTGCGCCTGCCCGGAGACCTGCTTCAACATGCCGGACACCGTGGAACTGTCAGTGCCACCCGAGAGGAAGGTGGCCACCTCATCATCGCCCTTGGCGCGCTTCACGCTGTCGCGGATCAGGTCGAGGAAGCGCGCCTTCTGCGCCTCAAAATCGTGGCGCGGCTGGTCGCGGTATTTCAGCGCCCAGTAGAAGCCACGGGTGACCTGGCCACCTGCCTGGCCACGGCCACCCTCGCAGCGCGCCCACTGGCCGGGCAGCAGTTTTTCAACACCGTGATAAACACTGCCGGGCGAGGGCACGACGTGGAAATACAGGTAGTTGAACAGGCCCTGCGGGTCGAGGCTGCGCCCCACCGCCGGGTGTGCCGCCACCAGATCGGCGCGGCTGGCGAAGACGCAGGCATCCGGACGCGCGGCGAAAGCGAGGGCGTGGTCGCCGATGCGGTCCAGCGCCAGGAAAACGCAATTCTGTTCGTGGTCGATCACGGCCAGGGAAAAGCTGCCGTGGATGTGGGCGGGGGCGTCGTTGCCGTGCGCGCGCCAGAGCCTGGCCAGGGCCACGGCGGCGGGTAGCGTCTGCAATTCGGGGTCATTGAAATAGGGCCGCCCGGCGATGGCGCAGGCCAGCCCCGCTTCCTGGCGCAGGTCGCCACCCCAGGCGGCCAGGGTCGCGGCGGCGGTGGACTGCCGTTCCAGGCCCAACGGCCGCGGCCGGCCGGCACCCCGCCACATCGCTTCGAAAGTGCCATCGGGCGCCGTGCCCCGCCAACCCATCAAACCGCGCATCTTGTGTTTCCTCTGTGTGTGTCTCGGCTCGCAATCCCGGTTTAAAGTGAAACGAGTGCGCTACAAGAGCGGTTTCGTTTATTTGCCTTTCGCCTCACCCGCCTTGGGATAGTTCGCCACGTCCAGCATGCGGTTCCAGGTGGCGGCATCGAAGCCCTTGAAAGCGCTGCCACCCACCACGATGACCGGCACATCGACCGCGCCGGTGAGTTTCTTCAATTCGAGCGCGATCTCGGGTTTATTGGATGGGTCTTTCGCGGTATAGGGAATGCCGCGCTGCTTCAGAAAATCCGTGGCCTGGTCGCATAACTGGCCGCAGGCAGTGGCGTACAGCGTCACTGGGCTCAGGTTTTTCGCCTGCTTGAGTTCGTAGGATTCCTTGTCCACCTCTATCACATTGCCCTTGCCCTTGAGCTTTTGCGCTTTCTTCGCGCTGGGCGGGGGGGGCTGGTCGGAATAGGACACCACGCCGCGCTGATCCACCCAGCGATACAGTTCACCCGCCTGGGCAGTGCCGCAGGCGAATAGCAAAAAACAGAGGACAGTCTTGATCATGACAATTTCCTGAAAGCCAAGCGGCGGCATTTTAGCGCGCCGACCTGTAGCGCCGGCGTCTCACCGGCGTCTTTCTGATCAAGCCCACGAAGCCGGCGAGCCCCGCAGGATACCGTCCCCGCGGGACATCACGCCGGCGCTACAAGGGAGGCGCTGGTTTGTTTCACGTTAACATTGCGCCCCATGCGGCAATTGATCCTCGACCTTCGTCCCGATTCCCCTCCCGATTTCAGCAACTATCTACCCGGCCCCAATGCCGAGGCGCTGGCGGCCTTGCGCGGCCATATTCCCGGCGGGACGCGTGAGCCACTGCTCACCCTCTGGGGCGAAGCGGGGGTGGGCAAGAGCCATCTGTTGCGGGCCTGGGCCCGCGCCCTGGGCGCCGTTCTGCCGACTGCCCGCGAGTCGTTGCCGGAACCGCCGGTACCCGCGCTGGCGGTGGATGATGTGGACAGCCTCGACGCGGACAACCAGATTCGCCTATTCAGCCTGATCAACTCGGCGCGTGAACAGGGTGGCCTGCTGCTCGCCAGTGGCACGCTGCCGCCGGCGCGCCTGGGACTACGCCCTGATCTCGCCACGCGCCTGGCGCAAGGCCTGGTGTTCCGCCTGCTGCCGCTGTCCGATGCCGACAAGGCCACCGCGCTGGTGATCCGCGCCGAGGGGCGCGGCCTGCGCTTGCCGGAAGAAGTGATCCGTTATCTGCTCGCCCACTCGCGCCGTGGCCTGCCTCGCCTGCTTGCCACCGTGGATGCGCTCGACACCTTTTCTTTGAGCCGCAAACGCCCGGTTTCCGTGCCCTTGCTCAAGGAAATGCTGCGCCTGCCGTGGTAATGCGTCTGCTGGTCGCCATCAGCCATCATGGCCTGGGCCATCTGGCGCAGGCCGCACCGGTGCTCAACGCGCTGCATGCGGCGCGGCCAGACCTGGAATTCCTGGTCTGGAGCGGGGTGCCGCGGGCCGCTCTGGCGGCGCGTATCCATGCCCCGTTCCAGCATCGCCATGCGCCAGCCGACGTTGGGTTGGCCATGCACGATGCGCTGCGAGTGGACCTGGCGGCGAGCCGGGCCGCCTATCTGGCGTTTCATCAGGATTGGGCGGCGCGGGTGGCGCGCGAGGCGGATTGGCTGCGCGCCCAGGGCATCACCGGCGTGCTCTCCGATGTCGCCTGCCTGCCGCTGGCCGCCGCCGCCCAGGCCGGCATTCCCGGGGTGGCCGTGTGCTCGCTGAATTGGGTGGATATTGCAAGTGCCTATTTCGCTGGCGCCTATCTGGCGGAACAACCCGGCATGGCGCTGGTGCTGGAACAGATGGCGCTGTCCTACCGTTCGGCGCGCGCCTTCCTGCGGGTGATTCCCGCCATGCCCATGAACTGGCTGGAGAATTGCGAAACTCTGCCGCCGATCGCCGCTCGCGGCGTCGATCGCGGTACGGAATTGCGCGCGCGGTTGGGATTGCCGCGAAGCGAACGCCTGGTTCTGATCGGCTTCGGTGGCATCGGCTACCCGGCGGCGCGGCCGCTGCCTGCCCTGTGTGGGGTGCGCTGGCTGGTACCCGATGATTGGTGTGCCGGGGGTGCCAATCAACGTGCTGATCTGCTTTCCTTCGCGCGCGCCGGCCTGCCCTTCCTCGACCTGCTCGCCTGCAGCGACGCCCTGGTCACCAAGGTCGGCTACGGCAGCTTCGTGGAAGCCACCGCCGCGGGCATCCCGGTGCTCTATATCGACCGCCCGGACTGGCCGGAAACCCCGTTTCTGGCGGACTGGCTGCGGGCCCACACGCCGGCGGCGGCAATCGACGAAGCGCAGTTGTTCGATCCGGCGATTGGCGAGCGGCTCGCTCTGCTCTGGGCCGCGCCACGCTTGCCCAAGGTTGCCATGGAAGGGGCGGCGGTGGCGGCTCGGCGTGTGCTGGAGTTGCTGGTCGAAAGCCCATAGGGTGCGCCACGCATTTGCCTCGGTGCGCGCGGCGCACCCTTCGGAGCTTCTGCTTCGTTAACTCCGCTTCTTGCGCGGCTCGTAATGCACCACGCCACGCATGATTTCCGAATAAGGGAAATGGCCGATGCCGCCGTAGCGGCGAGTGCCCTCGGCGACCAGCACGGCGACGTCGGCGTGCTCCCCGCCCAGCACGTCTTTCAAGCCGAGCACGCCGCCACATTGCGCGCGGATTTCCTTGCCGAACGGCCAGGCCTGGTTGGCCTCCATATGCAGGGCAAAGTGGGCGTTGCTGTGCAAGGCTTCGTGGAACACGATGCAGGCCTGGTTCGCGCTTTCATGGCCACAAGTGATGGCTTCTCGCTCCGCCAGCAACAGCTTGCGCGCGTGCATGCAGGAGACGCAGCGGGAAAGCAGGGCGCGTTCGAATGGACAGGGCCGGTTGATCGCCGCGTCGCGCGCCTGTTTGTAAGCTTCTTCGTTGTAACCGGACATGGCTGCGGTGAACCGTAGGGTGCGCCGTGCGCACCTTCAGTAATCGTCCCCGATCATCCCGGTTTCCGCCTCGCGCGGCTGCGAGAGGACGTCTTCGGCGGCGAGTTCGTTGTCGGCGAAAATCATTTTCACGGCATACCCGGAATTGGGATCGAGGCCGCGGCGGTGCTCGTTGGCGAGGGCTTTGGCTGCCTTGAAGGAGTCGGCCTCACCCTGCTTTTCCAGAAGCTTGAACGGGCCACCGATCTTGTAGATGAAGTAGGGCATGTGAACTCCGTAAATAGTCGAGCGAAATTGTCGGCTATAAGGGCGGCAGCGGCAAGCCATGTAGCGCCGGCGCCTTTCATAGTCGCCGGCGAGACGCCGGCGCTACAGTTCAGGCCAGCTTGCCATGGCAGTGCTTGTATTTCTTGCCGGAGCCGCACGGGCAGGGGTCGTTGCGGCCGACCTTGGCGTGCTCTCGCTCGAACGGCTGCGCCGCGGTGGTGATTTCCTCCGCGGCGCTGGCCAGGGCTTCGTCATAGTCGGCATGGTGGTACTGCACGTTACTCAAATCTTCGTGCGCTTCCACTTCTTCCACGTCTTCGGCGCCGCGGATTTGCACGGTGAGGGTGACCTGGGTGACTTCGGCGGCGATGCTATTCAACATGCGCTCGAACAATTCGAAGGCTTCGCGCTTGTATTCCTGCTTCGGGTTCTTGGCCGCGTAGCCGCGCAGATGGATGCCCTGGCGCAGGTGGTCCATCGCCGCCAGGTGCTCGCGCCAGTGGCTATCCACGCTTTGCAGCAGGATGGCGCGCTCGAAGTTGCGCATGGCGGCGACGCCGGCGGATTCGATTTTTTCCGCGTAGGACTGGTCGGCGGTTGCCAAAATGCGTTCGCGCACGCCCTGCTCGGCCAGGCCTTCGTCGGCGTCCAGCCATTGCTGGATCGGGCAGTGCAGCAGGTATTGCCCCGCCAGCATCTGCTCCAGGCCAGGCACATCCCATTGTTCGGCCAGGCTGCCAGGCGGGAGGTGGGCGTTGATGGCGTCATTCAATACCTGGGCGCGCATACCGACGATGCCTTCATAGACATCGTCGGTCTCCAGTAGCTCGTTCCTTTGGCTGTAGATGACTTTGCGCTGGTCGTTGGCGACGTCGTCGTATTCCAGCAATTGCTTGCGGATATCGAAGTTGCGCTGCTCCACCTTGCGCTGCGCGGATTCCAGGGAACGGTTGACCATGACGTGCTCGATGGCTTCGCCTTCGGGCATCTTGAGCCGCTCCATGATCGACTTCAGGCGATCTCCGCCGAAGATGCGCAGCAACGAATCGTCCAGCGACAGGTAGAAACGCGAGGAACCGGGGTCGCCCTGGCGGCCGCTGCGGCCGCGCAACTGGTTATCGACGCGGCGCGATTCGTGCCGTTCGGTGCCGATGATGTGCAGGCCGCCAGCGGCGATGACCTGGGCGTGGAGCGGCTTCCAGGCTTCCTTGAGGGCGGCGCCGCGGGTGGCTTTTTCTTCCTCGGAGAGGTTCTCGGCAAGACGGATCAGTTCGAGTTCCTTGTTGATACTGCCGCCCAGCACGATGTCGGTGCCGCGGCCGGCCATGTTGGTGGCGATGGTGATGGCGCCGGGCAGGCCGGCCTGGGCGATCACCTGCGCTTCCCTTTCGTGCTGCTTGGCGTTGAGCACCTGATGCGGCAGGCCGGCCTGCTTGAGCTGCGCCGAGAGGAACTCGTTCACCTCGATCGAGGTGGTGCCCACCAGCACCGGCTGGCCGCGCTGGTGGCAATCGCGCAGGTCTTCGATCACCGCCCGCCATTTCTCGTCGGCGGTGCGGTAGACCAGATCGTTCATATCCTTGCGGATCATCGGCACGTTGGTCGGGATAATCACCGTCTCCAGGCCGTAGATCTGTTGAAACTCGTAGGCTTCGGTATCCGCCGTGCCGGTCATGCCGGACAGCTTCTTGTACATGCGGAAGAAATTCTGGAAGGTGATCGAGGCGAGGGTCTGGTTCTCGCGCTGGATGGTGGCGCCTTCCTTGGCCTCCACCGCCTGGTGCAGGCCATCGGACCAGCGACGGCCCTGCATCAGGCGACCGGTGAACTCATCGACGATGATGACTTCGCCGTTCTGCACCACGTAATGCTGGTCCTTGAAATACAGCACGTGGGCGCGCAGGGCGGCGTAGACGTGGTGCATCAGGCTGATGTTGGCGGGGTCGTAAAGGCTGGTGCCGGCGGCAAGGATGCCGAGTTCGGCGAGGATGGCTTCCACCCGCTCGTGGCCGCGTTCGGTCAGGGTGGCCTGGTGGGCTTTTTCGTCCACCACGTAATCACCGATCGGGCCAGTAGGCTCTTCCCCTTCCTTGTATTCCTTTTCCTGCCGTTCCAGGCGCGGCGGCAGCACGTTCATGGCCTGGTACATGGCGATATTGTCGTCGGCCTGGCCAGAGATGATCAGCGGCGTGCGCGCCTCGTCGATCAGGATCGAGTCCACCTCGTCGACGATGGCGTAGTTGAGCGGCCGCTGCACCCGCTGCGAGGGCTCGAACACCATGTTGTCGCGCAGGTAATCGAAGCCGAATTCGTTGTTGGTGCCGTAAGTGATGTCGGCGTTGTAGGCGGCCTGCTTCTCCTCGTGGCTGAGCTGCGCCAGGTTGCAACCCGTGGCCAGGCCGAGGAAGCCGTAAACGCGCCCCATCGTCTCCGCGTCGCGGGATGCCAGGTAATCGTTGACAGTGACGATGTGCACGCCTTTGCCTGGCAGGGCATTGAGATAAGCGGACAAGGTGGCCATCAGGGTCTTGCCTTCGCCGGTTCGCATCTCCGAGATCTTGCCGTCGTTGAGGGCCATACCGCCGATCAACTGCACATCGAAATGGCGCAGGCCGAGCACGCGCACGGCGGCCTCGCGGACGGTGGCGAAGGCTTCCGGCAACAGGGCTTCGAGCGTCTCGCCTTTTTCCAGGCGCGCTCTGTATTCATCGGTCTTGCCGCGTAGTTGCTCATCGCTGAGCGCCTGGTAGGCGGATTCGAGGGCGTTGACCTTGGCGACACCGCCCCGGTATTGCTTCAACAGACGGTCATTGCGGCTGCCGAAGACTTTCTTGAGTAGGTTGGAAATCATGAAAAATGAAGGAGATAGGTGGGATTTCGGAAAATCCGGGCGATGCTACCATACCGGCGTTTTCCCTCCCGTGGCGCTGGCGTCCCCGCCGGCGCTACACCATGCGCCCCTCTTCCCTGCAACGCATCCGCGGCATTCTTCGCAACGACCCGACGTTGGCGGTCGCCCTGCCGGAAGCCCTGCACCTGCGCGAACTCAACCAGCACTTTGCTGGCGTGGTGCCGTCCGCCGTGGCGCGTGCCTGCCGGGTCGTGGCGATCCAGGGCGAAACGGCCTTGATCTATTGCGCCAACGGCGCCGCCGCCAGCCGGGTACGCAGCCAGGCAACCGGCGTCGGCCGGGTGCTGGCGCGGCCCGATGCGCCAGTGCTGGCGGTGAAGGTGAAAGTGCGCGCCGACTGGACCTTGCCGGAGAAACGCGAGAAAGCGGATCTCCGGCCAGCCGCCCTGGCCGCGTTCCGTGAGTTGGACCAGGCATTGCCGGACGGCGACCTGAAAGCGGCCGTGGATGCCCTGCTGGCGAAACGGAGCGGGCATTATTAACCCGGCTCTTGAATCTACCGGTCCGCTCCTACGAGGCCAGGTCCGGCCGCGTTGCCAAGCCCGTTTACAATCGCGCCATGATCCCCAGTTCAAACATCTTCCTGGTCGGCCTGATGGGCTCCGGCAAGACCACCATCGGCAAACTGCTGGCGAAGCATCGCGGCCTGGAGTTTCTCGATTCGGACCACGAAATCATCGCCCGCTGTGGGGTTTCCATCCCCACCATCTTCGAGATTGAAGGCGAGGAAGGCTTCCGCAGGCGCGAAGCCTGCATCATCGACGAACTCAGCGGGCGCCAGGGTATCGTCCTGGCCACCGGCGGCGGCGCGGTGTTACGGCCGGAGAATCGCGCCCACCTGAAGGGACGCGGCGCCGTGGTGTACCTCCGATGCCAGCCGCGCGAACTGTATCTGCGCACCCACCACGACAAGAATCGTCCCCTGCTGCAAACCAACGATCCGCTGGCGAAGCTCAAGGAGCTCTACGCTTCGCGCCACACCTTCTATATGGAAACCGCCGACATCGTCCTCGATTCCGGCCGCCAGAGTGCGCACAGCCTGGTGCGCCGCCTGGAAAACAGCCTCGACCTGGCGGGGGTGGCGTGTTGCGAGAAATGCACGTCTTCATCCGCCAACTGAGCGGCCTGCTGATTGCGGCGCTGATCGGTTCCCCGGCGTTCGCCGTCGAGATCCAGGCCGGCCCCGAGGATTACCGTTCTCTGTTACCCCGATTGCGCGCCGGCGACCATCTGCTGTTGCGGGCGGGCGACTATCAACACGGCCTGCCGCTGCATCATCTTTCTGGCGAGCCGGGACGGCCCATCGTCATCGAAGGCGAGCCTTCCACCCGCTTCCTCGCCCACCCCGGCGGCAACACCCTCAGCCTGCTGGACGCCAGCCATATCGTGATCCGCAATCTGGAACTGGATGGCCGCAACCAGCCGGTCGATGCGGTGAAGGCCGAGGGCAACAGCCGTTACGCCGACTACATCACCCTGGAGAACCTGTTTATCCACGACCACGCCGCCAGCCAGCAGAACGTGGGGATTTCCAGCAAGTGTCCGGCGTTTGGCTGGGTGGTGCGCGGCAACCGCATCGAACGGGTTGGCACCGGGATGTACTTCGGCGATTCCGACGGCAGCGATCCCTTCGTGGCCGGACTGATCGAGGGCAACCGGGTCAGCGACACGATCGGCTACAACCTCCAGATCAAGCACCAGCCGTCGCGCCCGGCCGCCATGCCGGAGTTGCTGGAAAGGCATGACACGGTGATTCGCGGCAATTTCTTCGCCAAGGAGACCGCCTGGCCGGACCGCGCCGCCCGCCCCAATGTCCTGGTCGGCCACGCGCCGCTCACCGGCCCGGGTTCGCAAGACCGGGTGCTGATCCACGGCAATTTGTTCTGGCAGAACCCGAGCGAGGCGTTGTTCCAGGGCGAAGGCCATCTGGCGATCTACAATAACGTGTTCGTGAATGCGTATGGCCACGCCATCCACATCCAGCCGCACAACGACGTCCCGCGCCAGGTGGAGATCTTTCACAACACGGTATTGGCGCGCGGCCATGGCATTCGACTGTTGCGGCGAGAAGGCAGTGCGGCGGAGTGGCCGCAACGCATTGCCGGCAATCTGGTGTTCGCCGGGCAACCCATCGCGGGCGGCGAAGCCTTCGACAATCGGGTCGGCGGCGTCGATGCCGCCGCGCGCTTTCTGAACAAGCCCTTCACGGAACTCGATCAACTCGATCTCACCCCGCGCATGGCGCTGGCCGGCGGGGCCTTGCCAGGCTCGCTGGCCGACTACCCGGACAGCGACAAGGACAGCGACGGGCGCGCGCGGGTCGCGCCCTCGCTGGGCGCCTGTGTCGCCGAGGCGAAAAGCCCCTGTCCCCAGTTGGCAAAGGTGCCCGCGTGGCCGTAGGCGCGGACCGCGTCCCCGATTTTTCCGTCTCAATCGCATGAAACGCAGAACGCGTCCGTCCGCTCATCGTGGCCCCTTGCTCTGGCTGGGCCTGCTCTATCTGGCCTTCGTCATCTATGGCAGCCTGGTGCCGCTGGATTACCACGCGCTGCCTTGGGAGGTGGCGGTGGCGAAGTTCCGCGACATTCCCTTCCTCCAACTCGGCATCGGCTCGCGCGCCGACTGGGTGGCCAACCTGCTGTTGTTCATCCCGCTGGCGTTTCTCTGGACTGGCGTCCTGGCGCATGGGCGCCATGCCGCGGTGGCGACGCTGGCGACGGCTATTGTCCTGGCGGTGGCGGCGGCCTTGAGCCTGGGCATCGAATTCACCCAATTGTTCTTCCCGCAACGCACCGTGTCGCAAAACGACATCGCGGCGGAAGCCTTGGGCGCGATCCTCGGCGCCGCCTGCTGGTGGGGCTTCAGCGCCCGTCTGCTGGCCTGGTACGGGGGCTGGCATCGCGAACGCGAGCCGGCGGCCCTGGCGGAACGCGCGGCCTGGGCTTACTTCGTGGTCCTGGTCGGCTACAACGTGTTACCGCTGGACCTCACCCTCAGCGCGGTCGAGATTTATCACAAGTGGCATGAAGGCAAGGTCAACCTGATTCCCTTCGCCGGACTGCCGGCCGACTCCGCCCATGCCCTGTTCGAACTCGCCACCGACGCCCTGCTCTGGGCGCCCCTGGCCTGGCTCTGGCGCGCGCGGCCGGGGCGCGACAGCCTGAAAGCCTGGCGCATGGCCTTTCTGGCGGCGGCCAGCATCGAGTTCATGCAATTGTTCGTCTATTCGCGGGTGAGCGACGTCACCGACCTGTTCACCGGCGCGCTAGGCGCTGGGGTAGGCGCCTGGCTGGGCGGCCGCCAGTTCGGCGGCGCCCGCCGGGTCGATTCGGGCCACACGCCCGGCCGCGCCACGGCGGCCTGGATCCGCCTGCTGCTGGCCCTGTCCTGGCTACCCGTGCTTTTGCTGGTGTTCTGGTATCCGTTCGACTTCCACCCGGAAAGCGCCTTCGTGCGCGGCCGCATGGCCTTCCTCGATCGGGTGCCATTCCAGGTGTATTACTACGGCACGGAATTCCGCGCGGTCACCGAGGTGTTCCACAAGACCCTGTTCTTCGCTCCCCTCGGCGCCCTCCTGGCCTGGTGGGTGAGCGGCCTGTCCTGGCGCTGGCGCGGCTACGCGGCGACGGCCTCGCTGCTCGCCGTGGTCGCCGTCGCCCTCGGGATCGAGCTCGGGCAGGTCTTGTTGCCGGGCAAGTTTCCGGACACCACCGACTGGTTCCTGGAGAGCGTGGGGGGCTTGCTCGGCTATGCCCTCTTCCGGATGATGCGGGCACGTTTGGCGGCCACACCCCGTCGCCGGACAGAACCGGGATTCCATGACTCGGGGCGGGAGCGGAGCACATGAGGGACATCGCCATTCTGTTCATCCTGCTGAGCCTGGCCTGGGCGGCCTGGCTGCGCCCGTGGCTAGGTGTGCTGGGATTGGCGGTGTTCGCCTACCTGAACCCCCAGGCTTACGGCGTCGGATTCATGCGCGGCTTTCCCGTGTACCAGACCCTGTTCGTCGTTGTCTGTCTCTCCCTGGGTTGGGAGGCTTATCGCCGCGGAACCTTGCCCAAGCTGCACTGGGACTGGCGCATCCCGGTCTTTCTGTTGTTATGGGCCTGCTTCCTCTTCACCACCTGGCAGTCCCAGTTTCCCTGGGCAGCCTGGATCAAACTATCCGAGATCAGCAAGCTATTTCTGGCGCTGCTCCCCACCCTGCTGCTTATCGATACCCGGCGGAAGTTCTTCTTCCTCATCGCCACTATCGCCATTTCTTTCGGCCTGGTGACCCTGAAGGGGGGGTATTGGGCGGTGATGACCGGTTTCCAGGACCGGGTTTACGGCCCGCCCGGTAGCCATTTTGGCGGCAACAATGAATTCGCGGTGGCGATGGCCATGAACATTCCCCTGCTGGTGCTCTGGCTGCGCGAGGCCGGGGGTCGGCGGTTACGCTGGACCCTCATGGCCATGGTGGGACTGAGCTACGCCGCCGTGCTGTCCTCATGGTCCCGTGGTGGCCTGATCACCCTGGCGGTGGCCACCGCCTTCCTGCTGTGGAGTGGCAAGCGCCGACACCTGATGCTGCCGCTCCTTCTGGCCGGCGGGGTACTCGCCATGACTGCTTTGCCGGAAAAGTGGTTCGAGCGCATGGGAACCATCACCACCTATGAACAGGATGCCTCCGCGACCAGCCGCCTCGATGCGTGGCGGGTAGGGCTGGCCTACGCACGGGCACACCCGTTCACCGGCGCCGGCTTCGACGGCTGGATCGCGGTCCAGCCGGATCCTGAACATCCGATGGCCTGGCACAGCAGCTATGTGCAAATCGTCACCGAGCATGGCTTGCTTGGCCTCACCCTGTGGAGCCTGCTGATCTTTGGTTCCATGCTCGCCCTTACCCGTCTCGCCTGGCTGGCGGGGCGTGCCCGCGCGCCCCCCTGGGCGGGCGACTACGCCGCCATGCTGCGCGCCTCCCTGGCGGCTTATGCCGCCGGGGGGGTATTCCTGGGGCTGGCCTACTGGGATATCCCCTATCACCTGATAGCCCTGTCCGTACTGCTGGGGCATCTGGCAAGGAAGGAAGCAGGAATGTCGGCGCGGCAACCGGCCAGTCCCTGACGGTTGCCCGTCTGTCGGATTCTTTTACAGGGCTGGCCGCTTTACCCTTCGAGCGATTGCATGTAATTGATATTTAATGAAATAATTTGTTGGCCCGGTAATTGCTTATGTTTGGTCATAGTGCAATATTGGCTTCCGGGCGCTGTCCAGCCCAGGAATTTAGGAGCAAGAAATGATCAAACGTGTTTTCTCTACCGCCATCGTCTGCCTGACCGCAGCCGCCTGGCCGTGGACGCCCGCCATGGCCAGCAATGTCGAGCCTTACAGCATCGTGGTCAAAGACAGTGCAACCACGCCCACCCCCCTAGGGTCGGGAGGGCTGTCCTTCGATAACGCACAGGAAGTCGCCGGCCCGGATCAGGAAATTGCCCCCGAGGCCGCGCCTACACCCAGTATCACCATCCCTACGGCCACCTTCCTGCCACCGGCATTGCGGCCGTTCACTTTTGATACCGTGGACCCGGTCACCCCGCTCAAAGTCGTGGTGGTCACCAACACGCTATGCAAGCCCGGCAATCGCGGCGCAAATCCGTCCGTTATCGAAGGCCTGGAGCAGGGGCCTAACGTGGAGGGGCTGAAATACCGCCTCACCGGTACCAAGATGGTGGGAACAACCCCCATCACCCTGGCGCTGAATTTCAAGCTGGCTAAAACGGCGGGCGCCTGTCCCGATGGAAAAGTCACCTACAGCTTCACCCGAACCTACGATGTCGAGCGTTATTGGACGATTGCAGCCGCGTGCGCGCCCGCCGCGCCACCTTGCTGGAAGGTTATTTCTGGCGGCAACAAGTATCACATCTGGAACCCGAAATCGGCCTCCCCCATCCCCGAGCCGGGCAGCCTGGCCCTGCTGCTGGCTGGCGCCGCCGCCGCCGGGCTGGCACTGCGCGGCTGGCGCGGCAAACCTGTAGCCATCACCCCATCCCGGACATGAATCACTAATTGGAGAACATCATGCGACTCAAGCAATCCCTCACCCTTCTGGCGGCCATGCTGCCCTTGCTGGGCAGCGGCTTGGCCGGCGCCACCCCGATGGAAATCACTTCCTTCACCGACGTGAAGAGTTGGGGTAGCAACAACGAGCTTATTGGCGGTACGGGTCCTGGCACCTACAACATCACGAAGACGTTCACCTCGGTGACGAGCGAGCCGGATGGTTACACCCTCGAAACCATCGACTTCTCGGGCTCTGCCAGTGCCGTTACAACGTGGGGCACGGCTGGCGGCCAGCTTTTCGTAGAAATCCTGTACGGGGCTACTGGTCTGGGCAGCTTCCAGTTGGGCAGCGGTGATTACTTCCTCGGCAACAATGAACCGTTCACAGGGTCGTTGGATGTGGCTGACGCACTCGTCACCGCGGGCGGAAGTCTCTCCTTCCGCTTCTATGAGTCCCTCAGTGATGTAGCTTTATTCGAAGGCGAGAGTTTTTCCGAG
>PFJX01000156.1 GCA_002784045.1 Hydrogenophilales bacterium CG_4_10_14_3_um_filter_63_21
GATCGCTGCGGTCAGCGTGGTCTTGCCGTGGTCAACGTGTCCAATCGTCCCAACGTTCACATGCGGCTTCGTACGCTCGAATTTTTCTTTGGCCATATCAATAAACCTCTATCACTTCTTACTATTAATCACCGCTTCCGCCACCGATTTGGGTGCCTCGGAATAGTGCTTGAATTCCATCGTATAAGTAGCGCGGCCCTGCGACATCGAACGCAGATCGGTGGAGTAGCCGAACATTTCTGCGAGCGGCACTTCAGCCTTGATCGACTTGCCGACGGGCAAATCGTCCATACCCTGGATAATGCCTCGACGCCGGTTCAAGTCACCCATGACATCGCCCATGTAATCTTCTGGGGTCTCGACTTCCACAGCCATCATTGGCTCCAGCAGCGCGGGACTGGCTTTGCGCATACCGTCTTTAAAGCCCAGGATCGCAGCCATCTTGAATGCCTGCTCGGAAGAGTCCACCTCATGATAGGAACCGTCGAACAATGTAACCTTCACATCCACCACGGGGAAACCAGCCATCACGCCATTGTTCAGCGCTTCTTTTAGGCCTTTCTCGACTGCGGGAATGTACTCACGCGGCACGGTGCCGCCTTTGATGGCATCGACGAATTCAAAACCCTTACCCGACTCGTTTGGCTCAAGCTTGAGCCAAACGTGGCCATACTGGCCCTTGCCGCCGGACTGCTTGACGAACTTGCCCTCCTGCTCGACCGCCTTGCGAATGGCCTCACGGTAGGCAACCTGGGGGGCACCCACATTGGCTTCGACGCTGAACTCTCGCTTCATGCGGTCAACCAGAATTTCCAGGTGCAATTCACCCATACCGGAAATGATGGTCTGACCTGTTTCCTCGTCGGTGCGCACGCGGAAGGAGGGGTCTTCTTGAGCCAAACGGTTGAGGGCAAGACCCATCTTCTCCTGGTCGACCTTGGTCTTGGGCTCCACCGCGACATGAATCACGGGCTCGGGGAACACCATCCGCTCCAGAATGACCGGCTTGTCCAACGAACAAATGGTATCGCCGGTGGTCGCGTCTTTCAGACCTACTGCGGCGGCGATATCGCCTGCATACACTTCCTTAATCTCTTCGCGGTTGTTGGCGTGCATCAACAGAATACGACCCAAACGATCTTTCTTGCCCTTGACCGAGTTGTAAATCGTGTCTCCCGCACTCACTGAACCGGAATAGACACGGAAGAATGTGAGCTGACCGACGAAGGGGTCGGTCATGATCTTGAATGCCAGGGCGGCGAAGGGCTCCGTGTCGCTTGCGGCTCGCTCCGCCGGAGCGCCGTTTTCGGTTTCACACTTGACCGCGGGGATATCAACTGGTGACGGCATATAGTCGATCACCGCATCCAGCATGGCTTGCACGCCCTTGTTTTTGAAAGCGGAGCCACACAACATGGGTACGATTTCGCTAGCGATGGTACGAGTACGCAGCGCCTGCTTGATTTCCGCCTCAGAGAGGTCACCCTCTTCAAGGTACTTGTTCATCAATTCTTCGCTCGCCTCGGCGGCAACCTCGACCATCTTTTCGCGCCACTCGTTGCAGGTGTCAACGAGATCAGCCGGGATATCACCGTAGGTGAATTTCATGCCCTGGGACGCATCGTCCCAGATGATGGATTTCATCTTAACCAGGTCGACCACGCCCTCGAATTTGTCCTCGGCACCGATAGGCACCTGGATCAACACTGGGTTGGCCTTCAGGCGCGTCTTCATCTGATCATAGACGCGGAAGAAGTTGGCACCCTGGCGGTCCATTTTATTGACGAAGGCCAAGCGCGGTACGCCATACTTGTTGGCCTGACGCCACACTGTCTCGGATTGCGGCTGCACACCGCCCACGGCGCAATACACCATGCAGGCCCCATCCAGCACACGCATGGAACGCTCGACCTCGATAGTGAAGTCCACATGACCCGGGGTGTCGATGATGTTGACGCGATGCTCGGGCAAAGACAGATCCATGCCTTTCCAGAAGCAGGTCGTCGCGGCGGAGGTAATGGTGATGCCGCGCTCTTGTTCCTGCTCCATCCAGTCCATGGTCGCGGCACCGTCGTGCACCTCACCAATCTTGTGATTGACACCGGTGTAGAACAGGATTCGTTCGGTCGTGGTGGTCTTGCCGGCGTCGATGTGCGCCGATATGCCGATATTGCGATAGCGCTCGATAGGGGTCTTGCGTGCCACAGTGCTATTTCCTTATCAGAAGCGGAAGTGCGAGAAAGCCTTGTTGGCTTCGGCCATGCGGTGAATTTCTTCACGCTTTTTCATGGCACCACCACGGCCTTCAGCCGCATCCAGCAACTCGCCCGCGAGACGCTGATCCATGGATTTCTCACCACGCTTGCGTGCCGCATCCTTGAGCCAGCGCATCGCCAGCGCATTGCGGCGTGAGGGACGCACTTCCACGGGAACCTGGTAATTGGCACCGCCAACGCGGCGGGATTTGACCTCGACGACGGGGCGTACATTGGACATAGCCTGCCCAAAGACTTCTACCGGATCCTTGCCACTCTTCTTGCCGATCTGCTCAAAGGCACCGTAAACGATGCGCTCGGCGACCGCCTTTTTGCCACTATTCATGATCACGTTCATGAATTTGGCCACTTCCTGACTACCGAATTTCGGGTCAGGCAGGATGATACGTTTGGGAACCTCACGACGACGGGGCATTTTTTCCTCGCAACTCTCTGGTTAGGCCTTCTTGGCGCGCTTTGCGCCGTACTTCGAACGGCTCTGCTTACGATCCTTGACACCGGCGGTATCCAGGCTGCCACGCACGATGTGGTATCGCACACCAGGCAAGTCCTTGACCCGGCCGCCTCGCACTAGCACCACCGAGTGCTCTTGCAAGTTATGCCCCTCGCCACCGATGTAGCCAATGACCTCGAAGCCATTGGACAGACGTACCTTGGCGACCTTTCGCAACGCCGAGTTCGGCTTCTTCGGCGTGGTGGTATAGACACGAGTACACACACCGCGCTTCTGCGGACAGGCCTCCATGGCCGGTACTTTGCTCTTCTCTTGCGGAGCCTGACGTGGCTTCCGCACCAACTGGTTGATGGTCGGCATCTAACGCGTTCCCAACTAAATCAAATCATGAAACCTGGACAAATCAGCCTGCGTTGCCGCGAGTTACACAACAACCCTCACGACACGGCAGGCTGGCCGGAAAAAAGACTGCGCATACTAGGAGTGATTACGGGCTCTGTCAAGTCCGTAATCAAAACCTTCTTCAGGCATCGTCCCCATCGCCTTGCAGCACCACCACGATTTCCTCGCCCTGCTGCGCTGGCTGGAAGTCAATGTTATGGCCCTGGCCCTTGCGGGTGCGGTGGTAGGCCAGGCCAGTGCCGGCTGGGATCAGACGGCCAACGATGACGTTCTCCTTGAGGCCACGCAAATCGTCCCTCTTGCCCATGATGGCGGCTTCGGTAAGGACACGTGTAGTTTCCTGGAAGGAGGCAGCAGAGATGAAGGAGTCGGTCGACAGCGAGGCCTTGGTGATACCCAGCAGGATGTTGTCGTGAATGGCTGGCTGCTTGCCTTCGGCCATGACACGATCGTTTTCCTGCAGAAACTCGGAACGCTCGACTTGTTCGCCCATGATGAATCCGGTATCGCCCGGTTCCGCCACGTTGACGCGGCGCAGCATCTGGCGCACCACCACCTCGATGTGCTTGTCGTTGATTTTCACACCCTGCAAACGATAGACATCCTGCACTTCGTCGATGATGTAGCGCGCGAGCGCCTCGACGCCTTGCAAACGCAATATGTCGTGCGGGTCCGGGGGTCCGTCAACAATGGTTTCGCCCTTCTGGACGATCTGGCCGTCGTGCACCGTGACGTGCTTGTCCTTGGAGATCAGGTACTCATGCGGGACACCCTCCATGTCGGTAATGACCAAGCGTTGCTTGCCCTTGGTGTCCTTGCCAAAGGAGACGGTACCGGTGAGTTCCGCCAGTACCCCGGCATCCTTCGGTATGCGGGCTTCGAACAGCTCCGCGACGCGAGGCAGACCGCCGGTAATATCGCGGGTCTTCGAGGTTTCCTGGGGAATACGTGCCAGCACGTCACCCACGTTCACATCCTGGCCGTCCTTCACGGTGATCAGCGAACCCATTTGGAAGGTAATGTTCACGCTGATGTCGGTTCCAGCCACCTTGACATCCTGGCCGTCCGCGTCAATCAGACGTACCTGCGGCCGCACGCCCTTGGTTTGTGCTGCGCCACGGCGCTTGCCGTCGATGACAATAAGGGTAGACAGGCCCGTTACTTCGTCGATCTGCTTGGCGACGGTGACCCCCTCTTCCACGTTCTCGAACTTCACGTGGCCAGCGTACTCGGTGATGATGGGACGGGTATGCGGATCCCAGTTAGCCAAGGCGGTACCGGCCTTGATGGCCTGACCGTCAGTAACCGCCAGGGTGGCGCCATAAGGCACTTTGTGGCGCTCACGCTCGCGCTGGTTGTCATCGACGATGAGTATTTCACCATTTCGTGAAATCGCCACCTGCTCGCCCTTGATATTGGTGACATAACGCAGGGTGGGCTGAAAGCGGATAGTCCCAGCCGACTTGCCTTCCAGTTGCGAGGCGGCGGCGGCACGGGAAGCGGCACCACCGATGTGAAAAGTCCGCATGGTGAGCTGGGTACCGGGTTCGCCGATCGATTGGGCGGCGATAACGCCAACCGCCTCGCCGGAGTTGATCAGGTTGCCACGGCCAAGGTCACGCCCGTAGCACTTGGCGCAAAGCCCCCAACGGGTGTCGCAGGTAAGCGGGGCACGCACCTTCACTTCGTCGATACCCATCTCGTCGATCAGTTCAACCATGTCTTCGTCAAGCAGCGTTCCCGCGTCGATCACCGTCTCACCGGTATCCGGATGAATCACATCGAGGGCTGCCACCCGGCCGAGAATGCGGTCGCGCAGAGGTTCCACCACGTCGCCGCCTTCAACCAGGGCCTTCATGACCATGCCATTTCGAGTGCCGCAATCAAGTTCGGTGATGACCAAATCCTGAGTCACGTCGACCAGACGACGAGTCAGATAGCCCGAGTTGGCGGTTTTCAACGCGGTATCGGCAAGACCTTTACGAGCGCCGTGGGTCGAGATGAAGTACTGCAACACGTTGAGGCCCTCACGGAAGTTTGCCGTAATAGGTGTCTCGATAATGGAGCCGTCCGGCTTCGCCATCAGGCCACGCATCCCGGCCAGTTGGCGGATCTGGGCAGCGGAACCGCGCGCACCGGAGTCGGCCATCATGTAGATGGAGTTGAACGATTCCTGGCGGACCTGCTTGCCTTCGCGGTCGGTGACGGTCTCATGGGAGAGTTGTTCCATCATGGCCTTGGCCACTTTGTCGCCGGCCTGGCCCCAGATGTCCACCACCTTGTTATAGCGCTCGCCCTGGGTCACCAGGCCGGATGTGTACTGGGATTCGATTTCCTTCACCTCGCTCTCGGCGGCGGCCAGGATGTCGTGTTTCTGCGGCGGCATCAGCATGTCCTGCATGCAGATCGAGATGCCACCCTTCGCCGCCATCGAGAAACCGGTGTACATCAGCTTGTCGGCGAATACCACGGTGTCTTTGAGGCCGCACTTACGGAAGGAAGCGTTGATCAGTTTGGAGATTTCCTTCTTCTTCAACGCCTTGTCGACATGCGCGAAGTCCAGGCCGGGAGGCAGAATTTCCGAAAGAAAGGCGCGGCCGACCACAGTCTGGACGCGCTTGACTGTTTCCACCACTTGTCCGGCGGCGTCGTAATTACGTTCGCGCAAGCGCACGGTGACGCGCGCGTTGATGTCGACCAGTCCGGATTGCCAGGCACCGCGCAGTTCGTCGGTATCGGCGAACATCATGCCTTCGCCTTTCGCGTTGACCCGCTCGCGGCTCATGTAATAGAGGCCGAGCACAATATCCTGGGACGGCACGATGATCGGGTCACCGTTGGCGGGCGACAGCACATTGTTGGAAGCCAGCATCAAGGTGCGCGCTTCCATTTGGGCTTCCAGGGAAAGCGGCACATGCACGGCCATCTGATCGCCATCAAAGTCGGCGTTGAAGGCGGTACACACCAACGGGTGCAACTGGATGGCCTTGCCTTCAATCAGCACCGGCTCGAACGCCTGAATGCCCAGGCGGTGCAGCGTCGGCGCCCGGTTCAGCATGACCGGATGTTCGCGAATGACATCTTCCAGAATGTCCCAGACCACCGGTTCCTGATCTTCCACCATGCGCTTGGCGGCTTTGATGGTGGTGGCCAGGCCCATGACTTCCAGGCGATGGAAGATGAAGGGCTTGAACAGTTCCAGCGCCATCAGCTTGGGCAGGCCGCACTGGTGCAGCTTGAGGTAGGGACCCACGACAATGACGGAACGGCCGGAATAATCGACCCGCTTGCCCAGCAGGTTCTGGCGGAAGCGGCCGCCCTTGCCCTTGATCATGTCGGCCAGCGACTTCAGCGGGCGCTTGTTGGCGCCGGTCATGGCCTTGCCGCGACGACCGTTGTCGAGCAGAGAGTCGACCGATTCCTGCAACATGCGTTTTTCGTTGCGCACGATGATGTCTGGCGCTTTCAGTTCCAGCAGGCGCTTGAGACGGTTATTCCGGTTGATGACGCGGCGATACAGGTCGTTCAGGTCGGAGGTGGCGAACCGGCCCCCATCCAGCGGCACCAGCGGACGCAGTTCCGGCGGCAGGACAGGCAGCACGGAGAGAATCATCCAGTCCGGCTGGATTTTTGACTTGTGGAAGGCTTCCAGCACTTTCAAGCGCTTGGCCAGCTTCTTGATCTTGGTGTCGGAGCTGGTCTTTTCCATATCGCCATGCAGCTTCTCGACTTCCGCGACCAGGTCAATACCCTTCAGCAAGTCACGCACACCTTCGGCGCCCATGCTCGCCTTGAATTCATCACCGTACTCTTCCAGCTTCGCCAGGTAATCGTCCTCGGTCAGCAACTGGCCCTTATTGAGCGGGGTCATGCCGGAATCGGTCACCACATAAGCCTCGAAATAGAGCACCCGCTCAATGTCGCGCAGGGTCATATCCAGCACCATGCCGAGACGGCTGGGCAGTGACTTGAGGAACCAGATGTGGGCGACCGGGCTAGCCAATTCGATGTGGCCCATGCGCTCACGGCGCACCTTGGCTTGCGTCACTTCAACGCCGCACTTCTCGCAGATCACGCCGCGATGCTTGAGGCGCTTGTACTTGCCGCACAGGCACTCATAGTCCTTGATCGGGCCGAAGATTTTGGCGCAGAACAGGCCATCGCGTTCCGGCTTGAAGGTCCGGTAGTTAATGGTCTCCGGCTTTTTTACTTCGCCGAAAGACCAGGAGCGAATTTTTTCGGGCGAGGCGAGGCCGATCTTGATGGCGTCAAATTCCTCTTCCTGGGTGACCTGTTTAAATAGATCGAGTAGTGCTTTCATGTGCGTCTCCGTGAGGACCGTAGGATGCGATGAGGGTCGAACCACATCACGCGGCGTGTGCGATGCGGCTCGCCGCGATCACCCCATCCTGCTCAATAGCGTTCCAGGTCGATGTCGATAGCCAACGACCGTATTTCCTTCACCAGCACGTTGAAGGACTCCGGCATGCCGGAGTCGATCCTATGCTCGCCCTTGACGATGTTTTCGTACACCTTGGTGCGGCCGGTGACGTCGTCGGACTTGACGGTGAGCATTTCCTGCAGGACATAGGCGGCACCATAGGCTTCCAGCGCCCACACTTCCATCTCACCAAAACGCTGCCCGCCAAATTGCGCCTTGCCACCCAGTGGTTGCTGAGTAACCAGGGAGTAGGGGCCGGTGGAACGCGCGTGCATCTTGTCATCAACCAGGTGGTGCAGTTTCAGCACATGCATGATGCCTACCGTAACGGTGCGGTCGAAGGCCTCACCGGAACGGCCATCGTAGAGCTGCACCTGGGTCTTGGCCGGGGTGAAGCCGAGCTTCTGGGTACGCGGATCGGCATCGCTGTAGGCGAGATCGAGCATGGACTGAATGTCTTCCTCGGAAGCGCCATCGAACACCGGGGTGGCGAATGGCACCCCCTTGGTCAGGTTACCGGCCATTTCCAGGATTTCCTTGTCAGTCAGCCCCTTGATATCCTCAGCCTTGCCGGAGGCGTTATAGACCTTGTCGAGGAACTTGCGGACCTCACCGGCCTTGGCCTGGGCTTGCAGCATTTCGTCGATGCGCAGGCCAAGGCCGCGCGAGGCCCAGCCCAGATGGACTTCGAGAATCTGGCCGACGTTCATCCGTGATGGCACGCCGAGCGGGTTCAAGACGATGTCGACCGGGGTGCCGTCGGCCATGAACGGCATGTCTTCCACTGGCACGATCAGAGAGATGACCCCCTTGTTGCCGTGGCGGCCGGCCATCTTGTCGCCAGGTTGCAGGCGCCGCTTCACGGCCAGATAGACCTTGACCATCTTGATCACGCCGGGTGCCAGCTCGTCACCCTGGGTGAGCTTGCGCTTCTTGGTTTCCAGCATCTGCGCGAAGTCGGCGCGCTGCTTGTCGAGCCCCTCCTTGATGCCTTCCATCTGGCGGGAGACTTCCTCGTCACTGGCGCGGATATCGAACCAGTCGTGCGGGTTCAGGTCGTCCAGATAGGCGGCGGTGACTTCCGCGCCCTTGGCCAATTTCTTCGGGCCACCCTTGGCGCTCTTGCCGATCAGCAGGCGGCGCATCCGGGCGAAGGCATCTTCCTCGACGATGCGCATCTGGTCGGCCAAATCCTTCTGATACTTGCGCAGCATCTCATCAATGATCTGGTTGGCGCGGGAGTCGCGCTCAATGCCTTCGCGGGTGAACACCTGCACATCGATGACCGTGCCACTCATGCCGGTTGGCACGCGCAAGGAGGTGTCCTTCACGTCGGAAGCCTTCTCGCCGAAAATCGCGCGCAGCAGCTTTTCTTCCGGGGTGAGCTGGGTTTCGCCCTTCGGCGTGACTTTGCCGACCAGCACATCGCCGGCGCTCACTTCGGCACCCACATAGATGATGCCGGCCTCGTCCAGGCGACCCAGTTGTGCCTGCGAAAGGCTGGAAATGTCGCGCGTGATTTCCTCGGCGCCGAGCTTGGTATCACGCGCCACCAAATTGAGTTCCTCAATGTGGACGGAGGTGTAGCGGTCTTCCGCGACCACGCGCTCGGAAATGAGGATGGAGTCCTCGAAGTTGTAGCCGTTCCAGGGCATGAAGGCGACCAGCATGTTCTGCCCCAGCGCCAGTTCCCCCTTGTCGGTGGAAGCACCGTCGGCGATCACATCGCCGCGCGCGATCTTGTCGCCCGGGCGCACCAGCGGACGCTGGTTGATGTTGGTGTTCTGGTTGGAACGCTGGTACTTGGTCAGAGTGTAGATGTCGACGCCGACTTCACCGGCGGCGGTTTCCTCATCGTTCACACGCACCACCACGCGGCTGGCGTCGACGTAATCGACCATGCCGCCACGCCGCGCGGTCACCACGGTACCGGAGTCAACCGCTGAGGTACGTTCGAGGCCGGTGCCGACCAGCGGTTTGTCAGGACGCAGACAAGGTACCGCCTGGCGCTGCATGTTCGAGCCCATCAGCGCGCGATTAGCGTCGTCGTGTTCCAAAAAAGGAATCAGCGAAGCAGCCACGGAGACAATCTGCGACGGCGCGATGTCCATGTACTGAATCCGGTCGGGTGTGGCCAGGGTGAATTCGTTACGGCTACGGCAGGACACCAGATCGCCGCTGAAGGCGCCCTTGGTGTCGAGTTCCGCATTGGCTTGGGCGATCACATACTGGCCTTCCTCGATGGCGGAGAGGTACTCGATCTGGTCGGTCACCTTGTGATCCACCACCCTTCGGTACGGCGTCTCGATGAAGCCGTATTCGTTGGTTCGGGCATACAGCGCCAGGGAGTTGATCAGGCCGATGTTCGGGCCTTCCGGCGTCTCGATCGGGCAAACCCGGCCATAGTGGGTCGGGTGTACGTCGCGCACCTCGAAGCCGGCGCGCTCGCGGGTCAGGCCACCGGGGCCGAGGGCGGAAATACGCCGCTTGTGGGTGATCTCGGAGAGCGGGTTGGTCTGGTCCATGAACTGTGACAACTGGCTGGAGCCGAAGAATTCCTTGATCGCCGCCGAGATCGGCTTGGCATTGATCAGGTCATGCGGCATCAGGTTATCGCTTTCGGCCTGATTCAGGCGCTCCTTGACCGCGCGCTCGACGCGCACCAGACCGGCGCGGAACTGGTTCTCCGCCAATTCGCCGACTGACCGCACACGGCGGTTGCCGAGGTGGTCAATGTCATCGATCTCGCCACGGCCATTGCGCAGTTCGACCAGAATCTTGATGACCGCAACGATGTCCTTGGGCGACATCGTGAAG
Source organism: Hydrogenophilales bacterium CG_4_10_14_3_um_filter_63_21 (assembly GCA_002784045.1). Classification (GTDB taxonomy): domain Bacteria; phylum Pseudomonadota; class Gammaproteobacteria; order Burkholderiales; family Thiobacillaceae; genus PFJX01. Next base: position 10,391 of record PFJX01000156.1, read on the forward strand.
CGCTCTTCGACGTGGGCATTGAGCGCCTTGGGATCGAGGCCGGAGGCCTTCAGATGCTTATTGAGGTCGGCGAGGCGAGCTTCGGCCTCCTCACGCGTCGCCACATCGTCCAGGCTGGCCTTGGACAGGCTGGCTTCCGGGCAAATCAGGAAGTAGCTACGCAGGGCGGCGGCCAGCTTGTTCTCGCGGTGGTGCGTCGGAAACCTGATCTGCCAGGCGGTCTTGCCAGGCGCGCCGATGCGACGGTTGAACTTCATCCGGCCAACCTTCGACATATCGTAGGTGTCGTCGCTGAAGCAAAGGCGGTTGAACAACGTTTCCACCGCATCTTCCGTCGGCGGCTCGCCGGGGCGCATCATGCGATAGATGGCGACCCGGGCGGTCCACTGGTCCACGGTTTCGTCGGCGCGCAGCGTCTGGGAAATGAAGGCGCCGTGGTCGAGTTCGTTGGTGAACAGGGTCTGGAAGCTGGCTACCTTGGCTTCCGCCAGTTTGGCCATCAAGTCTTCGGTGATCTCGTCATTGGCGCGCGCCAGCAACTCACCGGTTTCCGCGTCCACCAGATTTTTCGCCAGCACGCGGCCCAGGATGAATTCGTTGTCCACCAGCACTTTCTTGATGCCGGCTTCCTCGAGCTGTTTGATGTGGCGGGCGGTAACGCGCTTGTCCTTGGCGATGATGACGCTGCCGTCCTTGGCCAGGATGTCGAATTTGGCCGTTTCGCCCTTGAGGCGTTCCGGCACCAAAGCCATTTCCAGGCCCTTCTTGGTGACGTGGAAGGATTCCATCCCGAAGAACATCTCCAGGATCTGTTCGGCGTTGTAGCCCAGCGACTTCAACAGAATGGTGACCGGCATCTTGCGGCGACGGTCGACGCGGAAATACACGAAATCTTTGGCATCGAACTCGTAGTCCAGCCAAGAGCCACGGTAGGGGATGATGCGCGCGGAGAACAGCAGTTTGCCGGAAGAATGCGTCTTGCCGCGATCGTGCTCGAAGAACACACCGGGAGAGCGGTGCAACTGGGAGACGATGACGCGTTCGGTGCCGTTGATGACGAAAGAACCGTTGGGGGTCATCAGCGGCATTTCGCCCATGTAGACCTCCTGCTCCTTCACTTCCTTGATCTTCTCCTTGGTGCTCTCGCGGTCGAGGATCACCAGACGCACACGGGCGCGGATGCTGGCGGCATAGGTCAGGCCCCGTTGCTGGCACTCGACGATGTCGAACACGGGCGTACCGAGGTTGTAGCTGACGTACTCCAGACGGGCATGGCCGGAATGGGCAACGATGGGGAAAATCGAGGTAAAGGCGGCTTCCAGCCCAATGTTCTGGCGTGCCTCCACGGGCACGCCTTCCTGAATGAATTCACGGAAGGACTCGATCTGGGTGGTCAACAGATAAGGCACCGGCTGCACGCTCACGCGTTTTGCGAAGCTTTTGCGAAGGCGCTTTTTCTCGGCGAATGTATAGCTCATTTGGACTCCGTCTCCAGGGGACAGGGATCAGGTATCAGAAATCGAAAATCCACACTCAATTTCTGGCAGCTGATTCCTGAAACGGCTAAAGGCCGGCGGCAAAATGCCGCCAGCCCGCTCTCGGGAAAAACCCGAAACAACACTGAATTACTTGATCTCGGCGGACGCACCCGCTTCGGTCAATTGCTTCAGGATGTCGTCGGCCTCGGCCTTGGAGATGCCTTCCTTGACCGGCTTGGGAGCGCCGTCCACCAGATCCTTGGCTTCTTTCAAGCCTAGGCTGGTGATCGCGCGCACGACCTTGATGACGTTGACCTTCTGAGCACCGCAGGCGGTCAGAATCACGTCGAACTCGGTCTTCTCTTCTACCACCGCGGCAGCGGCAGCGCCGGGGCCAGCGACTGCCAGAGAGGCGGCGGATACACCAAACTTCTCTTCAAACGCTTTCACCAGGTCGTTCAGATCCATCACCGTCATGGCGCCAACGGCTTCCAGGATGTCTTCTTTGCTAATGGCCATGTTTCAAACTCCTAAGTCGTAAGTCTTTACAAAATGTAGTCATGGCGCCGCCGATCAGGCGGCGACACCCGCTTCTTCGCGTTGCTTGGCAAGCGCGGCCAGGACGCCGACAAAGCCGGACACCGGGGCCTGCATGACGCCCAACAACTTGGCGAGCAACTCTTCGCGGCTGGGGATGCTGGCCAGTGCTTGCACGCCCGCCTGATCCAACACCCGGCCGGCGTAAGAGCCCGCTTTGAGAATCAGCTTGTCGTTGGTTTTGGCGAAGTCGTTCAACACTTTCGCAGCAGCCACAGGGTCGCTGGAGATGCTGTAAATCAGCGGCCCGACCATGTGCTGGCCGAGATCGGCGAACGGTGTATCGGCGACGGCGCGACGTACCAGGGTGTTCTTCAGCACGCGCAAATAAACACCGGATTCCCGGGCGCGTCGGCGCAGATGGGTCAGATTGACCACCGGCACACCACGGTATTCGGCCACGACGATGGTCTGGGCATTGGCAATCCGCGCCGACACCTCAGCCACTACGGCCTTCTTGTCTTCCAGATTAAGACTCATAAGGTCTCTTCTCCTTTCAAGTCCACACGCGGCGGAAAGTCCGCCGCACCCACGGCGACCTGACCAGGAGTCATGCCAGCGTGAACTAGCTGTTTATCCTGTTCGGGAACACCGTCTGCGCCGGTTGCGGGGCAAGCCTCGCGATTAAGCTCTCGGATACAACCACCAACCGTCGGCACCTGCGGTCTTTGACGATCCGACGCCGTCCCTTTCGGGGCGGCAACGGCCCAAAGTTCTGTCCCTCACAAGAGGGAGCCAGTTAAGAATTACTCGTTTCGGCCAGGCTAGTGTGGTCGACGCGCACGCCAACCCCCATGGTGCTGGAGACCGACACTTTCTTCATGTATACCCCCTTGCTCGCGGCTGGCCGGGCCTTGTTCAGTGCCTCCAGCAAGGTGGCAAGGTTTTCGCGCAAGGCGGCAGGCTCGAACGAGGCACGGCCGATGGTGGCGTGGATGATGCCGGCCTTGTCCGTGCGGTACTGAACCTGACCCGCCTTGGCGTTCTTCACGGCCTCGGCGACGTTCGGGGTCACGGTGCCCACCTTGGGGTTCGGCATCAGGCCACGGGGGCCCAGGATCTGGCCCAACTGGCCAACCACACGCATCGCGTCGGGGGTGGCGATGACCACGTCGAAGTCCATCTTGCCAGCCTTCACTTCAGCGGCAAGATCCTCGAAACCGACGATATCGGCGCCGGCCGCGCGAGCGATCTCGACATTGGCGCCTTGTGCGAATACCGCCACGCGCACGCTCTTGCCGATGCCACGCGGCATCACCACGGAGCCGCGCACCACCTGGTCGGATTTACGCGGATCGACGCCCAGGTTGATGGCGGCGTCGATAGACTCATCGAACTTGGCGGTGGCGGCTTCTTTCACCAGAGCCAGTGCTTCGTCGACGGGATAGTTCTTGGTGCGTTCAATCTTGGCCTTCAAGGCCTTGACTCGTTTGGAAGCCATGTCACACGCCCTCCACATTGAGACCCATGCTGCGCGCGCTGCCGGCGATGGTACGCACGGCGGCATCCATGTCCGCGGCGGTCAGGTCAGGCATTTTGGCCTTGGCAATTTCTTCGAGCTGGGCGCGGGTAATCACCCCCACCTTGTCGCTGTTCGGCTTGGCACTGCCCTTGCTGATACCCGCGGCCTTCTTGATCAGAATGGTCGCCGGCGGCGTCTTCATGATGAAAGTGAAGGACTTGTCCGCGTAGGCGGTGATCACCACGGGAATCGGCAGACCCGGCTCCAGACCCTGAGTCTGGGCGTTGAACGCTTTGCAGAATTCCATGATATTCAAACCGCGCTGGCCCAAGGCGGGGCCAATAGGCGGCGAGGGATTGGCTTTGCCCGCTGGCACTTGCAGCTTGACGTAGCCGACAATTTTCTTGGCCATTTACTTAACTCCTGAAGTGAGTTCTAGCGCACCCCGGTTAACCGGGGCGCTCCTCTTGCCGGGCCATCCCGGCGCAAACCGTGAAGACGATAAAGCCAACCGCCTTATGCCTTCTCGATCTGGGCAAAATCCAGCTCGACCGGCGTACCACGACCAAAAATGGTGACCGAGACACGCAACTTGTTCTTCTCGTAATTGACTTCTTCCACGATGCCGTTGAAATCATTGAATGGCCCATCCACAACCCGCACCACCTCGCCAATTTCAAAGGTGATCTTGTGCTTGGGTTTCTCCACGCCCTCCTGCATCTGCTGCATGATGGCCTCGACTTCTTTTTCACTGATCGGCGCGGGCTTGTTACCGCTACCGCCGACAAAACCGGTTACCTTGGCCGTGCTTTTCACCAAGTGCCAGGTGTCATCGTCCATCTCCATCTGCACCAGCACATAGCCTGGGAAAAATTTGCGCTCGGTGGTCATCTTCTTGCCGCCCTTCATTTCGACGACTTCTTCCACCGGCACCATAATCTCACCGAATTTGTCCTGCATGCCGGAGCGCTCTACCCGCTCCTTCAGCGCACGCATCACGCTCTTTTCGAAACCGGAATAGGCATGGACCACATACCACTGCATCGCCATTACTCGCCCCTGCCCATGAGAAGTTTCACCAGGTACATGAGAACGCCATCAACCATCCACAGGAACAGCGCCATGACGACCGCGAATGCCACCACCACGCCGGTCATCTGCAAGGTTTCCTTGCGCGTCGGCCAGACCACTTTGCGCGCTTCGGTGACCGACTCCTGGCTGAAGGCAAAAAAACGCTGCCCAACCGAGGTGTACCAGACCACACCCACCGCCGCCCCCAGACCCGCCAGTACCGAAAGGACACGCACGACGGTGGGGCTATCCGCGAAAAAATAAAAACCGGCAATGCCAGCCGCAATCAGCAGACCCGCAGCCAGTAATTTGATGTTGTCAGCCATGAAGTGGGTGTCGTCTCCGTCCAGCGTATCCGTCGGACAGTGTTAGGTGGTGGCAGGCCAGGAGGGTCTCGAACCCCCAACCTTCGGTTTTGGAGACCGACGCTCTGCCAATTGAGCTACTGGCCTGTACTTGCCGACAAGAAAAGGCGGCGCTGTTTGCAACCGCCTTTTGCCATCGGACTTTGCTACCGGAACCGCTGATTACTCGATAATTTTCGCGACCACGCCGGCGCCGACGGTACGGCCACCTTCGCGAATCGCGAAGCGCAGGCCTTCTTCCATCGCAATCGGGGCGATCAGCGCAACTGTGATGCTGATGTTGTCACCTGGCATCACCATCTCGGTGCCCGCCGGCAGATCGATCGAGCCGGTGACGTCGGTGGTGCGGAAGTAGAACTGGGGACGATAGCCGTTGAAGAACGGAGTGTGGCGGCCGCCTTCATCCTTGGACAGCACGTAGATCTCGGCGGCGAACTTGGTGTGCGGGGTGATGCTGCCGGGCTTGGCCAATACCTGGCCGCGTTCGACATCTTCTCGCTTGGTGCCGCGCAGCAGGACGCCGATGTTGTCGCCCGCCTGGCCTTGGTCGAGCAGCTTGCGGAACATTTCTACCCCGGTGCAGATGGTCTTGACCGTGGGCTTGATGCCAACGATTTCGATTTCTTCACCAACCTTGATGATGCCGCGCTCTACCCGGCCGGTGACCACCGTGCCGCGGCCGGAGATGGAGAAGACGTCTTCCACCGGTAGCAGGAAGGGTTTGTCCACCGCGCGTTCGGGCATGGGGATGTAGCTGTCGAGGGCGTCGGCCAGGCGCATGATGCTGGGCTCGCCGATGTCGGATTGGTCGCCTTCCAGGGCTTTCAGGGCGGAGCCGATGATGATGGGGGTGTCGTCACCCGGGAAGTCGTACTTGCTGAGCAGTTCACGCACTTCCATTTCGACCAGCTCGAGTAGTTCGGCGTCGTCGACCATGTCGGCTTTGTTCATGTAGACGATGATGTAGGGCACGCCGACCTGGCGGGCCAGCAGGATGTGCTCGCGGGTCTGCGGCATCGGGCCGTCGGCGGCTGACACGACCAGGATGGCGCCGTCCATCTGGGCGGCGCCGGTGATCATGTTCTTGACATAGTCGGCGTGGCCGGGGCAGTCGACGTGGGCGTAGTGGCGGTTGGCCGTTTCGTATTCGACGTGCGCGGTGTTGATGGTGATGCCGCGCGCCTTTTCTTCCGGCGCCGAGTCAATGTCCGCGTAGTTCTTGGCGGAACCCCCAAACTTCTTCGACAGTATCGTGGTGATCGCTGCGGTCAGCGTGGTCTTGCCGTGGTCAACGTGTCCAATCGTCCCAACGTTCACATGCGGCTT
>PFJX01000151.1 GCA_002784045.1 Hydrogenophilales bacterium CG_4_10_14_3_um_filter_63_21
GAAATCCAGTTTGCGCGTATGGGTGTGCAACACCGCGATGGCGCCCGGCGTACCCCGCAACGGCTTGTCGTTCCGGCTGAACGTGCGCAGCGCCTCCCAACCACAACGCAGGAGCAGATCGTAGAAAGTTTCCTGGTGGGCAAAGGCCAGCGCGCGGAATTCGGCGGGCCCTCCTCACAGAGTGAGGGAGATGATCGTGCAGAATAATTCGTGCGGCGCCGGCTCGCGACTCCTCCGCGTAGCGGCTTCGTCCAACCCGCCCTACAGTCACGCCGCGATCTTGTCCGCCACTCTTAGCGCGTTGGCGTAGATCGTCCACGTATAGGGCACGCTGCCGCCGGTGGGCATGAAGCTGGCGTCGGCGACGAACAGGTTGTCGACGCCGTGCATGCGGCAATCCGGGTCGAGCACCGAGGTGCGCGGGTCGCGGCCGAAGCGGCAGCCGCCGGCCACCAGATTGGGCGGTGGCGCATCGGAGACGCCTACCGCCACCTCTTTTGCGCCCATCGCCTCCAGCACTTGCGCGCCGCGTTCGGCCAGGTAGCGCCCCACTTTCAGGTCGTGCGGATGCGGCGCCAGGCGGATGCGCGCCACCGGCCGCCCCCACTTGTCCTTGACCCCGGCGGCGAGGCCGACCAGGCCGTTGTCGGTGGGCAGCCAGTCGGCGAAGGCTTCGCAGTCGATGCGGCGCCCACCGCGGATGGCGGCTTCCAGACGGCGCTTGAAGGCGCTGCCCCAGACCAGTTGATCCTGATCGTCACGACGTTCGGCCAGCGCGCGCGAGACCACGTTGGGATGGCCCATGAGGAAGTCGAGCACACCGCCTTTCATTCGCCCCAGCTTGGGATCGTCGATCACATACCAGTCGTGCAGAGTGCGGTTGAGGAAGGGGCCGACCACGCGCGCCTCGGCTCCGCGCTGTTCGCCGAGTTCGCCATAGGCCAGGCGGCCGTGACTGACGCCGCCGGCCGAGAAGATCAGGTTGCGGCCGACCTGGCCGGTGCGGTTGCCGAGGCCATGCGGATGGCGCGGGCCGGGGCTGGAGAGGAGCAACCGCGAGGTTTCGATGGCCTGGCAGGCAACCACGTAAACCTTGCCGGCCACCCGCTGTTTTTCTCCGTTCCGGTCGAAATACTCGACCGCCTTGACCTGCCCTTTTACGTCGCTGACCAGCCTGAACACCTGGCTGTGCGGCCGCACTTCGCAGCGCCCCGTGGCCACGGCGTCATCCAGCAGGGCGGCGCGGGAACTGCCTTTGGCGCCGCTGGAGCAACCATAACTGCCGCAATAGCCGGCATATTCGCAGGCACGGCGGTTGCCCCTGGGCTGCGACAGGATGGCGCGCGGCAGCGGCAGGACGTGGTAGCCCAACTTGGCGCAGGCGCTGTCGATCCACGCAGAGACCGGGTGTTCGGCGGTGGGCGGATAGGGGAAATCCGGCGTCGAGCGCGGCTCCAGGAAGGGGTGTGGCACCACCCGGCCGGAGACGCCGACCACGCTTTCTACCTCGGTGTAATAAGGCTCCAGGTCTTCGTAAGCGATCGGCCAGTCGACCACGTTGGCGCCGGGGATGTGGCCAAATTCGGAACGCAACCGGAAATCGACGGGCTTCAGGCGATGAAAGAAGCCGGACATGAAGTTGCTGGAACCGCCGACGACATTGCCGTTCCAGAAATCCCAGCCCGATTCGTGGGTGGATGTGGCGGACCAGCCTTTGCCGGCGGCCTCCTCGATCACATGCCGTTCTTCACGCAAATCCGGGGTGTAGACGCTACGCCGGCAGCAGGCCAACTCGTCCTTGAAGTAATCGGCCTCGCTGAACCACGGCCCCTTCTCCAGCACCAGCACCCGCTTGCCCGCCCGCGCCAGGCGCCAGGCCACCGCCCCGCCCCCGGCGCCGCTGCCGATGATGACGGCGTCGTAATCAGTCATAACTGCGCGCTCATTTCAGCACTCCGTAGCGTTTCTCCGGCGTTGGCCTGGGAAACCCCGGCTGATGCTCCAGCCACGCCCAGCCGATGCCATCCGGATTGCCGCCATAGACCGGGTCGATGAGCAGCGCTTCGCAGAGATAGAGCAACAGCGTGGAGAGCCAGTTTTCGCCCTTCTCCGTGTTCGCCACCTCGCGCAGCACCTGTTCGCGCCGAATCGGGTCGAGGTTGATGAAAGCAGACTTATGGCGTCGCCGGCTGAGGTCCTCCAGCCAGTCCACGCCTTTCAGGATGAAGCGCTGTTCCTCGCGCTCGCCACGCGGGTCGGCGAGCACGCCTTGCAGGTAGGCCAGGGCGTTGATTTCACGGGCACCGGGCGCGCTGGGTTCGGAAGGAAACAGATGATTCTGCACCGCTGCAAGGACCGGCCAGGGATTGGCGGTAACGGCGAGAACGCCGACCGGGGCGAACAGCGCGGCCAGGCCGCCGGCGGCGGTAAGTAGAAATAGCCGGCGTGAGCGCAGCGCATTCTTGTAGCGCCGGCGTCCCGCCGGCTCGTTCGCCGGATCGGACGGACCAAGCCGGCGAGGCGCCGGCGCGACATCAGGGAATTTCATGTTCCAGCGTGTAACCCGCCCCCGCGTCCAACCCCAGCGTTTTCACCAGCCAGGGCAGGGTGGCTTCCAGCATGGCCGGCAGGGTCCAGGGCGGGTTGGCGATGTAGAGGCCGCTGCCGTGCATGCCGAAGCCCTCTTTCAAGGGCGAGTGCACGGTCAGCGTCACGTTGAGCCAGCCCGGTGGGCGCGCGGCCTTCAGGCGCGACGGCAATTGGCGCGCGTCCGGCTTCTGCAACAGCGGATACCAGACCAGGTAAGTGCCACCGGCAAAACGCGCCAGGCCATCCTTGAGCGCTTCCACGGTGCGCGGATAGTCGCTTTTGACCTCGTAGGAGGGGTCGATCAGCACCAGGCCACGCCGGGTCGGCGGCGGCAGCACCGATTTCAGGCCAGCATGGCCGTCCGCCGCCTCAATTCTCACCTGGCGGCCGGACTCGCTGAAGGTGCTGGCGAGCAGGCGGTGGTCGCTGCTGTGCAGTTCGAACAGGCGCAAACGGTCATCGGCGCGAGCGCGGCGATACGCGCACCAGGGCGAACCAGGATAAAGGCGCAGGTGCCCGTCCGGGTTGAGGCCGCGCACCAACTCGACATAGTTCGCCAACAGGGGTGGCAGATCGTCGCGCGCCCACAAGCGGCCAATGCCGGCTTCGTACTCGGCGTTCTTGCGCGCGTAGTCGCCGTGCAGGTCATAAATGCCCGCCCCGGCATGGCTATCGATATACCACCAGGGCTTGTCCTTCTGATTGAAATAGTCGAGCAGCGCGATCAGGACGGCGTGTTTGAGGACGTCGGCATGGTTGCCGGCGTGAAAGGCGTGGCGGTAGCTGAGCATGGGCGAAAGGGTAACATGCGCGCCCCCCTCTCCTTTTCATACGGTCCATGGCTATCCAGTGGTTCCCCGGTCACATGACGTCCGCGCGCAGACACGCGGCGGAAACCATGGCCAATATCGATGTGGTGATCGAAGTCCTCGATGCGCGCCTGCCGGAAGCCAGCAGCAATCCGCTGATCGCCGAACTGCGCGGCTTCCGCCAGCGCCCCTGCCTGAAACTGCTGAACAAGGCCGACCTCGCCGACCCGGCCGCCACCCAGGCCTGGTTGACCTTCTTAAGCACCCAGGAAAATGTCAAGGCGGTGGCGATCTCGGCCAAGAAGACGAACGACGTCGCCCGCCTGCCAGCCCTGTGCCAAGCCCTCGCGCCGCACCGCGACGACAACTTCAAGCCCCTGCGAATCATGATCATGGGCATCCCCAACGTCGGCAAATCCACCCTGCTCAACGCCCTGGTGAAACGCCGCGTCGCCGCCGTCGGCGACGAACCCGCCGTCACCAAATCGCAGCAGCGCATCGCCCTGACCCCCCGCCTCACCCTGGTCGACACCCCCGGCCTGATGTGGCCGAAGATCGAACATGACAGCGACGGCTACCTGCTCGCCATCGCCCACGCCATCGGCCGCAATGCGGTGATCGACGAGGACGTCGCCACCCACCTCGCCGGCCTCCTCCTCGCCCGCTACCCGGAAGCCCTCACCGCCCGCTACGGTCTGAAAACCGCCGAACTGGATGCCCCCGGCGTGCTGGAAGGCGTAGCGAGAAAGCGCGGCTGCCTGATCAAGGGACGCGGCGGCGAACTCGACCTGGAAAAAGCCGCCATGCAATTCCTCACCGACTTCCGCAATGGCGCCCTTGGCCGCATCAGCCTGGAAACGCCGGAAACCCGGAAAGCGATGCTGGCGGGACTGGCACCCCGGCACGAAGAAGCGCCGGAGGAATAAGCGCGGCGCTTTTTCTCCCCCCCGATCCGAGGGCTAGCGAAGTAATCGGCTCACAGCCGAAAATCGCGCAAAAAAACACCCGTAGGGTGCGCCGTGCGCACCATTGGATGTGGATCGGTGCGCACGGCGCACCCTACGGAATCAATGGGTTGCATGGCATTTATTGGGCGCAGCTACGCCGGCGGAAACCGCAATCGCGAGAAGCTGCGGCGATTCTGGATGGCTCGGCGCTCGATCTCGGCAGCTGAATCCAGCCAGCCGCGCTGTTCCAGAAACAGCAGAAAAGCGCGGGTGCTCACCTTGCGGGCGTTGTCCGGCAGCAGGAATCCGGCCCGCGCGATCTTGTGGTCATCGAACAGGAATACCCCGGTACGCGGTGAGATCCACCTTGAACAGCCAGAGGGTCAGCGCGGTAGGGCGGATGAGCCGGCGTCTTCTTGCCGGCGTTATCCGCCGCATGACAGGCATACGGCGGAAGGCGCGATGAAGCCGCTTTTCCGCCCTACCTCGCTTCGCCGGCATGGGCCAGAGCACGCAACAGGTCGGCGCGACCGGCGGGCGGTATCAGCGGTTGGGCTGACGCCAGGAAGCCCAACGCCATCGGTGCCGTTGTCGGGTTTCGTTCCTCGGCCCATCCCACCTTGTTTCAATCAAACCCATCGCCTTCCGCCAGCCGACTCCACGGCAGCACCGGCCAGTCGTTGCGTGGCTGGGCCTGAACGCCGCCGTAGATCACGCGGCCGTCTTCCAGTACATCGGGGAAGGCTCGCGCCAGGGTGGCCAGGCCACGGAAGTAATCCGGGTTGACGGTGGCGCCGGCCTTGATTTCGATGGCGCGGAAGCGGCGGCCGGAGGGAAGCAGCAGGTCCACTTCGTTGCCGGTGGCGTCGCGGTAGAAGTACATCTCGCCCGACTCGCCACGGTTGTATCGACGCTTCAGCGCTTCCATGACCACCAGGTTTTCGAACAGGCCGCCCAGGAGCGGGTCGCGCATCACCTGTTCCTGGGTGCGGATGCCAAGCAGCCAGCAAGCCAGGCCGACATCGTGGAAATACAGCTTGGGGCTTTTCACCAGCCGCTTGCCGGTGTTGGTGAACCAGGGCGGTAGCAGGTGGACGATGTAACTGGTTTGCAGGAGGTCCAGCCAGGCGCTGGCGGTGGCGTGGGAGACGCCGGCATCGTTGCCGAGACTGCTGAGGTTGAGCAGTTGCCCGACGCGGCCGGCGCAGAGCCGGACGAAGCGCTCGAAGCGGTGCAGGTCATGCACGGCGGTGAGCTGGCGCAGGTCGCGTTCCACGTAGGTGGTGAAGTAATCGCCCAGGGCCTGGGCGGGGTCCAGGCCACGGTCGTGGATGCGCGGATAGAAGCCGGTGAGCAGCGTCTGCGCGAGTTCGCCCAAGGGTGTGATGCGCGTGCTCTCCGCCAGGGTGAAGGGAAGCAGGCGCAGCACGGCGGTGCGCCCCGCGAGCGACTGGCTGACCCGCGACATCAATTCGAACTGCTGGCTCCCGGTGAGGATGAAGCGGCCGGGCGTGGGGTCGCTATCCACCATGCCTTGCAGGTACGAAGGCAGTTCCGGCGCACGCTGGATTTCGTCGAGGATGGCGCCGCCCGCCACCCCCTGAAGAAACCCGCGCGGATCTTCGGCGGCAAAGCGGCGGGTATCCGGGTCTTCCAGGGTGATGTAGGGCTTGTCCGGGAAAAGCATGCGGCAAAGCGTGGTTTTGCCGCTCTGGCGCGGCCCGGTGAGGGTAACCACCGGGTATCGGCCGGCCAGTCTTTGCAGCAGGGGGGTGATGTCGCGGGGAATCATGCGCCTATTCTAGGCGCGCCATGCAGATTGAAGAAATTAGTTTGCATTTGCACAAAACAACCAGGGACGGGTGGCACGAAACAGAAAGACACCGGCTGGAAGCCGGCGCTACACGGGGGTTCGCCGCGCGAACTTTGCTCCCAGCCGCTCCATATACAAATAAATCACTGGCGTCAGGTACAGCGTGAGGAACTGCGACAGCGCCAGGCCGCCGACCACGGCCAGCCCCAACGGCCGGCGGATTTCGGCGCCGGCGCCCCAGCCGATGGCGATGGGGAGGGTGCCGGCGAGGGCCGCGAGAGTGGTCATCATGATCGGGCGGAAGCGCACCAGGCAGGCTTCGCGGATGGCGTCCGCCGCCGCCAGGCCGTCGCGGCGCTGCTGGCTCAAGGCGAAGTCGATCATCATGATGGCGTTCTTCTTGACGATGCCGATGAGCATGATGATGCCGACGAAGGCGTAGAGGCTGAGATCGACCTTGAACAGCCAGAGGGTGAGCAAGGCGCCCAGCCCGGCGGCGGGAAGGCCGGAAAGGATGGTGAGGGGGTGGACGAAGCTCTCGTAAAGAATCCCGAGCACCAGGTAGACCACCAACACCGCGACCAGCAGTAGCAAACCCAGCCCTTTCTGTGAGGCCTCGAAGGCTTGCGCCGTGCCTTGCAGGCTGCTGGTGAGCGAGGCGGGGAGGCGCAGTTCCTGTTCCAGCGCCCGGATCCGCTCCACCGCCGTGCCCAGCGACACGCCCGGTTGCAGGTTGAAGGAAAGGGTGACCGAGGGCAGTTGCCCCTGGTGGTTGAGGGTGAGGGCCTGTGAGGCGCGGGTGGCTTGCGCCACGCTGTCGAGCGACACCAGGGCGCCGCTCGATGAACGCACATGCAGGCGCGCAAGGGTGTTGGGGTCTTCCTGGAATTCCGGGGCGAGTTCCAGGATGACCTGGTACTGGTTGCTGGCGCCGTAGATGGTGGAAATCTGCCGCGCGCTGAAGGCGCTTTGCAGGGCGTCTTCCACCTGGCCGAAGGTCAAGCCCAGCGCGGCGAGCTTGTCGCGGTCCACTTCCAGCGCCAGCACCGGGCTCTTGTTGTTGAGGTTGCTGTTGACGTCCTCGAAGCCGGGCAGTTTGCGCAGGCGCGCGAGCAGCACGTCGGTCCAGTGATACAGCTCGTCCAGGTCGGTGTCTTGCAGGGTGTATTGATACAGGCCGGTGGTGGACTGGCCACCCAGGCTGATCGGCGGCGGGTTCTGCAGCGACACCTTGATGCCGGGCACGGCGGCCAGTTTGGGGCGCAGCTTCTGGATAATCTCGTCGGGCGTCATCTTGCGTTCAGCGTTCGGCTTCAGGCGCAGCAGCAGGATGCCGCTGTTGGGCGTGATGCGGGAGCCGCCGGAGCCGACCACGGACATCAGAATTTCGATGTTGGGGTCGCTCGCGGCGATGGCGGCCACCGCGCGCTGGCGTTCCACCATGCTGGCGAAGGAGGTATCCGGCGCGCCCTCGGTACGGCCGAGGATGCGGCCGCTGTCGCCGCTGGGCAGGAAATCCTTGGGGATTTCCCGGTACAGGATGACGCTGCCGACGATGCTGAGAAAAAAAACGGCGAGCACCCCGCGCGGGTGCGCCAGGCTCCAGGCGAGGCTGACCCGATAACCTTCCAGCAGGCGCGCGAAAGCGTTCTCGAACAGCCAGTACAGCTTGTTGTGTTGCTCGCGCTTCTCGTGCCGCAGATAGCGGCTCGCCAGCATCGGCGTCAATGTCAGGGAGACGAAGCCGGACACCAGGATGGCGGCGGAAATGGTCACCGCGAACTCGTGCAGCAGGCGGCCGATGAGGCCGCCCATGAACATCACCGGAATGAACACGGCAACCAGCGACAGGGTCATGGAGACGAGGGTGAAGCCGATCTCGCGGGCGCCATGAATCGCCGCGTCGAACGGGCTTTCCCCCGCCTCCACATGGCGCACGATGTTTTCCAGCATAACGATGGCATCGTCCACCACGAAGCCCACCGACAAGGTGAGCGCCAGCAAGGAGAGGTTGTCCAGGCTGAAGCCCAGGGCGTACATGGCGGCGAAGGTGCCGATCACGGAAATCGGCAGCGCCAGGGCGGGGATGGCGGTGGCCGAGAGGTTGCGCAGAAACAGCAGAATCACCAGCACCACCAGGCAGCCGGCCAGAATCAGGGTGAACTGCACGTCGTTCACCGATTCGTGGATGGAGACACTGCGGTCGTAGAACACGGAAAGCTGGATCGAGGCCGGCAGCTTCTCCTGGAACGCCGGCAGGATGGCCTTGATGGCCGCCACCGTGGCGATGGTGTTGGCACCCGGCTGGCGCTGGATGGCGAGGATGATGGCGCGTTGGTCGCCGTTTTTGTCGACGATCCAGTTGGCGCGGCGGTTGTCCTCCACGTCGTCACGCACCCGCGCCACCTCGTCCAGGCGCACCGGCGCGCCGTTCTTCCAGGCGACGATCAGCGGCCGGTAGGCGGCGGCGTCCTCCAGTTGGCCGTTGGCGCGCAGGGCGAAAGTCTGCTTCGCCCCTTCCAGGTTGCCGATCGGCTGGTTGACGTTGGCGGAGGCCACCGCCTGATGCAGTTCGTCAATGCCGATGCCGCGCGCGGCGAGCGCGTTCGGGTCGGCGTGGATGCGCACGGCGTATTTCTGCTCGCCGTAGATCAGCACCTGCGCCACGCCGGGAATGGTGGAAATGCGCTGCGCCAACTGGGTCGAGGCGTACTCGTTCACCGCCGGCAGCGGCAGCGTGTCCGAGTGCATGGCGAGGTAGAAGATCGGCGAGTCGGCCGGGTTCACCTTGCGGAACGAAGGCGGCGTCGGCATCTCCGACGGCAGCTTGCGCAGCGCGGCGGCGATGGCCGCCTGCACATCCTGGGCGGCGGCGTCGATGTCGCGGTCGAGGCTGAATTGCAGGGTGACCGAAGTGGCGCCGCGCGCGCTCACCGAACTCATGTTGTCCAGCCCGGCGATGCTGGAGAACTGCGCCTCCAGCGGCGTCGCCACCGCCGCCGCTATGGTCTCCGGCGAAGCGCCGGGGAGGCTGGCGCTCACCGAAATCGTGGGGAAATCCACGCTCGGCAGTTCCGATACCGGCAGGGCGCGGTAGGCAATGACGCCGAAGATCAGAAACGCCGCCATCAGCAGCGAGGTCATCACCGGACGGCGGATACAGAGTTCGGGGAGTTGCATGGAGGGCGCCAGGCGTTACTGTGAAACAACCGGCAGCGAAACCCTGGGTAGGATGTGGCGAGACGCCGGCGCCACAAAGTGCGTCCTCATCCCTTGCCTCCCGGCTTCTTCACTTTCACCTTGGCGCCGGGCGTCAGCCGGGAATGGCCGTCGGTCACCACCGTTTCGCCGCTGGCGAGGCCTTTGCCGATGGCGGCCAGGCCGTCGCGCACCTGGGCAATCTCCACCTTGCGCACTTGCGCGCCGCCCTCCCCGTTCAGCACATACACGAACGCCCCCTCCGGCCCCTGTTGCACCGCCTCGGCGGGCACCACCACGGCATTGCGCAGGGTGTCCAGGAGCAGGCTGACGCTGAGGAACTGGCCGGGCGCCAGGCCGCTGTCGGCATTGGCGCCGTCGTTGGCGCCGTCGTTGGCTATCTCGGCCTTCATGCGCAACGTGCCGGTGGCGGAGTCCACCGCGTTGTCGAGGAACACGACCTTGCCGGGCGCCTGCTTGCCACCGGGCACGCCAACCTTCACCCACAAAACCCCCTTGGCCTGGGCAGCGCGGATCGCCGGCAGGTGTTTTTCCGGCACGGCAAAGCTGACGTACAAGGGCCGCACCCGGTTGAGCACCGCCAGCACCGTTTCGTTGATCTTCACCGTCGCCCCCGGATACACCAGTTTGGCACCCGCCACCCCGGTGAACGGCGCGCGAATGTGGGTGTAGGAAAGTTGCAGTCGCGCCAGTTCCAGTGCCGCCTGGTCGGCTTGCAGAACGGCGCTCGCGGCGGCGGCATCGGCGCGCATCTGCGCGACTTTTTCCTGGGAAACGAACTGTTGTTCGAGCAGGGACTGATAGCGCGCGGCATCCGCCCGCGCCTTGTCCAGCAAGGCCTGATCGCGTGCCAGGTTGGCCTCGGCCTGTCTCACGCGGGCCTGGAAGTCGGCCGGATCCAGCTTAACCAGCAGCGTGCCCGCCGCGACCGGCTTGCCCTCGGCGAAGGGCACGGCCAGCACCTGGCCATCGACGCGGGCTTTCAGGGTGACGGTTTCATAAGCCTCACCACGGCCGACCACCTCCAGCGTCACCGGCAGGTCGCGGATGACGGCCTGGGCCACGGTGACCGGCACCGGGGGCGGCGGCTTCTTGGCCCGATCGGTCGATTCCGAGGGCTTGTAACCCCAGTACGCCGCGCCGGCCACGATAGCGAGTAGTAGTAGTAGCAAACCCCTGTGTTTCATCACATCTCCGAGGCTGCGCGAGAGGAAAACTACACCTTGTGATACACCTCGGCACCCTGTTTCACGAACTCCACCGACTTGATTTCCATGCCTTTCTCCAGCGCATCGGCTTCCGAGACACCCTGTTTCGCGGCGAAATCGCGCACATCCTGGGTGATTTTCATGGAGCAGAAATGCGGGCCGCACATGGAGCAGAAGTGGGCGACCTTGGCGGAATCTTTCGGCAGGGTTTCGTCGTGGAATTCGCGCGCCTTGTCCGGGTCGAGGCCGAGGTTGAACTGGTCGGCCCAGCGGAACTCGAAGCGCGCTTTCGACAAGGCGTTGTCGCGGATCTGGGCGCCGGGGTGGCCCTTGGCGAGGTCGGCGGCATGGGCGGCCAGCTTGTAGGTGATGATGCCTTCCTTGACGTCGTTCTTGTCCGGCAGGCCGAGGTGCTCCTTCGGCGTCACGTAGCAGAGCATGGCGGTGCCGTACCAGCCGATCTGGGCGGCGCCGATGGCGCTGGTGATGTGGTCGTAGCCGGGCGCGATGTCGGTGGTGAGGGGCCCAAGCGTGTAGAACGGCGCTTCGTCGCACCATTCCAGTTGCAGGTCCATGTTTTCCTTGATCAGGTGCATGGGCACATGGCCGGGGCCTTCGATCATCACCTGCACGTCGTGCTTCCAGGCCACTTGCGTGAGTTCGCCCAGGGTCTTCAATTCGCCCAGTTGCGCTTCGTCGTTGGCGTCAAAAATCGAGCCGGGACGCAGGCCATCGCCCAGGCTGAAGGCGACGTCGTAGGCCTTCATGATTTCGCAGATTTCCTCGAAGCGGGTGTAGAGGAAACTTTCCTGGTGGTGCGCCAGGCACCACTTGGCCATGATCGAGCCGCCGCGCGAGACGATGCCGGTCATCCGGTTGGCGGTCATCGGCACGTAGCGCAGCAGCACGCCGGCATGGAGGGTGAAGTAATCGACGCCCTGCTCGGCCTGCTCGATCAGGGTGTCGCGGAACATTTCCCAGGTGAGTTCTTCCGCGCGGCCGTCCACTTTTTCCAGCGCCTGATAAATCGGCACCGTGCCGATGGGCACCGGCGAGTTGCGGATGATCCATTCGCGGGTTTCGTGGATGTTCTTGCCGGTGGACAGATCCATCACCGTGTCGCCGCCCCAGCGAATCGACCAGGTCATCTTGTCCACTTCCTCGTTGATCGAAGAACCGAGTGCCGAGTTGCCGATGTTGGCGTTGATCTTCACCAGGAAATTGCGGCCGATAATCATCGGCTCGGTTTCCGGGTGGTTGATGTTGGCGGGGAGGATGGCGCGGCCGCGGGCGATCTCGCTGCGCACGAACTCGGGGGTGATTTCGTCAGGGATGCTGGCACCGAAGTTCTGGCCGGCGTGCTGCCGGCCCATCAGGTTGGCCAGTTTTTCACCCTGTGGGCCGGTGGCACGCAAGGCGGCGAGGTATTCCTGGCGGTGCATGTTCTCGCGAATAGCGACGTATTCCATTTCCGGCGTGATGATGCCCCGTCGGGCATAGTGCATCTGGCTGACATTCATCCCGGCCCTGGCGCGGCGCGGCTGCCGATGCAGGCCGGGGAAGCGCAGGCGAGCGAGGTCGTCCATGTCGGCTCGGCTGCGGCCGTATTCGGAGGACAGGCCGGGCAGCATTTCCGTATCGCCGCGCTCTTCGATCCACTTCTGGCGCAGTGCGGGCAGGCCCTGGCGGATGTCGATTTTTACCGCCGGGTCGCCATAGGGGCCGGAACAGTCGTAGACGAAGATCGGGGGGTTCCGCTCGCCGAGAGGGTTGTCGAATGAGCCGGTGGGCGTGTCGGCCTGGGAAATCTCCCGCATCGGCACCTGGATATCCGGCCGGCTGCCTGCGACATAAAACTTGCGCGAATTCGGCAGCGGCTGGATGGCGGCCTCATCGACATGGGCGTCGGCGGCAAGGAAGGGGGCGGATTTTGGCAAGGCGGCGTTCATGAAGCGCTCCAACAGAGAAAAATCGCAAGGAGCGCAGGCGGGGCCTTAACGCTTCCCTACGCCGGCGTGGCCCGGATCAGGTTCCAAGGGTGTGATCTCAGCCGTCCTGGAAGGTTGTGACGGCACCCCTAACGTGGCCCGGAAACTAGCCGAAAGCGGTGGGTAAAACAACCACTTCGGATGTAGGCGCCGGGAGTTGTAGTGCAGGCTGAGCGTGGCTGTTGCCGCTTCAGCGGCTTACAGCCACGGCCTGCCTGCGCTACAACGGCCCGCTTCGCTTGATCGCCTCGGCACAGGCCGCGCCGATGCCGGCGGGGCTGGCCGCCACCACCACACCGGCAGCTTCCAGGGCGGCGATCTTCTCCGCTGCCGTGCCCCTGCCACCGGCGATGATGGCGCCGGCATGGCCCATGCGTTTGCCCGGCGGCGCGGTCTGGCCGGCGATGTAACCGGCCACCGGCTTGGTGACGTGAGACTGGATGTATTCCGCCGCTTCTTCCTCGCGGCTGCCGCCGATCTCACCGACCAGGACGATGGCTTCGGTTTCCGGATCGGCCTGGAATAGGGCCAGACAGTCGATGAAATCCAGCCCCTTGATCGGGTCGCCGCCGATGCCCACGCAAGTGGTCTGGCCCAGCCCCAAACGGGTGGTCTGGAACACCGCTTCGTAGGTCAGCGTGCCGGAGCGCGAGACGATGCCGACGCGGCCGCGCTGGTGGATGAAGCCGGGCATGATGCCGATCTTGCATTCCCCCGGCGTGATGATGCCGGGGCAGTTGGGGCCGATCAACACCGTGCCGTTGCCGCCGCTGTTGGCCCTTATGGCCGCCTTCACGTTAATCATGTCGCGCACCGGAATGCCCTCGGTGATGCAGACAATCACCCGGATGCCGGCATCCGCCGCTTCCAGAATGCCATCGGCGGCGAAACCGGCAGGCACATAGATGACCGAGGCATCGGCGCCGGTTTCCTTCACCGCGTCCTTCACCGTATTGAATACCGGGCGATCAAGGTGAATCTGGCCAC
Source organism: Hydrogenophilales bacterium CG_4_10_14_3_um_filter_63_21 (assembly GCA_002784045.1). Taxonomy (GTDB): domain Bacteria; phylum Pseudomonadota; class Gammaproteobacteria; order Burkholderiales; family Thiobacillaceae; genus PFJX01. Next base: position 13,561 of record PFJX01000151.1, read on the forward strand.
CCTTGCCGGGGGTGACGCCACCGACCATGTGGGTGCCGTAGGCAATCGCCTGTTCCGAGTGGAAGGTGCCTTGTTTGCCGGTGTAGCCCTGGCAAATCACTTTGGTTTCTTTGTTGACGAGGATGCTCATGTTGAAATCCGTCCGGGTTCGTCATTCCCGCGAAAGCGGGAATCCAGTTCGCACATCAATAAAATCAATCAGATAAAGCTCTGGGTTCCCGCCTTCGCGGGAACGACGGCGCTATATGGCTGCTGGCTCTTCAGCCGATACCCGCTCCGCGAGTACTTCGGCGCGTGACATGGCTTCATCGGCGCTTGCGCCATAAGCCATCACACCGGGCAATTCAGGCACTTCGGCCAGCCAGCGGCCATCTTCCTCAAGCTCGTATTCGATATGAAAGTTCATGCCGATCCTCCTTCAGGGTTGGGTTGCGGCCACGGCCTGCCGCGCCGCTTCGTTCAAATCGTTGCTGGCGATGATCGGCAGGCGAGTGGTGGTAACTGAGTCCGCCACCGCGTCGGCCAGCATCTTGCGGCCCAATTCCACATTGGTGCCTTCCAGGCGCACCACCACGGGGATGGCCACCCCCACCTCCTTCACGGCGTCGATCACCCCCTGGGCGATGATGTCGCAGCGCATGATGCCGCCGAAGATGTTGATCAGGATGGCCTTCACGTTGGGGTCAGAAAGGATGATCTTGAACGCCTGCGCCACCGTGGCCGCCGTGGCGCCGCCACCGACATCGAGGAAGTTGGCGGGTTGGCCGCCGGAGAGTTTGATCAGATCCATCGTCGCCATCGCCAGCCCCGCGCCGTTGACCATGCAGCCGATGTTTCCATTCAGCGCGATGTAGTTGACGTCGTGGGCGTGCGCCTCGGCTTCCTTGGGGTCGATCTGCGATTCGTCAGCGATCTCGGCCAGCGCCTTCTGCCGGTAGAGCGCGTTGTCTTCCACGCCCATCTTGCAGTCGAGCGGCACGATGCGGCCGTCAGCAGTGACGATCAGCGGGTTGATTTCCAGCAACGCCAAGTCTTTTTCCAGGAACACGCGGTACAAGGTCTTCACCAGCTTCACGAAGGCGCCGACCTGTTCGCCGGCCAGCCCCAGGCCAAAAGCCAGGTTGCGGCCCTGGTAATCCATCAGGCCGGTGACGGGGTTGACCCACTCTTTCAGAATCTTCTCCGGCTCGCTGCGCGCGACTTCCTCGATCTCCATGCCGCCAGAAGCTGAGGCGACCAGGCCAATGCGTTCGGCGGCGCGATCGACGGTGATCGACAAATACAACTCGCGGACGATGGGCAGGGTTTCCTCGATCAACAATTGATTGACCGGCTGGCCGTCGGGCGCGTTCTGGTAGGTGGTAAGGCGACTTCCCAACAGCGACGCGGCCGCGGCACTGAGCTCATCAATCGAGCGGCACAACTTCACGCCCCCCGCCTTGCCGCGCCCGCCGGCGTGAATCTGCGCCTTCGCCACCCACGCCTCGCCGCCCAGTTCGGCGGCGGCTGAAGCGCATTGATCGGCGTTCGTGATGACCACGCCACGCGGCGTGGCAATGCCATAGTCGCGCAACACGGACTTGGCCTGATATTCGTGGAGGTTCATGAGTCGGTCAGGAAAAAGGATTGAACACCGGCACGCCGGTGGCTTGGAAATGCCGAACGTTGCGGGTTACCACGGTTAATCCGTGTTCTTGCGCGGTAGCGGCGAGAAGCAGGTCGGCGCCGTCGTTACCCAGGGTGGCGGAGCGTCGCCCCCAGCGCCGGGCAATGCCGAGATCGACGGTCAGAAGACGGTCGGCATAAAGATGCAGCAAACGATCCAGCCACTCGGCCAGGATCGCGGCGAAATCCGGGTTGACCTCGCTCGATCTCAGCGACGCTGACCACGCTCAAATACAGGTCAGTTGCGCGCTGTTCGTCGATCCAGCGCACCAGACCGGGGTTGCGCTCGCGTTTGCGCAATTCGGAAAGGATCACGGTATCGAGCAAAAACATCAAAACGCCACATCCCTGAGGGCCGGCCCGGTAGATGGGAATTCGCCGTCATCCTGCGGCATCGCCAGCAACAACTCGTTGAAGCCCGGCGCGTCCTCACGGTCACAGCCGCGCAGCCGCTCATACTCCGCCGCCGAAAGCACCACCACCGCCGGCCGCCCACGCCGGCTGACCCGCTGCGCCTCTCCCGCCAGGGCGGCATCCACCACTGCGCTGAAACGGTTCTTGGCTTCCTGCAAAGACCAGTCGGGGGATTTCATGGGCAGCGAGATGGCTAGTTGAACTAGCCAGGATGATGGGTTACCCGTTCCGGGCCGTCAACCGATGAACCAGGGCAGGCCGCATCTGGTACCTGCGCGGCCATGAGACCCGACTTTGACACTTCCAAGGCACATTTTCGAGGACAGCCCAGTGCTGGCGCGGGTTTCTAGGGAGTAAAAGCAAAAATGCCTAGTCACATGG